>NZ_JAUFQR010000001.1:4003040-4310966 GCF_030409875.1 Chryseobacterium tructae | reverse complement strand
CGGTTTTCTCATAAGGGAAATAATAACAGACGGCCATAGCAGAATAAGCTGAGCTGAGCATATTTTTATTACCTGACTTTTGGGCTAGTTCCACTGCTTTTTGAGCATACAACGTAGCATTTTTAGCATCATTCCATTCAGAGTGGATGCCATAGAGTAGATAGTTGAGTTTTGCATTCAGTAAAACTTCTGAAGGCAGTTTTTCAACCTGTGGAAGTGTTTTCTGAATAAGTTTTATGGTATTTTCAGCTTCTCCCAGGGTATTATTATAGTAAATGTTTAGATAAGCAGCATATAACAAAGCCGTTTTGTCATTCGCTTTTTGAGCAATGGTATTAGCAGCATCAATAAGCTTTGGAACTTTGTCATATTGTGATTGATTAAGTTTAATAATCCCACTCTGGACCAAGGCTTTTACCTCCTCAGTATAATGATGTTCACTTTTAGCTAGATTCAGTTGTTCCTGAATATATTTTTCAGCAGTAGGATACTGATCACTGACTCTGTAATATTCAGTAAGTTCATTATAAATTTTAAATTTTTCTTCAGCAGAACTATTACCCAATAATTGATTTTTAAGACCATCAATAAATGCATTTTGAGCCGGACAAAGAATACAGGTGAAGAATAAAAAATAAAAAAAAGTGAACAGCTGTTTCATGAGGTGAAAGTACAAAAATTGCAGACACGTATCAATGATTCATGTAAAAAAATGAAATCGGACATGATGTTTAAATGCTTGTTATTTAGATTGTTGTGTTAATGTGTAGACGCTTTGTAGACGCTTTGTTTTTGTGTTGAGGTTATTTTGTAGTTGTCTGAGAAATTGGAGTTATAATTTTCTGTTGCAATTTTGAGTCAGATAAAAAATCACTAAAATATTAATTAAAAAAACTTCATCATGGACAACAAAACATTATCTATTGTATCATACATTACTATTATCGGTTGGTTGATTGCTTTTATATCAGGAAAAGAAAAGGCTGATAGTCTTTTAAGGTATCATCTTAAGCAATCTCTTGGAGCGGCAATTCTTTCTTTTATTTTACCAACCCTTCTTGGGATTCTTATTTCGGTAACTCATATTGGTATTTTGGGGATATTGAGTGTATTGCCATTGGTATTGATGATTATTGGAGCAATTAATGCCGCTAATGAGGTGGAAAAGCCTTTACCATTGATTGGGAAAATAGCTGAAGACCAATTTTCATTTATCGGATAGAAACATCAGATGCTTACAGGTATGGAAGATTTTAAACATTTAAAAAAAGAAGGGACAGGCTATCGGGTGAGACAATACTTATCATTACAACATGTCATAGTTATTGCCTGGGTACTGATTTCGGTCATTGTGATTGTTAATACCAGTTATCTTAAAACAGGAATCATTATGTTGATCTTTTCAGGACTGTTAACCCTTGTTTCCTTTATGCCTCCAAAAGTTTATTTTGATCCGGTGTTAAAGAGTCTTACCATTGCTAATACAGGATTAAATCGTCGAAAATTTACTTATGATTTCAAAGATTTTGAAGGATATGAATTACAGACAATTCGAATGGGATTTATTCCTTTAGGGTATTATCTGTATGGTAACTTTACAAATGTTTCACATTTTAAGCGTCCTGTAGTATCTCAATCTTTCAGTAAGAAAATCATGCAGGAAGTGGTGAATGAATTGGATGATCTTAATGGGAGGTACAAAATAACTCTATTTAACTTTTAATATTAGATTATGAAAAGAGTATTAATCATTGCAGGAATACTTAGCATAGGACTTTCGATGATATCTTGTGATAAGCTTGAGAAAATCAAAGAAAAACTTTCACAAACCGGGAATAATAATCAGGTAAATCCTTTTAACGTCAATTCTGGGGACGAAAACAGAGATATTGTTTCCTTTAATAATAAGATGGTAAAAATGGATGATGCCCAGGCTGATTTTATTAAAAATTTTCAGGAATCATTGAACCAGATGGACGAATATGTGAAAAGTGTAGCGACAAACCCACAGTATATCGGGATGTCTCCAATATTTACACCTACTATTATGATGTGGATGAATCAGGACATTAAAGCGCCGGATGCATTAGGAAAAGATTATCAGGTTCTTGTTGATAAAATGAAAAACACGGCTACTCAGTTAGAAGCATTAAAAAAAGAACTGGAAGCTTATAAAAATGGAGAAGACTGGAAGGATGACAAAGGAAAAAAAATTACTGAGATCAATGAAAAGGCGAATAAACTGATTCAAGAGAATCGTAATGCAGCCAATGAGCTATTTACCAAACTTTCTCCAAAGGCTGATAAAGCGGAAATTGCAGTTCTTAAAGACCATCCATTGAAAGACCAAATCATCCATTCCAAAGAAACAATGGAGCTTGCCCAAAAGATCATTGATGATTCTTATGATATCAAAGATGTAAATGTCTATAAGCAGAAGTTTGCCCAGCAGTATCAACAAATGGAAACCTTATATAAACAAAATGTTGATGAAAAGATTCCATCGTCTGAAAAACAGAAAGAAGGAAGCTATATCGCTTTTAATAATTCGGTGAATGATTTTCTTGGAAAAATGCGAATCGTCCAAAGAAGTTTGAATGAAAACAATAGTGAACTGAATAAAGATCTTGATAATCTTGAAAGTGAGGCAGGTACTATGCTGAGCCGCTATAACAATTTTGTGGACTAAATTACTGATAAAAATTAATACTGAATCATATGAAAAAGACATTAGGAATTATTATGATCATCGTAGGTTTCTGTTTGGCTGTTGTTGTAAAAATAGGCTCATCTAAAGAAACTTCCTGGCTGTTCGGCTATGGAGAATTACTTCCATTACTTATTGCTGGAGCAATTCTAATTCCAGGATGGATCATGTATAACAAAAACAGATAACCTTGAGGGATGGAAAAATGACTAGCTATAATCATGAAACTGGCTGGACTTTTAATAAATAGAGTGTTCTGATTTCAAAGGATAAGAGTAATTTTACCGCCCCTTTTAAAAAAAGAACCAGAGCATGGATTTTAAGATGTTGAAACAACAGATAGAAGAAGCTACGAAAAAAGCTTTTTTAGAAATGTATGAAAAGCATGGTGCTGAGAATATCTACAGTTTTGCCTTGTACAGCGATGAAGGGGCAATGACAGTGTGTCCTTCGTCTAATACCATGGAAACTCTTAAGAAAATGGATAATGATGATGCTGTTTATTATAAATATGAACCTGCTGAATGGACATATGAAATGCAGGGGGCAGATCAGGAATTTAATGATATATGTAAAGTTCTGCGTACAACGCTTGAGGAATATGAAGATCAATATAAGGATGAAGACAAATATGATGAGTGGTTCCGAGAATTTCAAGCCAAGCTGTATGCGACTTGCATTGAGGTATTGGAAAAACTTAAAAATGAAAACTTTTTTAAAAATAGTATAGGGAAAGATATTTTCTTGATTTTTACCGTTTCAGATTATGAATTTGAGAAGCAGGATCTGAAAGATATTATTATCAGGCTGAATGATAATGAATATAAAAGTGAATATCTGGAGTGGATGGAAACCTGGGGCAATTAAAAGGATGAATAAAAAAACACATTTTATTATATAATATGAAGCAAGATAAAATAATTGTCTCAGACACATCTTATCATAGTAACGATTCTTATGATCTGATCCTTTCCAATATTTCTGTTGTGAATCTCCTGAATGAAGAAGGTTTTGAAGAGAGAAATATGCATGAAGATTCCATCATCAGTTACTATCTTGATTACTACTTTGCGCAGTATTCCAATGGGAACTTTTCCCAGTTTGTATGGAATTCAGGATGGTCGCCGGAGCTCAACAGAGATATTGAAGAAGGGTTAAGAAAGATAGGTGCTCAAAAACACCTTGATCTATTTCTTGAGCAGTGCTCAAAAGTAGAAAATCTGGAAAAAGGAGAACTCGAAAAATACCTGGAAAGCGAATATTTTGGACCTAATAAGACCCGAGACAAATTGAAAAACAGTTCGTTTTACAGTTTGGAAGAAGATTTCATTACATTGCATTCACAATGGCTGAAAAACCATCCCGATTTGCTGGCATTCCCTATCGATGAAATGTTTTCTGAATTGGAAAAGCTAGTCGGAAGGAAAATTGACCGATCATAATCTTTTAAACAGAATCAGTTATGGAAGAGCTTAAAAAACTCAATATTGAATTTGAAAAATATCTGAAAGAGATCAGTATACAGCTTACAGAAGACCTGATTCATCTGTTGAATGGAGAAAGCATCGGTTATCTTGATCATAATGGGAAAAGAGATATCAAGGCATTCTATTTTGAGTATGAATATGAATATCTTGATATTGTATGCTGGGGAGTAGACAGCAAAGGAAAAATAGTTACGAGTACCATTTTTTTGCCTACTCAAAAGCTCAGGAGTGCTGATGAAAATGAAGGATGGGATGCACTGATTCCAGAAAAAATATGGAAGGCAGCCTCCGATTTTCAGGATCATTATGAAGGAGATGATTTTGATGATATCCTTGATGAATATGATGATGAAAAATATAAGTTATTTGAAGAATGGTTCTTTGATTGCTGGAAAAAAGCATCAGAATATACAAATGTTAAAATAAATGCCTACTTTTCTATTCATGATACGTATTTTAGAACAGATTTAAATACCTTGAAAACGATCAACGAAGATGAAATTGCTCAACGTTTTGAGTAAAAATAGATCAAGTCTTATAACACCTAAATCAAAATATATAAAAAAAACAATCTATTATGAATTCTTATCAATTTTACAAGCAGGAAGGAAACCAATATATTTTTAAAAATCAACCGGTTTTCGTATCTGTCTTATGTCTTTTCTTTTTAATAATAGCAGGATTGGTCTTTAAAGATGTAAGAATCCTCAGTCTTATTCTTATTGCATTGGTCGTACTTATCGCTATCAACTTCTTTACCAAAAAGTTTGTCATTGATATGGACCGAAAGACCATTACGGGTAAGCATACCATTTTTGTTCCGGCCAGAACTTATGATATAAAGGATTTTACGAATTTCCATGTTTTGGCTACAAAGTATATGGGGTTTATTACCACCAATGTAGTGTTGTCTATTTACTTTGAAGTAGACGGAAAAGAGAAACATTTAACTATCGGACAGGCTTTAACACAAAAAGGAATCCAAAAGATGGTAAATGAAACAGAAGACATCATGAAAATTAACGATTCAGGAAATGAACGTAATAGACCGTTATAAATTTGAAGAGAACGGGAGTGAAATAAGCATCATGCCCAATTACAGCTTCTTTCGGACTTTAATTTGGTGGTTGGCATTGGGAATTATCGCTCTTTTCGTAATGATCTATTACTTTATGGATAAGATGTCTGCAGATCAGTTTAAAATTGGCCTGGTGATATGGAGTGTTTATATGATCTATTTCCTGTTTGACCTGCTTTTCAGGATTCCTGTAAAGTATATTTTTGACAAATCGGAGAAGTGTATTTACAAAAAATGGATTCTTTCCAAAAAGATCATGACTTTTGATGAAATGACCTATTTTATCAATGATGAAACAGAAGGATATTACTATTCCATCGGAAAAAAACGAAATCAGTTTGTGAAAAACTATAGAATCAGCAATTACTTTTCAGGTTCAAAAGCTTCTGACAGAAGACAAGAAGAATATATCACAGAAATATTATGTCCAATCCTTATAGCAGTAGGAGTTCCTTTGAATCAACCGGAATCATAAAAACAAACAATAAGTAGGGTAGAAGCTACAACCATGACAATTATGCATAACCATTCCCCGCCACCGGAGGAGTGGTTCATCATTCAAACTCTGACATTAAATGATTCAATAAAAAAACTCGGGCGGTTTCGAAGAAACCGCCCGAGCTTTTTATGATAATGCTAATCATTAGTTAGCTAAGATTCTCTTTACAGCTTCTTTTACTGCTGCTGCATCAATCTTATACTTCTTCATCAATTCAGCAGGCGTTGCAGATTCTCCGAAAGTATCATTTACTGCTACGAATTCCTGTCTTGTAGGTCTTCTTCTTGCAAGCATTCCCGCAATAGATTCTCCTAAACCACCAAGATAGTTGTGCTCTTCAGCCGTTACAATTTTACCTGTTTTTTCAACAGATTTTAAGATGATCTCTTCATCAAGAGGCTTAATAGTGTGGATGTTGATCACCTCACAAGAAATACCTTCTTTTTCAAGCTCATCAGCAGCTACAAGAGATTCCCATACAAGGTGTCCTGTTGCAACAATCGTTACATCAGTACCTTCCTGAAGCATGATTCCTTTTCCGATTTCGAAAGGCATGTCTTCAGGGATAAATACAGGAACAGTTGGTCTACCGAATCTTAAATATACAGGGCCTTCAAATCAGCAATAGCAAGAGTAGCCGCTTTGGTCTGGTTGTAGTCACAAGGGTTGATTACAGTCATTCCTGGAAGCATTTTCATCATCCCGATATCTTCCAATACCTGGTGAGTAGCTCCATCTTCTCCTAATGTAAGACCTGCGTGAGATGCACAGATTTTTACATTCTTTCCAGAGTAAGCAATAGACTGACGAATCTGGTCATATACTCTTGAAGTAGAGAAGTTGGCGAAAGTTCCGGTAAAAGGAATTTTCCCAGTGATGCTAAGACCTGCAGCAAGTCCCATCATATTAGCTTCTGCAATACCCACCTGGATGAATCTTTCAGGAGCTTTTTCAATGAATTTCTCCATTTTCAAAGATCCGATAAGGTCTGCACAAAGTGCTACTACATTAGGGTTTTTGTCAGCAAGCTCAGCTAATCCTGCTCCGAATCCTGAACGTGTGTCCTTTTTTTCTGTATATGTATATTTCATTTTTATTTTTATTAATCGAGATTTTAACAGATAGTTAGATATTAGTAGTCAGCAGGAGCTTCTAAATACAATTGTTTGAATGCCGTTTCCAATTGCTCATCATTAGGAGCTTTACCATGCCAAGCGTGAGATCCCATCATGAAATCTACTCCAGCACCCATTTCTGTGTGAAGCATAATTGCTACAGGCTTTCCTTTTCCTGTTTCAGCTTTTGCTCTTTCAAGAATACCGATTACAGCTTCAAGATCGTTACCGTTCTTTTCTTCTAAAACAATCCATCCAAAAGCTTCAAGTTTTGCGTGAAGATTTCCAAGGCTTAATACATCATCTGTATCACCGTCAATCTGACGTCCGTTGTAGTCGATGGTAGAAATAATGTTGTCTACTTTTTTAGCAGCAGCAAACATCAGTGCTTCCCAGATCTGACCTTCCTGAAGTTCACCATCTCCGTGAAGAGTGTAAACAAGAGATTGATCTCCGTCCATTTTCTTACCTAAAGCAGCTCCTAAAGCTACAGAAAGCCCTTGTCCTAAAGAACCTGAAGCAATTCTGATCCCTGGAAGACCTTCGTGAGTAGTTGGGTGGCCTTGTAATCTTGAATCAAGCTTTCTGAAAGTTTTCAGCTCTTCTACCGGGAAGAAGTTGAATCTTGCCAAAGTAGAGTAGTATACAGGAGAAATATGTCCATTTGATAGATAAAAATGATCTTCATTTTTGCCTTCCATCGTAAAAGGAAGATGATAGTTCATCACCTTTCCGTAAAGTGCTGTAAAGTACTCTGTACAGCCTAAGCTTCCTCCCGGGTGTCCTGAATTTACAGCGTGAACCATTCTTAAAATGTCTCTTCTGATCTGCGTAGTAAGAGATTTTAACTCTTCGATACTTTTACTCATTATATCTGATTTATTTGCACGCGAATTTACAATTTTTTACCGGCTTATGGAAATGCAAAAATCCGGATATAAAAACCCGGATTTTGTTTTATTTGAATATTTTCCTGCTTTTAACAGCCTTCGTTGATATAAACAGTAATTTCAGTGACAATATTATTAACAAATTTAAATGTTAACTGAGTTCCGGCATCATAGTCTTCAATATTAAAATATCCTGCATCTTTAATACGCTTGCCATTTTCATCAACCTCAGGACGAACACTGAATATAGGGTAGTTTTTGTAAGCATTGATAAGCTCATCTCTGGTACTTCCAACACCCATTCCACTTTTGGTTTTAAATTTTTTACTGGTAGTGGTCATTCCGGCAATGGTAACAGCATCTGGTTTTGCAGCTCCGCCATATCCCTGAAAAACTTCAATACTAATAGCCTCACCATTGTATTTTACAAAACTCTTTTGCTGTCCGTCGGAAATTTTGATTGTAGTCCCTGCAATTTTTTCTGCTTCACTTTTTTCCATGAAGATCTTGTAAGGCCCAATCCTTAAAGTAGACACCTCAAAATTTTCCTGAGCTGCTACAGAACCGAATGTTAATATAAAGACGAAAAGTGAAATAATTTTTTTCATAGTTTTAATACTGTTTTTTTATTTTAATTCTTGCCCTCAAAGATATTGAAAATAGATCCCTTTATAAGGGAAAATGATGAAATATTGGGTGATTTTCCGATACAATTAGGAGATCATTTTAATATTTAAGGGGCGGAAATAGGATGGTTTTATTAATATTTTTCATGATGTTAATTGTTTTTACATATTTAATTTACAGATAATTATAATTTATATTGTTATTATGAATAAATGAGAATGTTTGTTTTTTTGTATGTGTTTATTGTTTAGATTTATAATTATTTATTTAAAATCAAACGACATAAACAATGAAAATTAAACAATTACTTTATCTAGGGATATTTATGATATCCATTTCTTTAGGGAAGGCACAGGATTTTTTTACAAAAATTAGTGAAAGATCTGTCAGTGCTAAGCAAGGTGACAGATTGATACAGCCGGAAAGATTTCTCACCTACAAATTAGATGTAGCCGGCATGAAAAGCTATTTTCAATCAGTTCCGGAGTTGAGGGATACTGATTATAAAGATAAAGCTCCCATTATTATTTTGCCTATGCCAGATGGAACAAAAGCAAAATTCAAAATCTGGAAATCTGCAGTAATGGCTCCTGAGCTAGCTGATAAATTCCCCCAGTTGGTTACTTTTACAGGGCAAGGAGTTGATGATCAATACGCAACTTTAAAATTAGACTTTACAGAGTTGGGATTTCATGCTCAGATAAAATCTGTGGTGACAGGGGATACCTATATTGATCCTTATGCAAAAAATGATATTGATCATTATATTATTTATAAAAAAGAGGATTTAATTAATAAGAATCCCATGATTTGCGGAACCAAAGATGAAAAATTTGAAGTAGAAAAAAAAAATGCCCAAAAAAGCGTTACTCCGGGCGTAGGAAACCAAATTAGAATTTTCCGGTTTGCAGTAGCTTGTACAGGTGAATATGCAAAAGCTGCAACAGGACAAGCTTCTCCTACGGTAGCTCAAACGCTGTCTGCCATTGTAACGACTGTGAACAGAGTAAATGGTGTTTATGAGCAAGAGGTGGCTGTGAGATTGATATTAGTTCCTAATGAGGCCAGTCTTGTTTTTACAGATCCTAATACAGATCCTTTCAATGGTAATAACGATTCAGATGTATTGATTGAGGAAAGCCAGACTCAGATTAATGCCATAATTGGAATTAATAGTTATGATATAGGACATACTTTTAGCACAGGCGGCGGCGGATTAGCTTATTATGGTATATGTGATCCTGATTATAAAGGAAAAGGGATCACGGGTAGAGGTAACCCGGTGGGTGATCCTTATGATATTGATTATGTTGCTCATGAAGTAGGACATCAGTTTTGGGGACCACATACTTTTAATGCAGTAACAGGAAGTTGTAACGGTAACCGGGAAGCGAGTGATGCTGTAGAACCGGGAAGCGGAATTACAATTATGGCATATGCCGGAATTTGCGGAACTTTAAATAATCTGGCAAATAACAGTATTCCTATTTTTCATACCCGGTCATTTCAATCTATTACCACAGCAGTAGCATCAACAACTTGCCAGGTGACAAATCCTGTTAGCAACACTGCTCCTACGGTGAATGCAGGAAGTAATTATACAATACCGAAAGGAACACCATTTAAGCTTACGGGTTCTGCAATAGATGCTGAAAACAATGCACTTACTTATTGCTGGGAACAAAATGATAACGGGCCTGAAGGAAACTGGAATACTCCAACTGGAAATGCGGCTATATTCAGGTCATTTGTGCCGGAAACGGTTTCCTATAGGTACTTTCCAAGACTGACAAGTATTATCAATAATACCACATCAAAAGGAGAAATTCTGCCATCTTATGCAAGAACAATGGAATTTAGGCTTACGGTAAGAGATAATAATGCAGGTTGTGGAGGAGTAGCCAATGATGATGCAATCATTACGGTGGATGGAAACTCTGGTCCATTTAAGGTAACTGCCCCTAATACCGCAGTAACATGGACTGCTAACTCTACACAGACGATAACTTGGGATGTAGCCAATACCACCGCTGCCCCTGTAAATTGTTCCAATGTAAGTATTTTACTTTCAACAGATGGAGGTCTTACTTACCCAACTACTCTGGTAGCTTCCACTCCAAATGATGGTTCTGAGAGCATCACTATTCCTGACATCAATACAACAACAGCCAGAATTATGGTAGTAGGAGCAGGGAATGTATTTTTTAATATTAATCTGATTAATTTTACAATCAGTAAAGATGTATTGGCTGTAAATGAAGTAGCCGGAAATAAAGATGTATTTGTCATATATCCTAACCCAGGTAAAGGAATTCTTAATATTAAATTTCCAAATACCAATGAAGGATATGATCTCACGATATATGATGTAAGCGGGAAGTTGGTGTTGAATAAGTTGAATAATAAGCCGGATCACAATAACCTAGGTGTTTTTAATGTAGCTCAGCTTATAAAAGGAGATTATTTGATTAAAGTTAAAACGAAAACTTTTGAAAGAACCATAAAATGGATTAAAGAATAAATAATATCAATTGATAAAAAGGCTGTTTTCTACAAAAGAAAACAGCCTTTTTACTTTTTATAAAGATCCAAAAGTTGGAATCCTGAAGTTTTTACATCTAAACAACTCTCAAATGCTGCTTATCTTTCACCAGCCATAGCCCAATGAATGTCAATAATCCATTCAGAACAATCAGCTCCACACCAATTCTGTAATCGGTGTAGGTTGTCACCGCAAAATTGATTAAATAAGTGATTATAGGGGCTAAAATAGTCACCATAAGAATTGAATACTTTTTGGAGATATGGAACTTAGTAAAGATTCCGAAAGCAAAAAGTCCTAATAATGGCCCATAAGTGTATCCGGCAATTTCCATAATCAAGTAGACAATAGATTTGTCATTCAGAGCTTTGAAGACCATGATCAGGATGAAGAACATCACAGTGAATGTTAAGTGGACTTTCATACGAAGCCTTTTCTTCTCTTTTTCAGTCTTCGTTTTATCTTCGTTTAGATTTAATAAATCTACACAATACGAACTTGTTACAGCCGTTAAAGCTCCATCAGCAGAAGGGAATAATGCTGAAATCAATCCGATAATAAAAATAACGGAAATCATCATTGGGAAATGCCCATTAAGAGATAGTGCAGGGAAAAGATCATCCCCCATAATATTCTTGATATTTCCTGCTGCATCTTTGAACCCAAAAATATTGGTAATTGGATCTGTTCCTGTTGTTCCATATTCTGCACCATGTTGCAAAGCAAAAAGATAGAGTAGCCCCCCTAAGAATAAGAAGGCAAGATTAACCAACAGAAGGGTTCCTGCAAAGGTTAACATATTTTTCTTTGAATTTTTAAGATTGTCTACAGAGATATTTTTCTGCATCATTTCCTGATCCAGTCCTGTCATGGCAATGGTAATGAAAATTCCACCGAGGATGGTTTTAAGGAAAAAAGTCTTGGAATTAGGATCAAAATTGATAAAATGGGTATAATTCTTTTGTTCTAATATCGTATAAGCTTCACCAAAAGACAGGTTCAGATTAGACAAAATATAGACGATACAGGCCACCAAGCTGATAATCATAAAAGAAGTCTGTAAAGTATCCGTAATGACAATAGTTTTTACTCCGCCTTCAAAAGTATAGAGAAGAACCATTAGCAAAAGAACCATTGAAGTTACCCAAAAAGGAACTCCTAATCCTTCAAGAAGGAAGATCTGCAATACATTCACCACCAGATATAATCTTGCTGTAGCACCAATCGCTCTTGAAATAATAAAAAAGATAGATCCAATCTTATGCGCTTCTACATTGAATCTTTTTCCCAGATACGTATAAATAGAGGTGAGGTTCATCTTATAATACAGAGGCAGCAGAATAGCAGCTACAATAAAATATCCGATGAAAAAACCAATCACCATCATATAATATTCAAAACCTCCATAAATATATTCGGAACCGGTCATTTTTCCAACAGTTCCCGGAACTGAAATAAAGGTAACACCACTTAAGCTGGTGCCTATCATTCCAAATGCAACAAGCCACCATTTACTTTTTTTATTACCAATAAAGAAAGACTGGTTGTCAGAATTTCGGCTGGTAAAATATGAAATTACCAAAAGGCCGATAAAGTAGATAAAGACAAACAGCAAAAGGACAGTTCCTGAATTCATGCTTAGATTTTAAATTTTAGCAAATATATAAAAAAGAACCATCGTGAATCGTGAATTTAATTCATGGGCAATTTTTATATAATTACTCAAGGGAAGTAATCTAAGCTTGGGATGAAACGTATATTTTCAGAAAGTTTGGAAGCTGGGAGCTGGAAGTAGGGAGTTATGAAGCTTCTAAAAGTAATTATTCTCTATGTTTTCATCTTAAAACTATATACTATTTCTAAGCTAATGATAACCGTTGGCTTCATCAAATCGATTCTCTCGTTGTTCATTTAAAATTTAGTATAATCCAAAATAAACTTTGCGTTAAGAAAGAACCTAGTGTGGAATAAGGAGCTTTGCTAAGTGAAACGCCCTTGCGAACTCTTTATATTAATTTAAATAAAACCCTTGCGAACTTAGCGTTAAAATGAAAATGATTTCCCATTTAAAGAAAAAACCTTCCAGATTTACTCTGAAAGGTTTGTATTGTAAGGGTGGAAACCGTGATTAATTCACTAAAACATCCTGCAATTCCTCACTCTTCTGGAAACTGGCTTTAGCAAAAGGGCAAAGTGGAATGATCTTCTTCCCGTTTTTCCTTGCAAAATCTACAGCTGCCAAAAGCATTTCCTTACCTACCCCTTTTCCGTTGTAAGCTTCTTCCACCTCCGTGTGGTCAATAATAAATCTTTCTTCTCCGGCCCAGGTGTACGTCATCATTCCTGCGCGTCTTCCATCTATGAAAGCTTCAAAACTTCCGTGTTTTTCGTCGTTGTTTTGTTTTACTTCGATCATGTTTTATGAGAATTTAGTTAGTATTTCTATGTCGTTGGTTAATATTTTATGTACAGGGCATGCATCAGCAATGGTATGAAGTCTTTTCATTTGTTCGTCATCCAAGACCCCTTCAAAGGTAATATCTCTTTTGAAGATGGCTCTTTTGGTCAACGGATAATTTTCAAGTTCCACTTCTACATTGATGTTTTCCACCTCCCATTCCTTTCTTTCGATGTACATTCTTAGAGTAGCTGCCGTACAGCTTGCCAAAGATGTCGCCAGAATTTCCATGGGATTGAAACCTTTGTTCTGTCCGCCTTTATCTATAGGTTCATCGGTAATAATTGTATTTTCTCCCGCTGTTACCTCTGTGTAATATTTTGTCTTTCCTAAAATTGCTTTTACCGTTACTGCCATTATTTTTCAGTATTGAATTTATAACTTAATGCTCCTGATGGGCATTGATCTATCTGTGCCTTTAGTTCTTCCGGGGTTGCGTTTTCTGCTTTTATCCAGGGTCTGTCTTTCGGATTATAGACCTTGGGAAGCATTTTTACACATACAGCCGAGTGGATACACTTCTGAGGCTGCCAGATGACAGTAATGTCGCCGTTGGGATATTCGTGTGTTTCCATATTAATTGTCTTTTAATGTTTTTTCGATTCTTCTGTCCGGAATCAGCCATATAAGAGCCACAATGTAATAAAAACCTATGGCAATATAAGGATAAAAAAATGAAGTAGCGATCCCCAGAACATAAAATATAATGGATATATTTTCTTTATATTTTGAATGAATAGCTTCCTTTAGCTTAGAACTTTCACCTTCATATTTGATGATAAGATTCTCCAGAATAGTATAAGCAATTGCACACATTACTAAGGCGACTCCATAAGTAGCAACAGGATTTTTCGCAAAACCTGTGGTACCAATCCATTCCGTAGCAATAGGCATCATAGAAAGCCAGAATAGAAGATGAAGATTCGCCCAAAGAATGCTGCCATTCACTTTTCTTACCGTCTGAAACAAGTGATGGTGGTTGTTCCAGTAAATACCTACATAAATGAAACTGAAAATATAGGCTAAAAATTTAGGAAGAAGAGGTTTGAGACTTGTCCAGCTGCTTCCTTCAGGCACTTTCAGTTCAAGAACCATGATCGTGATAATGATAGCCATGACTCCATCACTGAAAGCTTCCAGTCTTCCCTTAGTCATTGGTTGTAATTGTATTTTTAAAGTTTTCAATCTTTGTTTTCAGCTCGCTTAGTATATCTGGATTGATGATTCCGCTTTCAAGATCAAAATTCTCATAGAACTTTGGTAGTGAAAAAGTATCCTTGATATCGGCTGCAAATTGTGGGAAAAATGTTTTAGCTGTATTCATCACATTTCCGCCGCCATATCCGCCGGGAGAAGTGCTCATCAAAAGCATGGGCTTGTTTTGGAAAACTTTTACATTAATCCTTGATGCCCAATCAAAAACATTTTTAAAAGCAGCACTATAAGATCGGTTATGCTCTGCAAGAGAGCAAATAATAACATCACATTCTTCAATGGCCTTGAGAAACTGATGGGCTTCATCCGGAAATCCTTTCTTTTCAAGATCCACAGAAAAAACAGGCATTGTAAAGTCATTAAGGTCAAGGAGATTGATCTCTTCATTCTGGAAATCCTTTACAACAAACTTTACCAGTTCCCGGTTGATGGAAGTAGAAGAACTACTGCCTGCAAATGCTAATATTTTCATGGTTTTTTCTCAATGGGGTTATTTTCTGTTTAAAATTGCCTTGGGAAGAGGAACATATTCTTGTTCATCACCCGGAACCAGTGGAAATGCATCATGATTCTGATCATTCCAATTTACTTTAGCCTGATCGATTGCTTCCTTGTCAGAATTCACAAAGTTCCAGAAGATAAAACGTTCCTCATCGAAAGGTTCACCTCCGAAAAGATATACGGTGCCGTTTTCACTCATATCGAATTCACAAAGTTTAGTATCCTTAGCAATCATCAGTTGTTTTGAGCCGTAAGAATTCCCTTCCGTTGTTACTGTTCCATCCAGAACATACATTGCTGCTTCTCCATAAAGATCTTTTCCAATGCTGATTTTCTTAGCTTCTTTGGTTTTGATTTCAATGAAGAATAATTTGCTGTGTACAGGAACTGGAGATGTTTTTCCAAATGCTTCTCCGGCAATTAATTTATATTGAATTCCATCTTCTTCCCAAACCGGAATGTCATTTTCTTCAATATGGTGGAAGGTAGGTTCAGACTGTTCAAGATGTTTAGGAAGGCCTACCCAGATCTGAAATCCATGAAGTCTTTTATCACTGTGTCTTAAATACTCAGGAGTTCTTTCGGAATGTACTACTCCTTTTCCGGCAGTCATCCAGTTGACAGCACCAGGTTTGATCTCAAGTGCACTGCCAACACTGTCTCTATGGAAAATAGAGCCTTCAAGCAGGTAAGTTAAGGTAGATAGTCCGATATGTGGATGCGGTGGAACATCTAGATTTTGATAATCCTTTAATTCCGAAGGCCCCATGTGATCAATAAAAACAAAAGGCCCCACAGCTCTTTTTTCACGGAAAGGAAGAAGTCTTCCTACCAGAAAATTCCCGATATCTGCTGCTTTTTCTTCGATGATAAGTCCAATATTTGACATAATGATGTAATGCTTTTTAAAATGTTACTTTAATGTTTGTTGATAAAGAGCTACAGTTTATCGTATCCGTCAAATTTTTCATCTACGATACGTTTCCACTCAGGATGTTTTTTAATAAAGGCAAAAACATAAGGACAGAAAGGAAGAAGTTTTTTACCGCTCTCTTCAATATAATTCAAAGTCTTTTCCACGACTGCCGCTGCTGCACCAGTTCCTGCAAGCTCCGGTTCTGCTTCGGTATGGATCAAAGCTATCTGATGAGAAGTTTCGCGATAATCAATAAAGGCATAATGTCCATTGAATTCTATTTCAAATCTTTTTTCAGCTTTTACAAGAGGTATGTTTTCAAATTCCGGTTTCATAATTTTTTTGTATTACAAGTTGATAGGTGAAGTTGTAAGAGATTGATATCTTTTGTTTTTCTGTGAAAAATCTTGTTAAGAAAATAAACCTTATAGGTTTCAAAAACCTATAAGGTTTATCTCTCTGCAATGTATGTAATATTAATCTTTTACGCTTTAACCCAATATAATGATAGTTAAAGTTAATAAAAAAGGAGCAATTTAAGATTAAGGAAAATTTAATTCTATTCTTCTAATCTTCAAGATATCCAAATTTTCCTGTATTAAAATCTTCAAATGCCTGCATGATTTCCTCTCTGGAATTCATTACAAAAGGCCCATGAGGAAAAATCGGTTCATTAATGGGCTCACCGCTGATAATTAAAACGACTGAATCTTCTCCGGCCTCAATAGTAAAGGCTTCTCCTTCATTTTTAAAGAGTGCAAAATGATCTGCTTTCACATGGTCTTCTCCATTAATGGTTATATTCCCTTCAATCACCAAAGCTGCAGTATTGAAGTGGGCAGGAAAATTAAATTCTGCCTTACCACCTGATGTAAGCTTAGCATTCATCATATGAACAGGAGTGAAGGTAAATGCAGGACCTTTATGACCATCATATGTTCCGGCAATCACTTCTACAAAACCATTTTCACCCAGATCAACCTTTTCCATTTTAGAATTTTCGATAGCCTGGTATTTTGGATGGCTCATCTTATCTTTTGCAGGAAGATTCACCCAAAGCTGAACCATCTGAAAGATTCCGCCTTCTTTAGCCCATTCTGTTTCGTGATATTCTTTGTGAAGAACTCCTTTTGCTGCCGTCATCCATTGTACATCACCTTCTCCAATAACGCCACCGCCTCCGGCACTGTCATGATGTTCTACTTTTCCATTATATGCTATGGTTACCGTTTCAAAACCTCTGTGTGGATGAACACCTACCCCTCTTGGTCTATCAGAACCATTGAAATGAAATTTTGAATTATAATCAAGCATAATGAAAGGATCCATTCTTTTCATATCTAATCCATGTACGCCTGGAATAAAATTATGAACTCTAAAACCGTCACCTACAAAGTGGGCAGGTCTTGGAGATACTACCATTTCTACTTTTTTAGTTGTCATAATATTGTTGATTTTATGTAAACAAAATTACCATACTTAAAAGGCAAATGCATTGATCTGTGATAAGTTCGTAAAAACAGAAAATGTTGAACCGTTATAAAGCAAGAAAGTTTGAAAAATAAAAATAGTTTTCAACTTTCTCCCTTTGGGCTATTCTTCCTTCGATTTCATATTTTTTCCATCCGAAATATGGAGTCTTCTAAATACGAATCCCGATAGGATCGTCAATATTCCTACGGTAAGAAAAGTGTATCGGAAGGCATTGTGTGTTTCCCCCTGGATGAGGTCTGAACTTTCAAATATCTTTAGAACAATTAATCCAAAAGCAATTCCGAAACCAATAGCGAGCTGCTGATTAACTGAGATTAAAGAATTGCCACTGCTGGTCTGAAAATTTCTAAGATCTGCAATGGAAATCGTATTCATTGAGGTGAACTGAATCGAGTTAAAAAATCCGAGAACAGCAATAATAGGAACAAACCAATATAAAGAGGTATGAATATCAGGAATAGCCAACATACAGATCAACGTTCCGATGATAAATGTATTCACCATTAATGTTTGTCGATAACCATATTTATCAAGAATTTTAATTACCGATGATTTCCCGAATATAGCCGTTAGAGCCATAGGAGCAGTGATCCAGCCTGAAGTTACCGCAGACTGTTTATAAGCAATCTGAATCATCAGGGGAAGTAACAAGGGAACAGAGCTAATCCCTAGTCTTGTGGCAAGATTTCCTATAATTCCTACTCGGAACGTTCTTACCTGAAACAGATTTAAAGGAAAGATCGGATGACCTTCTTTTTTTGCGTGTTTATAGTAATAATAAAGAAACAAGAATCCAAGGATAAATACAATGAGAACCGGCGTTATATTTTGCATGTCCCCGAAAAGTTCGAGTGAAACAGAAAGGAGGAGAGATGCTGCTGCAAAAATTAAAAATCCTTTCAAATCAAAATCTACATCACTGGATTTGTAATCGGGCATGAATTTTAATCCTAAAATAATTCCTAACACCCCAATTGGGATATTGATGAGGAATATCCAGTGCCATGATAGATAATCCACCATATAACCACCAACTAGAGGCCCTAAAACAGGCCCTATAAGTGCAGGAATAATAGCAAAGTTCATTGCTTTAAGCAATTCATTCTTATCAAAAGTTTTAATAAGTGCCAGCTTTCCGACCGGAGTCATCAAGCTTCCTCCAACCCCCTGAATTACTCTGGAAATAACAAGATGCGTGAGGTTTTGAGATAAAGAACAGAATAAAGATCCTAAACTGAATAATAACAGCGAGAAAATAAATACTTTTTTAGTTCCGAAACGATCAGCCAGAAATCCACTTGCAGGCATGAAAACGGCTAATGTCAATACATAACTGATAATGGCATTTTGCATATTCAGTGGAGATTCATGAAGATCCTTGGCAATGGATGGGAGAGAGGTGTTCAGAATCGTTGAGTCCAGCATTTGCATAAAAATAGCTGTGGCCAGAATTAATGGGAGAATTTTCTTTATTGGTGCCTGTTGAGGGGTCGCTTCTGTCATTTTGTATAGGCTGAAATATTCAAAAATATCCAGACTTATTTTATGTGAAGAAAGTGCTTACTTTAAGCGGTTTGATCCTTAGATAAAGAAATCCATATAAAATTAAAAAAGTCCTGCGAAATATCACAGGACTTTTTGATTTATTTTTTAGTCTTTTCTACTCCTTTCCATTCGTCACCTGCTTTTCTATACTGGCTTAAAGTGAAATTTTTGAAATCCTTTGTTTTGTATTCAATATTATCGGTATTCTGCTCGAAAGGCATGATATAATAATATTCTATATCTGTTTTATCGGTCTTATTTCCTTTTTTTACAGTCGGAACATATTTTGAAAACTTATAACTTGGAAGATATTGTCTTAATCTTGTGTAGAATGATTTATCATCTTTCTCGCTAGGAATAATATCTACAATATTCAGATCATCTTTTTTCTTATCAACCCAAAGATAATAAGTCTTTTCCTCGCCTAAGTTTCTGTTGAATGAATTAAAAGCAAATAATTCTTTTGGAACCAGTTCTTTAATTTTTTCAGGATCTACCTTAGTGTAAAACTGTCCTTTTGATGGGTCTACATACGTTTCAAGATTATACATCAGAACTGAGTTGTTTTCAAAATTCTTGTTTTTGAAGTATTGATTTAAAGATAATTCTGCAGTCGCTCTAAGCTCTTTATCTCTTTTATCCAGTTTTTTTGTTGGATTTTGAGGGTTGACATATTTTACAAATTCATATAAAACTACAGGCTTTATATCCTTTAGGTGAGGATAAGTCTTAAGTTGCTCAGCTTTTACCAGCCAGTAAAACTGTTGATAATAATCATCCTTATCAGCATCTTTCACGCTTTTATAAGCTAAAGCAAGCTTTTTTGAGTTCAGATATTTGCCATATTTTCCCTGTCCAAAAGCAAAACTGATGGATAATAAGGCAAATAAAACAGTAAGGTTTCTTCTCATTTTTTTATAATTGATATTTTCGTTTTCCAAATATAATTATTTATTAGATATTATTTTTGATTGTCAGTTAAATTATGCCATATTGTTATAGTTAATTCAAAAAATAATCCCGTATTGCTACAGGATTAATAAATTATTGAGATGAAAGTTAAAAACAAGAGGGAAAAGTGTATGATTTAAATGGTAAATGTTAATAGTCAATTTTACTTCACAAGTGATCGTGAATTGATTGAGTATTACAATAGCCTTACATCTTAAGCTTGAATGGTAAGTTGTTGATTGATAGGTGTATCAAATTAACCATTCATTATTCACTCTAAAGCACTCCCATTCTCAAACCCTCAAACTTCTAGTACGATGTCTCGTGTACCTTCACAGCTCTTCCACTTGGATCATTCATTTTTTTGAAGGCCTCATCCCATTCCAAGGCGATTGGTGTGGAACAAGCAACGGATGGAACCGACGGAACAGTGGCAGCCGCAGTTTCACTAGGGAAATGCTCTTCAAAAATAGTTCTGTATCGGTATTCTTCTTTGTTTTGAGGCGTGTTTAAAGGGAATCTGAATCTTGCATTAGCCATCATCTCATCCGTAACCTCTTTCTCAGCTACCTCTTTTAAAGTATCAATCCATGAATATCCTACACCATCTGAAAATTGTTCTTTTTGTCTCCATGTGATAGAAGCTGGAAGAATATCTTCAAAAGCTTTTCTTAATACCCATTTTTCAATTTTTCCTTCAGCAACGTTAATCATTTTATCCTGAGGGTTAAGGGTCATTGCAATATCCATAAACTCTTTGTCAAGGAAAGGCACTCTTCCTTCTATTCCCCAGCTCATTAGGGCTTTGTTGGCTCTCAGGCAGTCATACAAGTGTAGCTTCCCAAGTTTTCTTACCGTTCATCATGAAATTCTTTAGCGTTAGGAGCTTTATGGAAGTACAAATAACCACCGAACAGCTCATCTGAACCTTCTCCGGATAGCACCATTTTGATCCCCATTGATTTGATAACTCTTGCTAAAAGATACATTGGGGTGGATGCTCTGATGGTAGTTACATCATAAGTTTCGAGGTGATAAATTACATCACGTACCGCATCTAAGCCTTCCTGAACGGTAAAGTTAACCTCATGGTGAACAGATCCGATATGTTCTGCAGCTTTTTGTGCCGCAGCCAGATCGGGAGATCCTACCAAGCCTACCGCAAACTGTGTAATCTTGGATACCATGCTTCCTGAGTATCACCACTTTCAACTCTCTGTCTTGCAAACTTAGCTGTAATGGCTGAAATAACGGAGGAATCTAATCCGCCGGAAAGCAATACTCCATAAGGTACATCACTCATCAATTGTCTGTGTACTGCATCTTCAAGACCTTTTCTTAATTTAGAAATATCTGTATCATTCTCTTTTACATGATCAAAGCTTTCCCATTCTCTGGAGTACCACTGCTGAAGTTCAATGCCATCCTTGCTGTATACCAAATGACCTGGCAAGAATGTTTCAATAGTTTTACATACCCCTTCCAGCGCTTTTAGCTCTGAGGCTACATAATAGTTCCCGTTCTTGTCCCATCCCTGATAAAGAGGGCAGATTCCCATGTGATCACGGGCGATCAGGTAAATATCATTTTCAGTATCATATAAGGCAAATGCGAAAATCCCGTTCAGTTTTTCAACAAAATCTTTTCCATATTTTTGGTAAAGCGCTAGAATGACTTCACAATCAGATTGGGTCTGAAATTCATAATCGGTAAATTCTTCTTTTAATTCTCTATGGTTATAGATTTCACCGTTTACGGCTAATACTACTTTTCCGTCTTTAGTAAATAAAGGTTGTTTTCCGGAAGTAGGATCTACAATAGCAAGTCTTTCATGGGAGAAAACTACTTTTTCATCCTGATACACTCCGCTCCAATCCGGTCCTCTATGACGAATCTTTTTTGACATTTCTAAAACCTGAGGTCTTAATATCTCGGTTTTTTGCTTGGCGTCAAATAAACATACTATTCCACACATATTTTTATTATTTATGAGACAAATGTATTGGGGATGTTTATAAATAACAATTAAAAATATGTATAAGTTAAAATTTTTAATCAATTAATATATTTTAAAGAAAAATATTAACTATTTGAGAAGATTAATATGTTTTTAATTGATTTTTTTCGCCAGGTTAAAATGATTGTAACCTCTATACGAAATAAAAATGACATATTTCTTAATATATGATAATTTATTCTGCGAATTTTAGCCCTTACTTTGTGGCTCGAAATAATTTTTTTTCATCATTTGTGTTTTTACCTTCTTGCAATTCTCATGCAAGAAGGTTTTGTTTTTTATAGACTTTTTTTATCGTCATTTTATTCCATCAGTACTTAAAGATTTCTTTTCATACAGATAGATTCAGACCTTGTAATGCGTTTCTCTACTTTAAAAAAGCAAGGAGTGAGCATTGTGAGTCAGTTTTTCAAATGAGTAAACGTTTTGTATTCTTTATGGGATGAATTCCGGACGGTTTTCGTGTTAATGAATAGAATATACTATTCCATGATAAGAACTGAGGTATCAGCTTCCATAAACCTGTTTAGAAGACAGGAATGGTAAAAAGTTAGTCTCGAAAGTAAGTACAGTTCTTTTATTCATAATATCATTTGCATAAAGTAATTATTATAATTTATAAATTTACTTTACAACATCAAAACGGTTAATCTATAGAGTTAGTAGGGAATATGGGAAGATTGTTACATAGTATGGCCTAAAAACAAAAAAACTACCCCTTGGAGTAGTTTTTATAGTTGTATTGTAATGTCGATTAAGACACTCTTTCAATTAAGGCCATATAGAATCCGTCATATCCTGTACTTGGCATTACCTTTTCATCCTTAATCATTTTGAATTCAGGATTATTTTTAAGGAATTCTTCTACCTGAAGATTATTTTCCGATGGAAGGATAGAACAGGTTGCATATACCATCTTTCCTCCTTTTTTAAGCATTTTAGAATAATCCTGAAGGATTTGTTGCTGCTCTTTTTTTATTCTGTCAATAAAGTCCTGATCGATTTTCCACTTGCTGTCCGGATTTCTTTTTAAGACTCCAAGACCTGAACAAGGTGCATCGATCAATAATCTGTCTGCTTTCTCATGAAGACGTTTGATCACTTTATTATCTGCGATCATACGGGTCTCAATATTATGTGTTCCAGCTCTTTTAGCACGACGCTTCAATTCAGCTAATTTCCATTCGAAAATATCTAAAGCTATGATTTGTCCTTTATTTTTCATTAATGCAGCCAGGTGAAGCGTTTTGCCTCCGGCACCCGCACATGCATCAATAACTCTTTGTCCTTCTTTTACATCAAGGAAATATCCGATCTTCTGAGAAGAAGCGTCCTGAACTTCAAACAATCCTTCTTTAAAGGCTGTAGTAAGGAAAACATT
This sequence comes from Chryseobacterium tructae, assembly GCF_030409875.1. Taxonomy (NCBI): domain Bacteria; kingdom Pseudomonadati; phylum Bacteroidota; class Flavobacteriia; order Flavobacteriales; family Weeksellaceae; genus Chryseobacterium; species Chryseobacterium tructae. The sequence goes on along the minus strand of NZ_JAUFQR010000001.1, from coordinate 4,287,543 downwards.
CTTTTTCTCTTCCAACTGTACTGCATCAGGATAATTTTTGATAGTGAAGGATACAACCCCTTCATCTGAAAGGTCAGAAATAAGCTCCTTTGTTGTTGTTTTTAATGAATTTGTTCTTAAAACGGTAGGAGCCTGCTCATTTAAAGCAATCATTTCTCTTTCCCAGTTAGCTCCTAATTCTTTTTCCAAAGTTTCTGCCAACCAGTCTGGGATAGAATGTTCAATTGCTTTTGTAGGAACTGTATTCTTTTTAAGCTTGGTAAGGATATCCGCAATCTTGATTCCGTCAAACTCTTCAAACTTTTTATAATTAGTCTTGCTCCAAAGAAGATAAGCAATGATCAGTTTATAGATGTTGTTTGGTTTTACCCCTTCGCCCATATAGTATTCAAGGCGTTTTTTCCAACGGATGATATTGTAGAAAATCTCAGAAACAACGGCTCTGTCCTGGCTTCCCCATTTTTTGTTTGCCTTTAAAAGTCTTTCAATAACTTTATCGGCATATTTGTTCTTTTCAAAAAATGTCTCCTGTAAGGCATCGTGAATTCCGATTGCCAAGTTTCTGTGAATAAGTTCCATAAGTTTGCTTCGCTGTTTGAATCTGCAAAAATACGAATTAAAGTTGAGAGTTTAGAATTGAGTTGCAGAGTTTAAGTAGCAGAGGGTTTTTAGAGTAAGAGGGTCTTAGAGTAGGAGAGTTGTAGGTATAGCGTGAATGATGAATGAGTCAGTTACTTTTTTAAATGATAAAAAATGTTGAGCCTGTAAATTTTTTTCTGAAGATTCATATTTTTTTATACAGTTATAACAGCCTTTCATCTAAAGATGAATGAACATATATCTTTGCTTAAATGAAATGTCTTTATGAATAAAATATAAGCTGTTCATTAATATACTTTATTTTCTTTACGGTTAACTTATCTATATTGCTTCAATTCACTAGTTGGTGTAAAATAAATAAGTGAATTATTCAGTGTTTATTATCTACTATACTGGTCTTTACCTCTTGACTTCAACCTTTAAAAAGTCCTACCTTTGCAAAAATTAAAAATATGAGTGATACAATACTTTGTCCGAAATGTAGCTCCGAATTTACTTACCCGAGCGATAATATGATGGTATGTTCTCAGTGTTTCTATGAATGGAATCCTGAGGAGGCAGCTTCTGAGGCCGCTAATGAGGGAAAGATATTGGATTCTAACGGAAATGAGCTTCAGGATGGTGATTCTGTAGTGGTAGTAAAGGATCTTCCTGTAAAAGGGGCACCTAAGCCGGTAAAAGCTGGTACTAAAGTTAAAAATATCCGCTTAAGACCAGGAAGTGATCATAATATCGACTGTAAGATCGATGGTTTCGGAGCAATGGCTCTAAAGTCAGAATTTGTGAAGAAAGCTTAATAGCTATTACTGAGCTTTTAGCTGAATATCCATAAAAAAAAAGGAAAGAATTGGACAGTGTAATCTTTCAAAAGACTTAATTGCAAGATTGCTAATGTCCGTCTAGAAGGCAGAAAGAGAAATAACCAATAATTTCCTTATGCTGTGGAAATACAAATGTAAGAAAAAGTTTAATAACAGATTCTTATGTTTGTATTTTTTTTATGGGTAAGTGTAAGTAAATGTATGAGTTATGTGTTGTTTTGAAAAGTGAGGAGGTTTGAAAAATTGAGTAAATAAAGGCCTTGGAGTAAACAAATAGTATTGCAAATTCACTTTTTTTTAATCTCTGTTTTTTTGATTTAGATAAACGAAATAGTGACAGAACCATGTAGTTTTTCATCAGTATAAACTACCAGCTCTTTATCTTTTACTTTTATTTTGTTCCAATAATAATTTCCTGCAAATCTACTTTCCAAAACCTCTGATTCAAGACCGTTTTCGGAGATCTTTATTCCCTTCGGGTAATAGAAAAACTTTGAAAGTTCAAAATTGGCTGCTTCAGTTTCATTGAAGATATTTACTTCTCCAAATAATTTAGCAACATAAGAGTTGTAAGGATTTCGATACGTTTCTTCAGGGCTGTTATTTGAATGAGTCTTCCATCCTGAAGAATAACGATCTGATCCAGCCATGGCATAATGTCCTGAAGTTCGTGGGTAGAAATAATCAACGAGATCTGATGTTCCTTTACATAACGGAAAAGCCTTTCTCTAAGCTCTATTTTTCTTGGAAAATCCAGGTTACTGAATGGTTCATCCAGAATAAGGAGTTTGGGTAAAACAGAAAGTGCTCTGGCAAGGGCAACCCTCTGTTGTTGGCCACCACTTAAATATTTAGGAAGTACATCTGCAAATTCCTGAAGCCCAACCACATCAAGAAGTTCCAGAACGGTTTCTCTTTTTTTTGTTAAATTAATATTTGAAATAAATTTACCTACATTTTCAGCAACAGTAGCATAAGGCATCAGGTCAAAATTCTGTGCTACAAACTTCATTTCAGCTTCTCCGGGAACAAGATTTCCTTTGGGTCCCAGTAGTCTCATTCCATCAAAGATAATTTCTCCGCTTTCCCAATCTAATAATCCATACATCAGGCTTAAAAGGGTAGATTTTCCACATCCACTTTCTCCAGCCAGAGCAATGATTTTATTGGCTTCAAATCTTAAATTAAGGTTCTGAAACAGCGGTTTTTCTTTGGTGTGAGAGAAGAATAAATTGTTTATTTCTAAAAGCATATTACAAATGTAAGGTTTTTATGAAAACATAATTTTTTTTATTATATTAGCGGGAGTAATAAAAATAAATCAAAAATGAGAAAAAAACTGTTTTCGTTAGCTATTCCTGCTTTATTCGTTGCTGCCGTAATGGTTTCTTGTAAAAAAGATAAACCGCTTACCAGTGAAGGTAATGAAGTGACTACAACCAAAGATGGTAACCAGTACACTTTGGATACGCTAAACAGTAAGGTTGAATGGAAAGGATACAAAGTATTTAAATCTGAAAATACGAGCCACTTCGGAACCATCAAGTTTGAAAGTGGAGATGTAACAGTGAAGGACGGAAAACTAGAAAGCGGTAAATTTGTTGCTGATATGAATTCCCTTACCTCTGTAGACTTGAAAGACAGTCCTGAAGATATGGGTAAATTAAATGGTCACCTTAAGAGTGGTGATTTCTTTGAAGTAGAAAAATTCCCAACAGCTTCTTATGAAATTACAAAGGTTACTCCTGCTCCGGAAGGTGATTATAATACTCTTTTGGATGGTAATTTAACAATTAAAGGAATTACAAAACCTGTTCAGTTTAAAGCGAATGTTTCTGTGAAAGATGGAGACGTAAGTATTGCTACTGAGCCTAAGGATATCAAGAGAGAAGAGTTTGGGGTGAAATTCCAGGCTCCTGCTGAAAACGGAGTGATTAAAGATGAGGTAACTCTTCAGATCAACGTGAAAGCTTTAGAAAAGAAATAATTTTTTTATTTAAGTGAAATAAGTGATTGAAGTCTGCCTCCCGAAAAAGAGGCAGATTTTTTTATGACGGACTTATTATTCAACTTAAAAGTTGTATTTTTGCAAAACATTTTGAAAGGGTAAAAATAATGATAGAAAAGATAGAAGAACTACTGATCGAAGTAAACGGCTTCAATACTACCTCTAAGGAAGAGATAGAGAATTTCCGTATCAAGTACAACGGTAAAAAAGGAGTTCTGAATGATTTTTTTGAAAAATTTAAAGAAGTTCCTAACGACCAGAAGAAAGAATTCGGGCAGAAGATCAATACTTTGAAGCAAGCAGTTGCTGTGAAATTGGAAGATTTGAAAAGTGCTTCCACATCTTCTATTGCGCTAGAAAAAGAAGATCTTACAAGACCAGCGTTTCCATTGGATTTGGGGTCAAGACATCCGATCAACCTGGTTAAAAATAGAATCATTGAAATCTTTAAATCAATTGGATTTGCAGTGGCAGATGGTCCTGAGATTGAGGATGACTGGCATAACTTTACCGCATTGAACCTTCCGGAATATCATCCGGCAAGAGATATGCAGGATACGTTCTTCATTGAGCAGAATCCGGATATTCTTTTGAGAACGCACACTTCTTCTGTGCAGACTCGTTATATGGAAGAAAATCAGCCGCCTATCAGAATTTTATCTCCAGGAAGAGTATTCAGAAATGAAGCAATTTCTTCACGTTCTCACTGTATCTTCCATCAGATTGAAGGATTATATATTGATGAGAATGTAAGCTTTGCCGATTTAAAGCAAACTATTCAGTTCTTTACGACTGAGCTTTTCGGAAAGTCTAAAATCAGAATGAGACCTTCTTACTTCCCATTCACTGAGCCAAGTGCTGAGATCGATGTATATTGGGGGCTCAACTCTGAAACCGATTATAGAATCACAAAAGGAACAGGATGGCTAGAAATCATGGGGTGTGGTATGGTAGATCCTGCTGTATTGAAGAATGTAAACATTGATTCTGAGAAATATTCAGGATATGCATTCGGAATGGGTATTGAAAGAATTACAATGCTTCTTTACCAAATGAGTGACATCAGAATGTTCTTTGAAAATGATATAAGAACCTTGGAACAATTCAAGACATTATAAAAAATAAACCTCCGGAGCTCCGGAGGTTTTTGTTTTTAATTACTGACCTAAGAAACAAAACGTAATTAAAAACTGATTTTATTGAAAATTTACACGTGCCTGTTTCTTATGTCCATACTTTACGAAGGTATTTCAACGAAGTATTGACATCGCAGCCCCTTTGCTGCTTCTATTATTAAGACAACTTGAATTGAAAATATATTACATAAGCTCATTAAAAGTTTAATTATTTCTAACTGTTTAGGGAATATTGAGTAAAATGGGCGTTTTTTTTGTTAAAATTGTATTTTTGTTGTAATTAATTTGATGAAAGTTTATTTTTGACCCCAGTTAAAATAAACGTGATGAAAAAATTATTATTTCCGCTTCTAATTGCGGGAGCAAGCCTTAATGCTCAAAAAATTGAAATTGCAGCCAGCTATGGAACACCTTCTGTGTATGGGACTGCTTATGATCTAGGTTCTGCTATTGTTGGAAGTCTCTCCGATACAAAAAGTCCTTCAAGTAATGGTGTTGCTGCTCTTGGAGTAATGGTGTACAGTAAAAATATGAACTGGCGCTATGGGATAGATGTTACCAATGAATTCTTTGGAAAAACAGAATCTGTTTCGAAACAAAGTATAACCTCAATCCTTCCAAAAGTAGATTATTTCTGGCTTAGAAAGAATAAACTAGGATTATACTCAGGAGGTAGTATCGGTGTTAATTTTACCAGTACCACTTATGTCAATAAGAATAATAAAAAGGAGAATAAAGATAGCAGTACTGGATTCGGATTTAATGTGGTTCCCATTGGGCTAAGATATGGAGGAGATCTAAGTGTTTTTGTAGAAACCAATATCGGAATGAAAGGGATCGCACAAGCAGGTGTTGCCTATAGATTTTAAAACACAAAATAATTTTAATACAAAAAAAACAGAGAATCTATTTTTAGATTCTCTGTTTCTTTATTCATTAGTATTACTTGGTAAATTTTAAAGGATATTTTACGTTTTTGTAATCATCAATACTCGCTTTCAATGAACCTACTGCCAGTTCAGCCTTTAAAAGCATAGGGATATGATTGGCATCATTAGAAACCCACATCGTTACTCCCTCTTTTTCTTTAAAGACTCTCCCGCTTTTTACAGATGGAATGATCTTTAAACAGTTGATGGTACCGAATTTTGTCTTTAAATCCTCAGTTCCTATAACCTTAAGCTGGAAAGGAAACATCTCGTCATCAATCCATACATTCATATTGATTACTGTTCCTACTTTCAATTCATCCTGGCTCTTGCTTCTGAGATAATAGAAGCATGAAAGCATATCTTGCACTCCTTTTACAGACTTTATAACCTTTGAGCCGTTTGCCGGCGTTTTCTTATCTGTTAAAATTAAAGTATTGTTATCGTGATTAAAGGCTGTTTCAAAATGCTGGCGATAACTTCCTTCCCTAACATTTCGGACATAGTAGCTGGGTAAACTTGTGGCAGAATCAATAAAACTCTCGTATAAGTCTTCTACTTTAAAGAACGCTTTTACAGCACCTGTAGTTTGGCCTGTACCCTTTACGTACAAATGGGGTGCTCCTTTGTATGTTGTTTTTTTGGTGGTGAGATTAGCAGTCCCTGCATTTAAGAATCCATAGTGAATTCTTAGGGTAATAGATTCACCATCTGCTACGTTATCAATCTGGGCTGAACCTAGAAAGAATATAAAGACTGCTAAAAAGTTGAAAAGTTTCTTCATGTTATGTCGTTTACAAAAACATTGCCAAATTTAAAATCTTAATTGTTAGATATTTGACAAATCTCAGGTTTTTATTTAGAATCAATTAAATATGCTTCGCATTAAAATTAGTAAATTTGCAGTTACATGTATAATTAAATTATCTTAAATTATGATAACCACTGATATATTGATCATAGGTGCAGGGCCTACAGGGCTTTTTGCCGTTTTTGAAGCGGGTCTTTTAAAAATGAAGTGCCACATTATTGACGCACTTCCACAACCGGGAGGGCAATTGGCTGAACTTTATCCTAAGAAACCTATTTTTGATATTCCGGGGTATCCTTCAGTAAACGCTGGAGAATTGGTAGATAATTTGATGGAGCAGATCAAGCAGTTCCAACCTGGGTTTACCTTGGGAGAAACGGCAGTTTCTTATACAAAGGTAGATGATGAGTGGTTTGAGGTGATTACGAACAAAGGAACCGTTCACAGATGTAAAGCTATTGCTATTGCAGGTGGGTTAGGGACTTTTGAACCTAGAAAACCTACTTTCGAAAATGTAGCGGATTATGAGGAGAAAGGATTGGAATATTTCGTTAAAGAACCTGAGCACTTCAGAAATAAAAAAGTAGTGATTGCAGGAGGTGGAGATTCTGCTCTGGACTGGAGTATTTTCCTTTCCAATGTAGCGAGTGAAGTAACTTTGATCCACAGAAGAAATGAGTTCAGAGGAGCTTTGGATTCTGTAGAGAAAGTTCAGGATTTGAAAAACGAAGGGAAAATCAAATTGATTACTCCAGCTGAAGTTATCGGTATTAAAGGTGACGGAAAGGTAGAAGCGATCACTGTACAAAAAGATGGTGAGGATGCTTTTGAAATTGAAACAGATTATTTCATCCCGTTATTCGGATTGACTCCAAAATTAGGTGAGATCGGAAACTGGGACTTAATATTGAGAAGAATGCGATTGTAGTAAACAACGCACTTGATTATCAAACTAATATTGATGGTATTTATGCTATCGGAGATATTAATACTTATCCTGGTAAATTGAAGTTGATCCTTTGTGGTTTCCACGAAGCTACTTTGATGTGTCAGAGCGTTTATAACAGACTCAATCCTGGTAAAAAATTCGTATTAAAATATACTACCGTAAGTGGAGTAGACGGATTTGACGGAAGCCGTAAAGAAGCAGAGAAGGCTGTTGTGAAAAAAATTGACTAATTTTGCAGAATTATGTCAGATATTAATATTAAAATCACCGACAGAGAAGGTGTAATCCACGATGTTATAGCTCCTACGGATATGTCCATGAACTTAATGGAGATCATTCGTTCGTATGAATTGGCTGAAGAAGGTACTATTGGTGTATGCGGCGGAATGGCGATGTGTGCTTCATGCCAGGTATACGTAATCAATGATCCTGGTTTGGAACCAATGGGAGATGAAGAAGATGCAATGCTTGCTGAAGCTTTCCATGTGAAAGACAACAGCCGATTAGGCTGCCAGTTGCATATTGCAGATGCCATGGAAGGGCTGGAAGTGGAAATTGCTCCTTATCCTTAGAAAATATTTTTTAATCTTAATAAGAAACCCGTTCGGATCTTCCGGACGGGTTTTGTTTTTATATTATTAAGAGATTATATTTCTTCCTTAGAAATCCACTTTCCAACGGTTGGAGCCTGATAGTTTCTCATTTTTTCCAACAGGTCGTTTATGTTGTCACTTACTAAAAGCATATCTCGATTTACAGACTTTAGAAATCCTTTGTTCACCATATTTTCAATCAAATTGATGAGATCATCGTAGAAACCTTCAATATTCAAAATGGCGATAGGCTTTTTATGAAGACCAAGTTGTGCCCAGGTAATCATTTCAAAAAATTCTTCCAACGTTCCGTAACCTCCGGGAAGTACGATCACGCCATCGCAAAGCTCATTCATTTTGGTTTTTCTTTCGTGCATTGTTTCAACGAGAACCAGTTCAGTAAGGTTTTTATGGGCAATTTCTTTAGCCTGTAAAAAGTGAGGGAGAACGCCGGTTACTTTTCCATTTTCACTTAATGCTCCGTTGGCGATAGTTCCCATTAAACCGGTTTCTGAGCCACCGTAAATGAGTTGTATATTTTGTTTTGCTAACGTTTGCCCAAGTAAAAATGCCTGCTCTTCATAGATTGTATCTGTGCCGAAACTTGAACCGCAGAATACTGTAATACTTTTCATATTTTAAATGTCTTAATGGTTTAAATTAAAATATCCAAAATCATAAGACTTTGGATATTTAATATAGTTATTTTACTATTCTATTTCTGAGGAATATTCGCTAAATATCTTTCAGGAAGCTCCAGAATTTCTGAGCAGATGGAATGTTTGCTTTCTCATCAGGAGAGTGTGCTCCTCTGATGGTAGGGCCGAAACTTACCATTTCCATTTCCGGATAGTTAGCTCCAATGATACCACATTCTAAACCTGCATGACAAGCTACAACATGAGGCTTCTCATTGAACTTCTCTGTATAGATCTTTTCCATGATCTGTACGATTTCAGAACCTGGTCTTGGCTTCCATCCTGGGTAAGAACCACTGAATACTACATTCATTCCTGCTAATTCTGCTACAGATTTCAATTGTTCTGCTGTAGAATATTTAGAAGAGTCTACTGAAGATCTTGTAAGGTTAAGAATCTTCAATTCTCCCCCTTTCAATTCAACTCTAGCCACATTATTAGAGGCTTCTACAAGGTCAACTACATCCGGGCTCATTCTGTATACTCCGTTGTGAAGACCTTTTAAAGTAAGGATAACTTTTTTAGAATCTCCTTCTGAAATAGCTTTGTCAGAAGAGGTAGAGTTTTCGATATTGATTTGAAGACCTGCTTCTACAGAGGCAAATTCTTCTAAAATTTCTGTTTTAAGAGCAGTAGCTTCCTGAATGAATTCCTGTGCATTTCTTACAGAGATGATCGCAACACCTTCTCTTGGAATAGCATTTCTTAATCCACCACCATCAATAGAGATCAATTCTACATTTTGATTTTCCAATCCTTTGTAAAGAAGTCTTCCTAAGATAATGTTGGCGTTTCCGAAACCTTTATGAATATCCATTCCTGAGTGACCGCCCTGTAATCCTTTTACTTCAATTCTTACAACCTGTCCTTTTGGAGCTTCTGTTGCATAGTTTTGAGTAATAGTAACATCAACACCTCCTGCACAACCGATGTCAATTTCATCATCTTCTTCTGTGTCAAGGTTTAATAAGATTTCTCCTGTAAGTTGTCCTGGCTTTAAACCAATTGCCCCTGTCATTCCGGTTTCTTCATCAATCGTGAATAGAGCTTCTAATGCAGGGTGAGGAATATCAGAACTTTCAAGGATAGACATAATAGTAGCTACCCCTAAACCGTTATCAGCCCCTAAAGTAGTTCCTTTTGCCTTTACCCAATCTCCATCAATCTCCATTTTGATCCCTTCTGTTTCAAAATCGAAATTAACGTCATTGTTTTTCTGGCAAACCATATCCAAATGTGACTGAAGCACAATAGATTTACGGTTTTCCATTCCTGCAGTAGCAGGCTTTTTAATAATTACGTTTCCTACTTCGTCTACAGTAGTTTCTAAGCCTAGATCTTCACCAAACCCTTTGATGAAAGCAATTACTTTTTCCTCTTTTTTAGATGGTCTTGGAACTGCATTTAATTTGGAAAAGTTTTTCCAGATTATCTGCGGTTCTATATTAGATAATTCCATTGAAATTTATTTTTCTCAAATTTACAAAATAAAAAATGCTTCCGTGGAATACAGAAGCATTTTTATGAGTTATAAAAGAATGAATAAGCAAATTTTAAAGTGAGCTTATCCACTTTTTTGTTGTTAACATCCACATTCTCCGTAGATCGGTGTCGTAATGACACTACCATCCGGTTTTTCAATGGTTAAGGTACCTTCAAAGAGTAAAGCTTCTTCGCCTTTTATCTTTTTACCTTTTACAGAGATCTTATAACCTTCATTTTCGATTTCTTTGGTCAATTCTTCATCCACTTCCATATCGCTTGAAGAGATAAGATTCATGGCAAGCCTTTTACCATCCAGCTTCATATAGGCTGTTTTTCCGGCATCATCTGCATAGATGTATTTTTCCGCTTCAAAATCAGTTTTGTTTCTTGCGAAATAGCATGAACATTCTTTAATTTCTTCAGGAAATGAAATGGTTTCAATCTGGATTTTTCCAGAAGGAATACTTGCTGTAGCAGAATCTTTAGTGATGCTTGAAGAATCAGTTGTAGTGTTTGCAGAAACTGTTTCTTTGTCTTTTTTACAAGCAACTAGCAGAAGTGCAGAAAATAAAATGATTAGGTATTTCATGTGTTTGTGGTTTTGAAATATTAGCCTCTTGCTCTTTCAAGAAGGGTCATCATTAATAATGAAAGGATTACTAAACTTTCCTCCTCATCATCAATGTCGATCATTCTGTCTAATTGGAATCTTCTTCCAAAGAACGAAGGCATTTTTTTAAGTTTGAAATATGCTTTCCGTCAATACCGGTAACAGTATATGATGGATTCAGGAAGTATCCTGTAAACATTCCAATAATAGGAAGTTCACCTACGAAGCTGTCCCAGAATCTTACCCATGCACTGTCTTCCTGTACTTTGAATTTAGGTTGATCTTTAGAATCAAGGATATCATAACTTGCTTTCCAGATAGAACGCATTCCTTTTCTTGCCAATCTCCCATAGCTTTTGTTGTCTACAATATCATTTAAAGAATAAGAAGCATTAAAGTCAATCCATTGATTCGCTCTGATTCTGAAAAGTTCTTTTGATTTGCTTTCGTCATTGAAAACGATAACGTCTTCTTTTAATTTGAACATTTTCTGGCGTACGTATGCTACGTAATTTCCATTTTTGTCAGTAATGTTGAAGTCACTGGCTAGTGTCGAAATTTTAAACTTGAAATCTAGTGGATAATTTAAGTTGTTAAGTACCATGTGTTAGTTTATTTTTTTCATATTTAATTGAAGCCGCAAATATAACGGTTTTTTTAGAGTTATGGAATATAGGGACGGAATAGGGAATTAAAATATCGGAATGAGACATTGGAGAAGTGGAAGTTTGAAAAAAGAGGGTTAGAAATGATGGATAATAGATAATTTATGGGAATCTTAAAATAGCAAAAGTTACTTTGGTTTTTATACGTTAATGGTGAATTTTTGTTGTGGAAGTAAATAAGTAATGACTTCTGGTGGTTAAAATTGATAATTGACTTTTCATATTCCGAAACTCAAAAACTCCCCGTTAGGATAGATCATTTTCCTCAAATAATCCTTATTTTTGTACTATGGATTATCCAAGTAAAGTGCTGGCAAAGGCGGTTGATGAGATTTCAGGGTTACCTGGAATTGGAAGAAAAACAGCTTTAAGATTAGCATTACATTTATTAAAACAACCTAGTTCCAGAGCGGTAAGCCTTGGAAACTCACTGATTAATCTTGTCAACGATATAAAATATTGTAAAGAGTGTCATAATTTTTCTGATTTTGACATCTGTGAGATTTGCAGCAATGAGAAAAGAAGCGGTGAGTTAATTTGTATTGTTGAAGATGTAAGAGATGTAATTGCTATTGAGAATACTGGGAAGTATGGCGGGAAGTATCTTATTTTGGGTGGAAAAATCTCTCCGATGGAAGGAGTCGGGCCAAGCCAATTGAACATTCCAAGTATTGAGAGAAAACTGAATGAAGGGGTCGTGAAGGAATTTATTTTTGCGTTGAGTGCTACTATGGAGGGAGATACAACTGCTTATTATATTTACAAAAAATTTAAAAAATTCAATGTAAATTTTTCAAGCATTGCCAGAGGAATTTCAGTAGGAGATGAGCTGGAGTATGCAGATGAAATTTCACTGGGAAGATCTATTATCAACAGATTACCATATAACGAAAAGGATTAATATGAAGCTGTCTATTATTATTGTTAATTATAATGTTGCCCAACTGCTCCGAAACTGCCTTTTATCTATTCAGAAATACGTAAAAGATTTGGAGTATGAGGTCATTGTGATAGACAATGCTTCTACAGATAGTTCATGGAAGGATCTTATCACGGAATTTCCCGAGGTACACTTTATTGCTTCAGAGATTAATGGAGGCTTTTCAAAGGCTAATAATACTGCGATACAAGCTGCAAAAGGCGAATACATATTGCTTTTAAACCCTGATACGGAACTGGAAGGTTTTTATATGAAAGAGGTATTAGATTTTTCAGATAGCCAACCGGATTTCGGATGCCTTGGAATACGAATGCATGATGCGGATGGGCATTTCTTGCCAGAAAGTAAACGTTCAGTTCCGGATATGTTCAATTCTTTTGAGAAGCTATTTACTAATTTTAAGAAAAATAATTCGAAATCCTATTACAGGAATGATCTTGAGGAAAATGTTATTGCTGAAGTAGAAGTAATGACAGGAGCTTTTCTCTTGCTGAAAAAAGAAGTGTATGAAAAAGTAGGTGGTTTGGATGAAGCTTATTTTATGTATGGTGAAGATATTGACCTTTGTTATACTTTAATAAGAAATGGATACAAAAACTACTATTATGGTAAGGCTTCTCTTCTTCATCATAAAGGAGAAAGTACCATAAAGAATGATGTTTATCTGAACCGTTTCTATGGTGCCATGCAGATCTTTATAGACAAATATTATAAGGAATCAAAACCCATGCAGTATTCCTTTCTAAAAGCCGGTCTGAAACTCCGCTATCAGATTGAGAAGATTAAGCTGAAGTAAGTAGGTTGGAAGTTGGAAGAGGGAAGTTGGAGGTTATGGATGTCTGAAGTACTTATCATGTGCTTTATAACCTCTATATAAAGAAATACGATTTTATACGGTTTACGTTATCCGCTTATGTTATTCCGAATGGAGTGGAGAATTTAAATGATGGATGAGATTCCTGCTTCGTCGGAATGACGGTGAGTATAATCTTGCACATTAAATATTAAAAATATATTACAATAAAAAAGCAACTCAATGAGAGTTGCTTTTTGTATGTCGAAAAATAATCTTCTTATTTAGCCGGTGCAACTGGAGTTGATGCCGGAGCAGTTGTTGTAGAAGAAGCCGGAGCAGATTGTTTTGCCGGAGCTTCTTTTTTAACGGGTTGTTGAGCTGGAGCCACTTGTGATGGTTTACCAGTAACGACAACGCTTATAAGGATAAGAACGATGATAGTTCCGCCTAGAGTCCATGTTGCTTTTTCCATGAAATCATTGGTTCTTTGTACTCCAAACTGAGCAGAAGATGCCCCTCCGAAAGTACTGGAAAGACCTCCACCTTTTGGGTTTTGAGCCATAACAACAATTACCAATAAAATACTGGCAATCATAATAAGAACCATCAATAGTGTAAATATAGTATCCATTAATTCTGATATCTTTTTGAATGGGCAAATTTAATCTTTTTTTACTGAATGACAAAAAAAGATATCGGTAAATATGGCACAACAGCAAAAAAATAAAAAATAAACAATGATTTTATGCTTAAAATGCAAGGGGAAGTAAATAGAGGGTAGGAATAATCGGATTCAACCATGAACTGCTTGCAATTTCTCTTGCCAAATTGATTAATAATAGCATTTGCAAAATCAGAAAAAGAAAGAAGCTATCTCAATTTTGAGATAGCTTTTCTATCAATATAGTTTGTTTATTATTTAAAATCTGTATCCTTAGCCTGATTAAGCTGGTAAGACTGTACAGCAAGATTAATTTCCATTCCACCCATATTTTGGATAATGGTGAAAGGAAGCTTCACTCCCGATACGTCTTTATAATCAGCGAAGCTTGTAGGCATAGCACCTCCTTCTCCTGATTTGATCTCTCCGGTTTTCAATCCGGTTTTTACGCTGTAATAATAGGTTTGTTTTGGTCCTTTTACCACATAAGAATCTTCGTTATTGTACTTTTCGATTCCTGCTAATTTTAATTCTTTGGAGGCTGCAAAAGTAAGTTCCGGAAAAAGTTCCGGTTCTGCCATAGAAGCTTTCTGCTTGTCATTTAAAGGCATTTTTTTGCCCTGCGCTTCTATATAGCCGTCTTTACCGTCAAAAACAATCTTTTGAAGGGTATTACCCATCATTTTCATATCCATCATCATTTTTCCGCCCTTTCCTTGAATCAGTTTCATGTTCATATCCATTCCCTGAACTTTGGTAGTCGCATCAGCTGTAATGGAAGTTACTTTTTGAAGAGCTGCTAAACCTCCGATTGCATTGATGTATTTATCAGCTACAGAACCGATGGTCACATTAGCATCCACTTTTTGTGCTGTGGGTTTGGTTACGGGATTGGCTTCTTTATCAAAATATTTTACCGGATAGCCAAGTTTTTCAAGACCTTCAGCAATGTCAGATGCTTTACCAGCAATGAAGATTCTGCTTTGGTTCGGGAGAATAGTTGCTTTTGCAGCGTTAGAAATATCAGCTGCAGTAACTTTATCAATAGATTTTAAATAATTGGTATAGAAATCGGCCGGAAGATCCTGAACTTTTTGATTCAACGCAAATCTTGCTATGGTTTCAGGTTTTTCTAAGGACATAATGAAAGAACCTTTCAATTTTGCTTTAGCGTTTTCTAATTCTTCAGGTTTTACGGTAGAAATTGCATTAAGTTCATTCATCATTTCCTTAACGGCTTTATCCGTTACTTCATTTCTTACACTGGTTTCCGCCGAGAAGTCCGGTGAATATTTGCTCGCATTCATACTTGAATAAGCTCCGTAAGTAAATCCGTTTTTTTCTCTAAGATTCATGAAAAGTCTTGCTTCACCACCGCCACCAAGAATATAATTGGCCATAGTAGCAGGGAAGTAATTGGGATCTTTCATCTTAAGATTGGTGAGGTTGCTTACAGATAATACAGATTGTACAGCAGATGGAACATCCACCACATTAATTTCTGTTTTGGCAACATTCGCGGCAGGTTCTAAAGCTGCAAACTTAGTGTTTGACTTTTTCCAGTTTCCAAAGGCTTTCTCAACCAAAGGTTTGATCTGTTCGAATTTTACATCTCCCACAATCACTAAATATGCATTATCCGGAGCGTAATATTTATTGTAAATATTCTGTACATCCGCCAATTGAATTTTGTTGATTGATTCAATGGTTGTGAATTCTCCTCTTGAGGTGTTCTTTCCATACATCAAAGCATTGGATACTCTCTCAGCAATGGATGATGCATTTTTTTCATCAGCCTTCAATCCTTCAATAATTCTTTCTTTAGCATTTTGGATTTCCTGTGCAGAAAATTTTGGATTAACAATAGCATCAGCCATTAATCCTAATACTTCAGGGAAATATTTTGAAAGTGAGTTTGAAGAAGCTCCGCTGGAAGAAAAGCTGATATTAGCTCCAAGGAAATCAACTTTTTTATTAAACTCATCCTTGCTTAGATTGGTTGTTCCATTGTCGAGCTGCTCTGCCATAAGCATGCTTACTCCGGTTATATTTCCTTCATGATAAGGAGGCCTGTCCATCGTAAGAGTCGTATTTACCCTTGGCAGTTTATTGTTTTCAACCACCATTACGGTTAATCCGTTGTTAAGTTGAAAAGTTTTTGGTTTGGCAATGTTAATGGCAGGAGTAGGTCCTGGTTTTGGCATTGCATTAACGTCGATTTTTTGGGCAGAAAGCATTCCTGCAAATAAAAATGCCGCTGCTATATAAGTGAATTGCTTTTTCATGGGTAAATTATTTTTTCTCAGGAACGTAGTTGATGATGATTCTTTGGTTGGAATTCAAATACTTCTTAGCTGCATTTTGAATATCTTGCTTTGTGATGGATCTGTAGATGTCGATTTCCTTATTGATAAGATTCGTATTTCCCATCAGAACATGATTGGTGGCTAAAGAAGCTGCAATTCCCTGAATGCTTGAATTTTGATTGACGAATTGATTTTCAAACTGGTTTTGAATCTTCTGGTAATCTTCATCAGAAATTAAAGTCGTCTGAAGTTTTTTGATTTCTGCATCAATGTCCGTTTGTAAAGTTTGTTTAGACGTTTGCCCCATTGGAATTGCAAAGAAGGCAAAAATACTGTAATCTTCAAGCCCTTGGTTGAAAGCTGCTACCTGAAGTGCTTTCTTATCCTGATCTACTAGTTTTTTATATAAAACAGAAGATTTACCATTGCTTAAATAAGAAGACAACATATCTAAAACATAAGCGTCTTTTTCTTTATTAGCAGGAGTTCTGTATGCAAAAACATAAGCTGGAAGCTGAATGTTCGGATCCGTTGCCGTTATTTCTTTTTCCTGAGTGATGGGAGCATCTTTAGGGAAATCCTTTGGATACACTGTTCCTTTTGGAATACCACCATAGTATTCTTCAATCCATTTTTTAGTCTGTTCAGTCTTGATATCTCCGGCCACTACTAAAGTAGCGTTGTTTGGAATATAGAATTTCTTGTAGAAAGCCTGGAACTCCTCAAGTTTTGCTGCATTCAGGTCTTCCATAGACCCTATAGTTGGCCAGTTGTATGGGTGATTGGTAAAAAGGTTTTTCTGGATGGTTGTGAAAAGATTTCCATAAGGCTGGTTATCCATTCTTAGTCTTTTTTCCTCCTTTACGACTTCTCTTTGTGTATCTACTCCTACCTGGTTGATGACTGCATGACGCATTCTTTCAGATTCCATCCAAAGTCCCAGTTGCTCGTTATTGGAAGGGAAAGTTTCGTAGTAATAAGTTCTGTCATTGGTTGTATTGGCATTGTTTTGTCCTCCGTTTGAAGAAACAATTTTAAACCAATCTCCTCTCTTAATGTTGGGAGTTCCTTCGAATAAAAGATGTTCAAAGAAGTGGGCAAAACCGGTTCTTCCTTTTACTTCATCTTTTGCTCCTACATGATACATCACCCCTGTAGTTACTACCGGAGCCGAATTATCCTGATGAAGAATTACATGAAGACCATTGGGAAGATCATATTCTTCGAATTTGATTTGCTGTGCATTCATCACCAGCCCGAAGAAAGCTACGGCAGCAGCCGAAAGAAATCGCTTTTTCATAAAGTTAGAAATTGTTTAACAATTAGTAGGAAAAATGAATTAAATGTTACACAAATTTTGAGGTTTAAAGTTTAAGATTCAAGGTGTATAGTTATTATGATGCGCTGTCACTTCACTACTGACTTGCGAAGTAAAATTGACTATTGACATTTCATAATTTGAATTCTCCTCTGAATATCTTAATTTTGTGTTCCAAAAATTTTTTTGCTGTATGGATTATCTGAAAGGACTCAACGAATCACAATATGAAGCCGTTACCTCTTTACAAGGCCCTCTGATGGTGCTTGCAGGAGCTGGTTCCGGGAAAACACGTGTGCTTACCATGCGTATTGCTCACCTTATCCATAATGGAATAGACCCTTTCAATATTTTGGCGCTTACCTTTACCAATAAAGCAGCTCGTGAAATGAAAGAACGTATCGCAAAGGTAGTAGGAGACAGCAATGCAAGAAGCCTTTGGATGGGAACATTTCACTCGGTTTTTGCAAGGATTTTAAGAATTGAAGCTCATCTTTTGGGCTATCCTTCCAATTTTACTATTTATGATCAGCAGGATGCCCTGAATGTGATCAGGAAAGTACTGAAGGATATGAACATTGATGCTGATCTTTATAAACCTAAAAAAGTTCAGGCAAGAATTTCAACTTATAAAAACAACCTGATTACAGTAAAAGCTTATTTCAACAATCCGGAATTAATGGAAGCTGATGAAAAAGCAAATATGAAATTTATTGGGCAGATCTACCAAAAATATGTAGAAGCATGTTTCAGAAACGGATCGATGGATTTTGATGATTTGCTACTGAAAACCAATGAGTTGTTGACTCGTTTTCCTGAGGTTTTAGCCAAATATCAGGACAGGTTCAGATACATCATGGTAGATGAGTACCAGGATACCAACCATTCTCAGTATCTTATTGTAAAAGCACTGGCTTCTAAGTTTGAAAATATCTGTGTGGTAGGAGATGATGCCCAGTCCATTTACTCTTTCCGTGGTGCTAATATTTATAATATTCTGAATTTTAAAAAGGATTATCCGGATGCTATTACGGTATCTTTGGAGCAAAATTACCGTTCTACACAAAACATTGTAAATGCTGCGAATGTTGTTATTGCTAAAAACTTACAGCAGTTTAAGAAAAATGTTTTCAGTGATAATGAAGAGGGAGATAAGATCAAAATATATCGTTCGCTTTCTGATGCGGATGAGGCCAACTTTGTTGCAGGGAATATCTGGGAACTTCGTAACCGTGACCAGAGAAAATATAGTGATTTTGCTATTTTATACCGAACCAACTCCCAAACCAGAGCATTTGAAGATGCCCTGAGACGTAAAAATATTCCCTATAAAGTATATGGTGGACTTTCATTTTACCAAAGAAAAGAAGTAAAAGATTTAATCGGTTACCTTCGTCTTTTAATCAATGAAAATGATTCAGAAGCTTTAATGCGAATCATCAATTATCCTACAAGAGGTATTGGAGAAACTACGCAGAATAAGTTGATTGTTTTTGCTGATGCTCAAAATATTGCAGTATCAAAAGTGCTGGACAATCTGCCAATGTATGCTCCTCAATTAGGGCTTAATAATGGGGTGTTAAACAAACTGAATGATTTCTGGTCAATGATCAAAGCATTCCAGGTACTGCTAAAGACTGAAACGGCCTATAGCGTTGCGATGGAAGTTGCCAAGCGAAGCGGTTTGATTAAGTTTTTAAAAGATGATCAGACTCCGGAAGGAATTTCAAGAGTAGAAAACGTTCAGGAATTGATGAATTCCATGCAAGGGTTTATTGAAGAACAGATGCAGTTGGAAGATGGAGATCCAAGCCTTTCTAATTTCCTTGAAAATATTGCTCTTTCTGCAGATACGCAGGATAAACAATTGGAAGATGATATGGTTTCATTGATGACCATTCACCTTTCCAAAGGACTTGAGTTCCCTGTTGTTCACCTGGTAGGTCTTGAAGAAAACCTTTTCCCAAGTTTCATGAGTTCTGCAACCAGAGAAGATCTCGAAGAAGAAAGACGATTATTTTATGTCGCATTAACCAGAGCCGAGAAGCAAGTATTCTTCTCTTATGCTGTTTCTCGTTTTCAATGGGGAAAAATTACGGATGCGGAGCCATCAAGATTCCTGAGTGAGATTGATGATGAATATATAGAGTTCCTTAATCCTGTTTTGGAGAAGAGATTTATCAATAATGCAGGAGTGAAATCCAATATTTTTGATGAACATCCATCTGAAATGAAATCTTTCAAAAAGGTTGAGAAAAAGACAATTGATAGAGGTGATAATTCAAAACCTGCTCCTGAACCAAAGAAACTTAAGCCGGTAAGTACAGCAAGAATTATCAATCCAAGCGGTGCTTCCTCTCAGGATATTGAAGTAGGAGATAAAGTAAGACACGATCGTTTCGGAATTGGGGAGGTTATTTTCTTAGATGGAACAGATCCTCAAAATATCAAAGCAAAAGTAGTATTCATCCATGAAGGGGAGAAGAACCTGATTTTGAAATATGCTAAGCTTACAAAAATTTAATATTGTAAAGTATTTTTTAAATAATAAGTAACGGATTCATTTTTTGAGTCCGTTTTTTGATGAAATACCTCTAAGTTAGTCGAAAAAATAGTAATTTTAATAAGGGATAGAAAGAAACGAATATCATTTTTTACAAAAACAAAGTCTATTATTTTTGTAGACTAATAAATATGCTTTACATTTGCACCTGCAAAAAACATAAATGTCTAATCAAATTGATGAAATGATATGAGCAATAAAAAAACTATTTTTTCAGCATCCGTTCTTTTTTTTCTAGGAGTTTTTACTTACGGTCAGGAAAAAGACAGTACTATAAAAAAAGACACCGTTAAAACCAATAATGTAGAAGAAGTTGTTATTCTGGGTTCCAGAGCTGGGGCAAGATCAAAGGCCGACAGCCCGGTTCCTGTAGATGTATTTAATCTAAAGGAAGCTTCAGTAGTACTACCTCAATCTAATATAGGACAAATTCTAAATGCCATTGCCCCGTCTTTTACCTCTACAGTTCAGACGAACTCGGATGGAACTGACCACTTGGATCCTGCACAATTAAGAGGATTGGGACCAGATCAGGTACTGGTTTTGGTTAATGGAAAAAGAAGACATACTTCTGCTTTAGTCAATGTAAACGGAACACCGGGAAGAGGAACCGTAGGCACCGATTTGAATGCCATTCCTTCATTTGCCTTAAACAGAATAGAAGTTTTAAGAGATGGAGCTGCTGCACAATATGGATCTGATGCCATTGCCGGAGTAATGAACCTCGAACTGAAAAGAGATACCGGAAAACTGACTGGCCAGATCAGCTATGGTGGAAATTTAACACCTGCAGCCAATGACCATACCGGGAATTTTGACGGCCAGAATATTCAGTTAGACCTAAACTATGGTCAAAAAATAGGAACTAAAGGCGGTTTTTTCAATATTACCTGGTCTTCACAGTTCAGAAACCCAACCTACAGAGCGGGAACTGAAAATGCTCCTATTTATAACGCATATAATGCCATTGAGCAACGTGCTTTAAATGATGGAGTAAATCTTTCTTCTCTCTTTACAGATATTGGAAATACTCCCAATTCTCAGCAAATTGTAAACTATATTCACCAGTATGCTCAGGGGGTAAGTTACTTTGATCAAACTTTACAAAATAATATACAGGCTGCCAATACGATTGGTGATTTACAGAAAGTTTTGTCGGATCCTACTAAGTTTACAACCAATTATTTGAATTATATTACTGATCAGGAGCTTGCTTACAGAGGACAAACAAGAAAAGATTTCAATATGCAGGTAGGGCAGTCTAAGCTTAACAACCATCAGCTTTTCATTAATGCTGAGGTTCCTGTAAGTGAGAACTGGAAGGTATATACTTTTGGCGGATATAGTTTAAGACATGGTGTTTCCGGAGGATTCTACAGAAGACCAAGAGAAAACAGAACTTTTACAGGGTTGTATCCTAATGGTTACCTACCACAGATAGGAACTGATATTCAGGATATTTCCCTGGCTGCAGGAATCAAAGGAAAATGGGAGGGCTGGAATATTGATTTCAGTAATACTTTCGGGCAAAACTCCTTTACATACAATATCAGAAATACGGGAAACACTTCTTTAAGATTTGCTTCTCCGAATGAGTTTGATGCAGGAGGATTAAGGTTTACCCAAAATACCATCAATCTAGATTTTTCAAAAAAATATGATGTATTGGAAGGACTGAATGTGGCATTTGGTGGCGAACACCGTTTCGAAAACTTTAAAATGACAGCAGGGGAAGAAGCCTCTTATACAGTATATGATGTTTTGGGAAACCCTTGGAACAATACAACCAAAAGACCAACCGATTTCTTTGGACAGGCTCTTCCGGGAGGCTCACAAGTCTTCAGTGGATTTAAGCCTGAAAATGCAGTGAATAAGAACAGGCAGTCGCTAGCCGCTTATGCAGATGTAGAGCTTAACTTTACGGACTGGCTTTTGGTAGATGCAGCAGCTAGATATGAAAACTATTCTGATTTTGGATCTACATTTAACTATAAACTAGCTTCAAGAATTAAAGTAGCTCCTAATTTCAATGTGAGATTTGCAGGTTCTACAGGATTCAGAGCTCCATCTATTCACCAGATTTATTATAATGTAACGTCTACCTTATTTACTGGCGGGCAGCTTCTTGAAGTGGGAACATACAGCAATGATTCCCGATTGGCAGGACAATTAAATATTCCAAAGCTGAAACAGGAAACTTCAAAATCTGCAAGTGTAGGATTTACGTATAAAATTCCATCTGTTAACTTAACATTCACGGCCGACGGATATTTCACTAAAATTGATAACAGAATCATTCTGACCGATCAGTTCTTAAGAAAAGATGTTCCTACGGAAGCTCAAATAGAGTTTGATAAGCTAAATGTAAATGCGGCTCAGTTTTTCACCAATGCCATCGATACGGAAACAAAAGGTTTGGATATTGTGATTGCTCATAATGCTAGATTTTCAGGTGTAAAACTAGATAATAGTTTTGCCATCAACCTGAATCAAACGAGACAGGTAGGAGAAATTCACTCTGCAGGATTGTTAAAATCTCCGAATCTTGAAAAAGTATATTTCTCTGAAAAATCAAGAGTATATCTGGAAGAAGCGGTACCAAGAGTAAAAGCAAGTTTATCACATACTTTGACATGGAAGGGAGCTACTTTCTATCTTAGAAATACCTATTTCGGAAAAGTGACCGGCGCAGATGTTCTTGATGCGAACGGAGATGGAATCATTGGATTTGATGAGCACCAAACAATCGGTGATAAAATCATTACTGATATTTCAGCAGCCTATCAGTTTACAAAGAATGTAGGATTAACTTTAGGAGTAAACAACCTGTTTGATATTTATCCAACTAAAAATTTACCGGCATCAAGTAATAACGATCAATTTATTTACTCTCGTTCCACTTCACAGTTTGGACAAAACGGAAGGTATGTTTTCACAAGGCTTAATTTCAATTTTTAATCAATACTGAAATTCAATAAAAACGGAACCACTTTTAGGTTCCGTTTTTTATTATAATCAATACTAACTTCTGAATTATTTATAAAATAATACCAAAATACCGGTAGGACTTCAATAGGTTCCATTCTCCAGTTTTCCTACTTCCAGACTTTCAAATCATAGGCTGCTTCCCAGAAATGATATTCCATTCTGGATGCGGTAATAAAGGCTTCTGTCATTTTTTTTCGGGTTTCTTCAGTGCTTTTTTCGGCTATTTTATCACAGATGGCAATTGCCTGATCCACTGCTGCTGAAAATTCCTCTCCGGCATAGGTGGCGATCCATTTTTCATACGGATTGTTTACTGTATTTTGAATCTCATAAATATAATTTCCTACCTCACGATAGATCCAGAAGCAAGGGAGAACTGCCGCCACCGCAATTTCTACAGATTCCAGCGCTGCAGTACTTCTTAAAAAGTGAATATAATGATGGCATGCTGGTTGTAAAATACCCTTATCAGTGAGCCCAAAGTCTTTGAAGTATGATTCGTGAAGGGCATTTTCTACAACAATTGTATTTTCTGCAAAACGCATAAAGGTAAGTACATCCTGAAGATCAGGTATCTTTGTTGCAATAAGAGAAAGAGTTCTTCCAAAATGCTCCAGATATAAAGAATCCTGAGCCATATAAAAACGGAATTTATCCTGTGGTAAACTACCTTCTGATAATTCTTTGATAAAAGGCATATTCAGAATAGATTGATAGCATTCTTGTATATCATTCCAGGTTGATTCAGACCATTTCATTTTTGATAAGTTTTTGAGGATTAAAAAAGTGATTCAGTGGACCGTTTCCATGGCCTGTTTGTACATCTATTCCGTTTTCTATAGCCTGATAGATATATAGTTGTCCAAGAGAAACGGCTTCATAAAGGGTTTTGCCCTGAGCAATGTAGGCAGCAATAGCAGAGGAAAGGGTGCAGCCTGAACCATGGGTGTTATTGGTGTTAAACTTCTGTGTTTCAAAAGAATGGAAATTCTCATTTTCATCATAAAATAGAGAAGTGATGGTTGAGGCTTCCTGATGGCCACCTTTAAGAAGAATCGTTTTACAGCCCAGTTTTTTGATTCTGGTGCCGGCAGTATATAAATCTTCCAGCGTTTCGACTTTCATATCTGCTAGGATTGCAGCTTCATCCATATTGGGAGTAATAACATCAGCAATGGGAAATAATATTTCTGTGAGCGCTGTAATAGTTTCCTCTTCAATCAAACGATGTCCGCTGGTAGCAACCATTACAGGATCAAAGACAATAGGTATTTTAGGATATTCCGCTAATGTGGAAACAATGGTTTCTACAAGTTGAGGAGTATGAACCATTCCAATTTTAATAGCATCAGGAACAATATCATCCAGAATCGCTTTGATCTGATCAGCAACTGCTTCTACAGGAATAGGATATATTTTTCGTACTCCCTGGGTGTTTTGTACAGGTAAAGCTGTTAATACGGATGTGGAAAAACAACCTAAAGCAGAGGCTGTTTTAATATCTGCCTGAATACCGGCACCACCGCTTCCATCGAAACCTGCAATAGTTAATACTGAAGGGTATTTGTATTTTTTCATTTTACAATTTCATTTTTTAATTCATAAGCCGCTTTTTGAGGATCAGCAGCACTACATATTGCGGAAACTACTGCGAGACAATCAGCTCCGGCATTGATGACTGCTTTTGCATTGTCCAGGTGAATATTACCTATTGCAACCAAAGGCTTTTTCGTAAGTTTCCTGATTTGGGTAATCCCTTCTAGTCCCCATTCGGTAATAGTATCTGTTTTGGTTTTTGTTTTAAAAACAGGACTTATTCCCAGGTAGTCAGCTACTGAAGTTTGTTCATTGTCAAGCTGGGTCAGGTGCTCTATAGAATACCCAATTATTTTATTCCCGATTAGAGGTCGTTGTCTAAGATCCTGAGGTGTTGCATCACTATTGCCAACATGTATTCCTGCTGAATTGGTTTTTTCGGTAACGATGATATTATCGTTGATAATAAGCGGAATATTATATTTATTGGTAATTTCAATAAGTTGTAGGGCTTTTTGAAGAAATACTTCGGTGCTGTCTTTTTTTTCGCGAAGCTGTATAATATCTACACCACCTAATATGGCCTGTTCTGCAACTTCCAGAAAGTTTTTCCCCATACAATCTGCTTCAGAAATCACCAGGTATAATGAGTAAGGGAAAGTAATGTTACTCATGATCTTTCTATTTTTAAATAGCTTGTAAATTCTTCTTCGGTAATATTGTAGAGCTTATCAATCAAGTTGACTTGAAGACTGCCGGGGCCTTTACTTTCAAGAACAGCCAGTTCACCTGCGATCCCCAATAATGCCATAGCAGCAGCTGTTCCGGATACTTTGTCTTCTATAACTCCGATGAATGCACCAATTAATGCTGTAGCAGAACATCCCAGACCTGTTACTTTGGTCATAAGAATATGCCCGTTTTTGATGTGTATCGATTGATTTTTACTTAGGATAATATCCGTTTCCCCCGAAATACATACAATCGTGTTGTATTGATTAACCAGGATTTGTGCAGCTTCAACAGCGTCATTGCTTTCTGCTGTGCTGTCTACGCCTTTGGTTACTGTTGTATTGGTTTTAGCCAACGCAATAATCTCAGACGCATTACCTCTGATCACGGTTGGATGAAATTGTAAAAGTTTGTGTAATATTTGATCACGAAAAGAAGTGGCTCCTGCACCTACCGGATCCAAGACCCATGGTTTATGAAGAGTATCTGCAGTCTCAGCAGCCATCATCATAGATTCAGCCCAGTATTCATCAAGAGTACCAATATTAATCACCAATGAATGGGCAATATTGATCATTTCTTTGATTTCAGAGCGTGCATGCGCCATAATCGGAGAAGCTCCTACAGCCAAAAGTGCATTGGCGGTATTGTTCATCACTACATAATTGGCTATATTATGAACAAGAGGAGACTTTTGTCGTACAAGTAAAACTTGTTCCCAAAGATTTTTTTCCATTGTTATGATTAAAGATAAAAATAGCTTTAGGAAAAAATCCGAAACAAAAGACAAGAGGTGTCGTGTCATTTTGCTTTTCCCTACGTCGGTGTAAGCCGTATCAGGTTCAAAGGGACTCTCTCAATTCTTTTCAGAATACCCCTAAAGCAAAACAAATGTATAAAAATTATCAGAGGAAGCAAAAACCTTTTACAGATTTTACAAAGCATATTATCTCTCTACCAGCCCTTTTACCCGTGCGAAGGACGAATCATGCAGTTTCTTTCAGAGTGAAACTGTTGTTTTATTTTTATCGTATTTCTGATCTTGGGAGTTGGAACTATTTGGGTAGATCAGATGTAGTGTTTTATTTTTTCTGAGAAACGATAAAATCCACTGTTTGATCTACCATTTTATCAAGGGCTGCTTTATCGGTTGTAGAAAAACTATGTACTCCATTATCAATGATAATTAATGAGGTATCTACTTTTGCTCGCTTAAGCTTTCTGTATAATTTTTTAGATTGACTTAACGGAACAATTTTATCTTTGTTTCCCTGAACAATTAAAGTTGGAACACCTGTTTTAGTATACGTTGATGGAGAGATGGTTTTTAGATAATCAATAGCTCTGTCCTGATCTTTTTTCAAATCATACCCTGAGATTCCTTTTACCAACCCTTGCTGTAAGTTTACAATCTTTTTTGAAACCATTCCGACCAAAGCCACCGGAATGGTTCCCAGTCTGGTATGGAAAAGTTTGTTGAGGTCAACAGGCCCGTAATGATCCACTACATAATTTACTTTGCTGAATAAGATGAAAGATCAGGGCTTCCTTTGAATGTATCATCTGGAGTATAGGCGGCTACTAGAGATAAGTGTGCTCCGGCTGATGCACCGAAGAGACCTATATTGCTGGTGTCGAAGTTATATTTTTCAGCATTCTTTCTTACCCATCGTATTGCATCTTTGGTATCTTCCAATGGGAGAGGAAAGTGGGTGCTGTCATTCAGAAGAGTATAATTGATAGTGATCACAGCATATTGCTTCGCCATAAGTTTAACGATAGTATTTTCAAGATAATCGTCGGCGTGCACGGTTTTATTTCCTTCTATCCATCCGCCTCCGTGAACATAGATTAATACAGGAAGTTTACCAGAGGAATTTTTGGGTGTATACAAATCCAAAGCAAGAGAGTCTCCTTTTTTACCTGTTTTATAGACAATATTCTCAGTTACTGTTGCTATTTCCGGCAGGAGCGTGCTTTTTACCCGCTTCACTTTCTCAGGAGATTGAGAAAATGATTGAGAAAAAGCGATCTGGGAAGAACTTAATAATACAATAAAAAACAGGCTTCTAAAAAACCTGTTCGTTGATATGGAGTTAAATAATTTCATACTATTTTTTTTGAGGGAATCTTATTTTACTAACTCCTCAAAAAGTTTACCAAAAGTAGTATTCAGATCCTTAGATTTTCCGGGATGAGGTCGGGAAGTTTGTACAACAGCACTTCTTACAGCAGTAAGCCAACGGAAACGCTCAGGAATATCAAGCAGAGCAATAGGACCACCATCTTTTTCACCATTCGCTATTTTTTGGAAGCTTTCCAGATTTTGAATGATATCATCATAATCCAGTTTACTGTGCATAAGTTTGAATTTATCAGGACATAAATAAAACTCTATTTTGATAAATTTTTCCTTTTTAGAAAACATGACCAGTCCGATATTGAAAAATTCTTCTCTCTCAACTTTTGGTACTAAGCGTATTACCGCGTATTCGTATATTTTATCCTCTTGCATTTTTAGCTTCGTTTAAAAAGATTTGAGAATTTTCGAATCGGGTCTTCAGGAACTGGAAATAAATTTCACGGATCTCATCAGGAGTTTCATCAGCATCATTCCAGTGTAACCAGTCTTCAGGAATCGCGTTCACAATTTCCCTGAAAGAGTTTCATTCAATACTTCATGAGCGAACTTATCCGCTTCATCCAGCTTGTTAGCTTTGGGAAGAAGAACATGGTCTTTCACATACTTGAATGGCGTTTTTGCCGCAGCGTCAAAATTTTGCCATGAGTGGTGAAAATAAAATGATGCTCCATTATCAATGATCCAAAGCTCTTTATGCCACATCAGCATATTGGTATTTTTGAACGTACGGTCAATATTGGTAATAAAAGCATCCAGCCATACTATTTTTGAAGCTAAAAGAGGATCAACTTTTACACTCGGATCATAAGTAATAGAACCGGATAAATAATGTAAACCAAGATTTAAACCTTCAGAAGATTTTAATAGATCCTGTATTTCTTCATCAGCTTCCGTTCTGCCAAAATCTGCGTCAAGATTAATCAATACAAGTTCAGGAATCTTTAATCCCATAGCTTCTGTAATCTTTCCACCTATAAATTCAGAGATCAACATCTTAACTCCATGACCTGCGCCACGGAATTTTAAGACATATTTAAAATCATCATCAGCTTCTGCCAGAGCGGGAAGAGAACCTCCCTCTCTCAATGGCAGAATATAACGCATTACCGTTACTGTTCTTAAATTCTGCATGAAGCAAAAATAAGGTTATTTTTTTATAATTTTTTGTGAATTCCTTTTCTCCTGTTTTATATTTTTAAAAATAAATTACCGGTGGTAAATAATAAAGATTTAAGATATATCCTGAATCTGTTGTATGCAGTAAGAGTATATCTATTTCCAATAAAGGACACTTTCTTCCTGATCCTGGTAATTAAAAATAAAAGGTAGGGTCTTTTTCAGAAATTTCTAATTAAATTAGTATTCTAAATACAGAGAATAATAAAAGCTACTTATTTTATGAATTTGACGAGTGAAAAGAATATTTATTTAGAAAATAAAGAAAAAAAAGGTTTTCTTGCTGATGCTTTTTACAATGACGTTCAAAAAAAACGACCTTTGGTGATCTTTATTCATGGATATAAAGGCTATAAAGATTGGGGAGCTTGGGATTTAATGGCCGAAAAGTTTGCCCAAGCAGGTTTTTTCTTCGTGAAATTTAATTTTTCCCATAATGGAACAACCGTAGATAATCCTGATCATTTTGCTGATCTGGAAGCTTTTGGGAATAACAATTACTCTAAAGAATTGTCTGATTTGGGGATTGTTATTGATCATTTTATTCAAAATCCGAACGTAGATGAGGAAAAGGTTATTCTGATGGGGCATAGCAGAGGAGGAGGGATTTCCATTATTAAAACTTTTGAGGATGAAAGGATCAATGGGTTGATTACGCTGGCCAGTGTAGGTACTTTAGACCGTTTTCCAAAAGGAGAATTTTTCGAAAACTGGAAAAAAGAAGGCGTTTATTATGCTTTAAACGGACGTACCCAACAGGAGATGCCTCATTATTATCAGTTTTATGAGGATTATGAAAAAAATATCCATCAGTTTGATGTAGAAAGGGCAACAGAAATGGCTAAAGCTCACATGCTCATTATTCATGGAACTCAGGATGAGGCTGTAGGCGTGAAACAGGCAGAGCATCTCCATCTCTTACATCCAAATTCAGAGCTCTTTCTTATTGAGAATGGGAATCATACTTTTGGAGCGAAAGAACCTTGGACAGATTCCGATCTACCCAAAGACCTGAATACCGTAACGGAAAAATGTATTGACTTTTTGATCAAAAATATAAAGTAGAGAATCATTACTAAAGGGTTCCAGCGTATATAGACTTAAAATAAAACAATACAGAATCACGTTGTAATATAGTAATCACACACTCAATATCATTATGAAAAAACTTATTATGGGCGCATTAGCGCTAGCACTTACAGGAATTGTAGTTTCTTGTAAAAAAGAAGCTAAAACAGAATCTTCTGTAAGCACAGATACAATGGCCACTGTACAGCCCAAAGATTCTGTTGCGACACCAAAGACAGATTCAGCATCGGTTGCAGCTCCTTCAAAGACTGCTGCAGTTGAAATTATTACCAAAAATGATGGAAAGTATCCTCATGATATCAAATTATTTGAAGACAAGAGCTTAACTGAAAGATTGAAAAAATTGGTAGGAAAAGATTATGATGAAATGATAAAAAATTTCGATGTAGAAAGTCCTATCGTTTCTGAAAACGGGATTTATAAACTTCATGGATGTAAACAGCATGATTGCCCCGGATATGCTACTTCTGTTTATTATGATTCTAAAAATGATAATCTAAATGTTGCCATTGATAAAAATGGTAAAGTAACTGAGTTTGCAGAAAAGGGAAAAATTACCGTTTCAAAAACATTGGATACTAAATAATGATTTAGTGTTCGTTACAGCAAAAAAGGAGTGAAATTTTCACTCCTTTTTTTATTGAATTATTGTTCGGTTTTTACAGCATTCTTTTTTATCGACTTTAAAAGACTCCTGAAGTTTTTCATGGTCATCATTTCGGTTGTCGGAGTGAAAATGTTTACTTTTTCACCTTTATCCACTGAGAGTTCAGAATATGCTTTCAATAAATATATTTTTTTCATGGTTTTAATATCATAGATGTCCATAGTAGCAAACGTTTCATTTTTTTTATATTCATACAGCTCGCCAGCGGCACGATCTAAACCGTTATTGACTTTCATTGTATAAATATTGACCAGATAATTAAAATCAGAGTTGTTTTTCAAGGTCTCAAGATCTTCCATTTCCGGTTCAAATGGAATGCTGTTCTGGATTATATTTTCTGCTTTGGCTGTTTTTAAATCATAAGCATTGCCATTACTTAGATCTTGAAAAAGTTTCATCACTTCTTTACTCATCATTTCTCTGTGATCAGAGTCTACACCGGTTTTGATGTTGTTAATCAGCCATTTTTTGTCTTTTGAAAATACTAATGATTTACTGTAAATCCCATAATCTTTTTTGACATGAGTAATCTGGCAGGACTGTAAAGTGATTAATAGAGCAAGGAATAAGATTTTTTTCTTCATGTGTGTAATTGTGTTTGTGTTATTTAATTAAAATCTTCCAGGCTTCTTCAATTTTACTTTCCAACAATAGCTTTTGAGCATCTTGATGAATATGTTCTTCTGAAAAACATTCGCCTGAAGGTAATATCTCAACGTTTGCCAGCATTCCCAAGTCATTTCCTGTAAATACTTTACTGTATTTGATAACATCCGGCAAAAGATCAAAGCCAATTCCTTTTGTTACCAAAGGTTTAGGAACTTCAAACAAACTGTTTTCATTACTTCTGGAATACCAGTTACTGCCTAAGCGAGCTACCATATCCAATTTTTGTTGATCAAGGTTTCCAGCATCATTCAGGTATTCTTCACGGATATGAATCTTCTGAACTTCACAGATCACCAGATTTCCTGCTCCGCCCTGATCGCCCAGAGATTTTACCTCTAAAACTTTACATTCAAAATTTACAGGGCATTCTTCAATCAGCTTAGGTTGTACAAGATCTGCATCTTTCATCGTAAGACCTGATTTCACGAATTCATTAACACCTGTTCCATATTCTGTAGAAGCTAAAGAAATTTGTTGTACGATCGGAAAATTTACTGTTCCAATCACAACTTCCGGTACTTCCAATACATTTTCCAGCGTATGTTTCGTGGTATTGTCACGCACTCTCCTTGATGGCGAAAAGATCAGAATCGGAGGAACTGTACTGAACATATTGAAAAAGCTGAATGGAGATAAGTTATGATTACCATCTTTATCCACCGTAGAAGCCAACGCAATAGGGCGTGGTGAAACGGCCGTCTGCATAATAGTCTGAAGCTGTACGGAGGTTAATTCAGTGGGAATTACTGTTTTCATATTTTTCTTTTTAACACTTAAGTTATTTTAGTTATTTCTAAACCTGCATATAGAAGGTCACTTAAGTTTGAAAATCTACGATTTTCATTCTTTGGGAAGCTCTTTAAATATTTTAGAGGCAAAAAATTCACAGCCTTCATAATAAAGGTTTGTGACATTGAAATTAACTAAGATTGAACGGGGTACTTTTAAAAGATTCATATAGTTCATAGTTTGTGATTTATGAATTTGATGAATTTCAGTAACTGATTTTAATTCAAGAACAATTAATTCTTCAATCAAAAAATCACATTTTACTTTACAGTCTATATGGCTTCCTTTATATAAGAATGGTATTTCAAGTTCACTTTGATATTTTAAACCTAACAGATTAAATTCTTTTTCTAAACATTGATGATAAACTTCTTCATACAAACCGGGGCCTGCTAGTCTATACAAGCTCCAACAATTTTGTAGGAAAGATCGTTAATCAATTTTTGAGTCATCATAATGTTTAGAAAACGAAAATCGAAGATTTTCAAAACTAAAGTGAACTTAATTTTACCATTATCATATAACTTAAAAAACTTAAGTGTTTAAATAATTATTAAAGTGTTGGGATAATTTTACCTGAAACTTCACCGAAACCTACTCGCACACCATCTTTTTCAGCCCAAGCCTTCATTGTAACGGTATCGTTATCTTCAATGAATTTTCTTTCTTCACCATTGCTTAATGATAAAGGGTTTGGCCTCTCCATGTTAATTCCATCATAGAACCGAAAGATTTTGGATCGCTTCCTGAGATCGTTCCACTTGCATACATATCACCCACTTCTACGTTACAGCCGTTTATCGTGTGATGAGCAAGCTGCTGAAGCATATTCCAGTACATGTATTTGTAGTTACTTTCGCAGACCAGATTTTGATCTCCGTTTTCAGGTTGAATGTAGACTTCAAGATTGATATCATAGTTGTTGTCACCTTCGAATTTCAAATAATCTAAAACTTCCGGATCCTGTGTAGGAGAAGTCGTTCTGAATGGATTCAAAGCTTCAAGGGTAACTACCCATGGAGAAATAGATGAACCGAAGTTCTTCGCAAGAAATGGTCCTAGCGGAACATATTCCCATGCCTGGATGTCTCTTGCAGACCAGTCATTGAATACCACCATTCCGAAGATCGCATCTTCCGCATCTTTAATGGAGATACTTTCTCCCATCTCTGTATTTTTGTTGACGATAAAAGCTATTTCCAGTTCAAAATCCAATTGTTTGCAAGGCCCGAAAACAGGTTTATCCGCATCAGCAGGTTTTGTCTGACCTTTTGGACGGTTGATATCCGTTCCTGAAACAACAATAGAGGACGCTCTGCCATGATAACCTACCGGTAAATGTTTCCAGTTAGGCAATAAAGCATTGGCAGGATCACGGAACATTTTTCCTACATTGGTAGCGTGTTCAATGCTGCTGTAGAAATCTGTATAGTTTGGAATGTGAACCGGCATCATCATTTTTACCTTATCAAGGTCGTAGAAGGCCTCTTCAATTGTTTTTTGGTCTTTTGATAATGCAGACCCTTCCTGTAATAATGTCTGGATTCTTGTACGAACTACGTTGGTAACAGGTTTACCTAATTCTATAAATTCGTTGATTGTATAGGCTTCAAAAACATTGTCATCCAATCCTTCGATGTCTTCAAAATAACCAAGATCATAAAGGGTGGCGAGATCAACAATTTGATCTCCGATTCTAGTACAGCATCCAATATATTCTTTGTTGAATACTGCCACTCCGAAAGGAATATTGTGTATAGAAAAATCCGAATTTGAGGAATAGTCTACAAATGATTTCATAAGTTTAGATTTTAGTTAGATTAAAATATCATCCTGAGAAACTTTCCCCGGAAAATTTATTTTGCCTTTTTTGAGTAAGATACTTCATCGATCCATCGATCTCTGGTATTGACATCAATAAGATAAAGAATATTGTCCTGTTGGGTAAGCAATAATGTTTTGGTGACAGGCATCGGGATTTTTTTACCTTCAAGTACATCTGCGCGTAAGGAAACGATGTTCTTTTTTCTGACAATATCACCGGTAAAGACATTGGAACTGCTTTCACCAGTAGCTTTATCGTCAAAAACCTCTACATAAGTTGCATTATTCCCTTTAATGACGATAAAATCTCTTTCTGTGTGGTCTGCTTCATCCTTAATGAAGACAAACTTTTTGTTATCGATGTCTACTTTTTCAAGGTGCTGATTAATGCCTCTTCTTGCTTCAAGTCTGTCTAGAATTGCATTCAATGATCCATATTGTGCTTTTACCCCTAAGGTTCCAAAGAATAAAATTCCAATTAAAAGTTTTCTCATTATGCTGTGTTTTATAAAAAAGTTTTGCCAGAATTTAGGATCCTGACAAAACTTATATTTTTAAAATGTAAAATTAAAGATTACCTCTTCTTTCCTGTTCTCTTTCTAATGCTTCAAATAATGCTTTGAAATTTCCGGCACCAAAACTCTGTGCACCATGTCTTTCAATGATTTCAAAGAATAGAGTAGGACGGTCTTCTACAGGTTTAGTAAAGATCTGTAATAGATATCCTTCTTCATCATGATCAATAAGTATACCTAACTCCTGAAGTTTTTTAAGATCTTCATCAATATGACCAACTCTTTCAGGAACCATATCATAATAAGCTTCTGGTGGAGCAGAAAGGAACTCTACACCACGTTTTTTAAGCTCAGTTACCGTATGGATAATGTCTTTTGTCGCAACAGCAATGTGCTGTACACCTTCACCTTCATAAAAATCAAGATATTCTTCTACCTGAGATTTCTTTTTACCTTCTGCAGGCTCGTTGATAGGGAACTTTGCAT
The DNA here is from genome assembly GCF_030409875.1 of Chryseobacterium tructae. Lineage (NCBI taxonomy): Bacteria > Pseudomonadati > Bacteroidota > Flavobacteriia > Flavobacteriales > Weeksellaceae > Chryseobacterium > Chryseobacterium tructae. The sequence goes on along the minus strand of NZ_JAUFQR010000001.1, from coordinate 4,253,040 downwards.
ATCCGTTTCCATTTGACATTACTTTAGACATCAATGCAGAATATTCTGTATTGATCTGTTTGTCATCAAAAGAAAGAATGTTTACAAATCCCATTACTTTTTCATACCATTCTACCGTAGGAACCATTCTGTTCCAATCTACGTTTCCTACACAGTGGTCTACATACAATAAACCAGCTTCTTCAGGCTTATAGGCATTTTCCCATTTTTCGTATCCAGGCATGAAAGCTCCGTTGTAATTTTTTCTTTCCACAAACATGTGAACGGTTTCTCCATAGGTATAGATACCGGACATTCTTACTTCACCATGCTCATCAGTTAAAGTTACAGGCTCTAAATAAGGTTTTCCACCTCTTTTAGTTGTTTCTTCGAAAGCTGCATAAGCATCATCTACCCAAAGTGCCAAAATTTTTACTCCGTCACCATGTTTTTTTACGTGTTCGTTGATAGGAGAGTCCGATTTAAGTCCTGTAGTAAGTACCAATCTGATCTTTCCCTGTTGAAGCACATAAGATGCGCGGTCTCTCACTCCTGTTTCAGGACCAGCATATGCTACAGACTGAAAACCAAAAGCGGTTTTGTAATAATGGGCAGCCTGTTTTGCATTTCCTACATAAAACTCAATATAATCTGTACCGTTGATCGGTAAGAAATTCTCTGCTTGAGCAATCTTCTCGGCAAATGTAAGTGTTGACATATTTTCTCTTTTTACTTTTATTTTATTGGTATGCAAATTACAAAATTCTTGGACATAGCGAAAATATTATGGCTGATTCATTGAAGATATTTAACATAAAGTTCAAGAAGTGTTCACTTAAGTATATTTAAGTTTCTTAAGTTTGAAATAAGCTGACTACATTTGTAATACAAAAAACAAGTGAGAAAAAAATATTTCGAACATGAAAGCCGCAGAGATTATCTGCGGCTTTCTTATTTTATGGGGTTTCTATCTTTCTGTTGAGCATTCCTGCGTCCGGATTATAGTTGTCCCAGATTTTCCAGGTATTATCTACTTTTTTAAAAAAATAAATCTGCGTACTGAGTTGGTTCACAAAATGTTCTTCTCCGGTTTCACCTACTTTGAATAAAAGATTCCAGAATTCCTGAGTTTCCAGTATTTTTTTTTCGGGATCGTCTGTAACAATATGGATGTCAAATACTTCGTAATTAGATCTATTGTTCTTCGTTACCAGCTGAAACTCTTTGTCGCAGAGTTCTTTGCTGAACTGCGAAATTCTCTCTAAAAATGGAGAATCATCAAATACCAGTTCTTTGAAAAGTTCGGTATTATGATCAGGAAATTGTTTACAGAACTCAAAAGCTTGCGCACAATAATCATATACCAACCTGGTCATAAATGATAAATCTTCATTTTCATCCTTATTTTTTTTGGAATGTCTTATAGAAAGAATATAGTCATTGAGGTCTTTATAGCCCAGAAAAATACATATTTTATCCAGGGTTTTTAAGAATCTTAAATCACTATGGGTTTTGTCCTGATAATCATTTTCAAAAAAACGCTGTAGGGTAACATGGGAAATAGTATTTCCGATTTCAAATTTTTTGCCTCCTTTAAGTTCTTCTGCATCAGATAGTTCATCTTTAATAATTTCGGAAAGAATAATATAATGGCTTCTTTTCCATTCATTCACATTCCCCAAAACAGAATTCCTTACCTTCGAATGCTTTACAACTTCTTCTCGTATTGAATTGTATATAGTCTTCAATTTCCTTGTTTTAAAAAGATTTTTATCAAAAATACTGCCAAAATATTAAGGCTTTTTTATGATTTATTGGTATAAGTTAAAGATATATTTTTAAATTCTAAATAAAAAATAGCATTAAAATCTGTTACTATTTGATTATCAATGCTTAAACCTTTCAAAAGCTGCTCTTTCAAGCATTTCTCTATCATCAGGGTGAGCAATGCTAATCAGCTCCTGTGCTCTCTGGCGGAGATTTTTTCCATACAAATAAGCTGTTCCGTATTCTGTCACCACATAATGAATATGCCCTCTGGTGGTTACAACGCCTGCGCCTTGTTTCAGAAAAGGAACGATTCTGGAAATCCCTTTTTTTGTCCTTGCAGTGATCGCGATAATAGGTTTTCCATCTTCACTTAAAGCAGCTCCACGCATAAAGTCCATTTGCCCCCCAATACCACTGTATTGCAGCGTTCCGATAGAATCGGCGCAAACCTGTCCGGTAAGATCAATTTCAATGGCTGAGTTGATGGCTACCAGTTTTTTATTCTTCATAATATTGATAGGGAAGTTCACTTCACTTACATCTTTGAAGGCAAATACCGTATTGTCATCTACATAGTCATAGAGCTTTCTGGTTCCGAAACAAAAGCTGGTAATGGTTTTATTGTCGTTGTAACCTTTATATTTGTTATTGATTACATCATTTTGAATCAAATCGATGGCGCCGTCACTTAGCATTTCAGTGTGAATACCAAGATCTTTATGATTATGCAGACATTGCAAAACGGCATCAGGAATAGTTCCGATTCCCATTTGAAGAGTAGAACGATCTTCGATAAGGTTAGCCACATTTTTTCCCACAAGCATTTCCTCAGGGCCAACTTTTGAACTATAGTCTACTGTATGAAGTTCTACTTCATGCCAAACCAGCTTATGGATTCTGCTGATGTGAATCATTCCGTCTCCATGGGTTCTCGGCATTCTTGGGTTTACCATTGCAACTACGATTTTTGCAGTATCTACAGCTGCTCTTGCGATATCTACCGAAGTTCCTAGCGTACAAAAGCCATGTTTATCAGGTGGAGAAACTGTTATCAGTGCCACATCCAACGGGAGTATATTTTTTCTGAAAAGAATAGGGATTTCACTTAGAAATACAGGAACAAAGTCGCCTCTGTCTGAGTTTACAGCATCACGAACCGGTGTAGATACGAATAAGGAATTGACAAAGAATTTGTCTTTATACTCCGGTTTGCAATTTCTATATTTCCTTGTTGTGTAATAGAAACCATTTCTACCTTGTCTAATCGGTGAGCCTGTCTTGCCAGTTCATCGATCAGGTAATTGGGAGTACATGCACTGCCGTGAAAAAATACACGGTTACCACTTTTTATTGTATATATCGCTTCTTCTGCGCTGATGTAATTATTCATATTTTATCTTTTTATTATAAAATTCCTGACTAATTTTTATTTCATAAAATGCCTAACCTCTCTCAAAGATAATCTTTATATCCCTATTTATTTCAAATATTTTAAAGGATAATGAAAGACTTTTATCATATTCGAATTATATAAATTTAATAAAAAATAAAGGATCAAATGCATGACATCTGATCCTTTTATAGGGTTTAATTGGATTGTGAAATTCTTAATTGGAAACTTCGGCTGCTATCGGTTGCTTCATACTTCCTGTTTCTGAAAATCGCAAATGCCAACTGAAAGCTTCTTCCAGTAAGTGAGGAGTATGCCCTCCTCGTTCACAAGCTCTGTCAAAGTAAGACTGTAGCTCTTCTCTATAATCTGGATGAACACAGTTATCAATGATTTTCTGGGCTCTTTCTCTAGGCGCCAGTCCTCTTAAGTCAGCTAATCCTACATCGGTAACCAAAATATCAACATCGTGTTCTGTATGGTCTGTGTGGGAAACCATTGGAAGTACGTGTGAGATATTATTTCCTTTGGAAGCCGCCTGGGTTACAAAAATACTTAAGTAAGCATTTCTTGCAAAGTCTCCGGAACCTCCGATTCCGTTCATGATTTTTGTTCCACCAATATGAGTTGAGTTTACATTTCCATAGATGTCGAATTCAATGGCTGTATTGATGGCAATAACTCCTAATCTTCTGATCAATCCGGGAGTATTTGAAATGTTTTGAGGTCTTAGAACAAATTTGTCTTTATATTTTGAAAGGTTTCCTAAAACTCTTTCATAACATTCCTTAGAAACGGTAATGGATGAGGCTGAGGCAAAACTTAATTTACCGGAATCTATCAGATCAAAGGTGCTGTCCTGAAGAACTTCAGAGAACATGGTTAAATCATAAAAATTACTGTCTTTAAATCCTGTAAGTACAGCATTGGCTACTTTTCCAATTCCTGCCTGAAGCGGAAGTAATCGGTCTGTAAGACGTCCTAACTGTACTTCGTTTTCAAAGAATCCAAGAAGATGTTTTGCGATGGCTGTTGTTTTCTCATCCGGTTCTGCAATATCAGCAGGACTGTCTTTAAGATTAGTGAAAACTATGGCTTCAATTTTATTGGGATCAACCGGAATACTTTTTCTTCCGATCTTGTTCCATGGAGCTACAATTGGAATTACATTTCTGTAAGGGTAATCTTCAGCCTGGTAAATATCGTGAATTCCATATACTTCTTCCGGAACTTCCGTATTGATTTCAATGATTACTTTTTTTGCCAAAGCTGCAAACGTCACTGAATTTCCTACTGAAGTGGTAGGTACAATACTTCCGTCTCTTTCGATATAAGCAGCCTCGATAATAGCAATATCAATGCTTTGAAGATTTTTGGTGTGAAGGAGTTCGGCACTTTCACTTAAATGCTGATCGATGAAGAGAATTTCACCGTTATTGATTTTGTTTCTTAAAGTAGGATCTACCTGAAATGGCATTCTTTTCTTCAATACATTAGCTTCAGCCAGTTTTCCATCGGTACCGTGGCCTAATGAAGCGCCGGTCATTAAAGTGACTTTAAGGTTTTCTGTTTTCCCTCTTTCAGCAAGCGCCGGCAAAATGGCTTTGCTGTCACCCGCTTTTGTAAAGCCGCTAGATCCTATGATCATACCGTCTTTAATCATTTTTACAGCATTTTCGGCTGTAGTTACCTTTTCTTGTAAGCTTTCTAATCTGATTCTTTCTAACATGTAATATTGATTTTTGTTAAACCACCATTACTTAGGATGCGTTATGAAAAATAATGATGGTATATATGTGAACCATACCTTACAAATTTACGAAAAAAGACGCTTCAAATAAAGGATTTAAAGCGTCTTTTGTATGTATTCAGTAATAGTTTTTCTCAATGATAAGAAAGATCTTCTCCTGTTTTATTCCAACCATGAAGTTTTGTAGGACGGATCTTCCACTTTTAAAGCTTCTTCCGTAATTTTTAAAGGACGGAAAGGGTCTACCATTACGGCATATTCTTCAGTGAATTTTTTTCCGATACTTCTTTCCATAGCTCCTGGATGAGGCCCGTGAACGATTCCTCCCGGGTGAAGAGTAAAATCCATTAAGTCGATATGATTACGGCTCATAAAATCACCTTCTGTATAGAATAATACCTCATCAGAATCAATATTGGAGTGATTGTAAGGAGCCGGAACTGCAAGCGGATGATAATCATACATCCTTGCACAGAATGAACATACTACAAAATTATGGGCTTCAAAATTCTGATGAACCGGTGGCGGTTGGTGAATTCTACCTGTAATAGGTTCAAAGTTTTTGATATTAAATTTATAAGGATAAAAATATCCATCCCAGCCTACAACATCAAAAGGGTGTGTAGCATAGATGAAATCTGTGATCTGGTTTTCTTTTTTTACTTTAATTAAGAATTCTCCTTTTTCATCCTTAGGTTCTTTAAAAGCAGGAGCAACGATGTCTCTTTCGCAGAATGGAGAATGTTCCAACAGCTGTCCGAATTCATTTCTGTATCTCTTCGGAGTGTAAATAGGAGAATGGCTTTCCAGTACGAAGAACACTGTATTTTCAGATTGTAATTCTACCTGATAAATAGTTCCTCTTGGAATAATAAGATAGTCACCAACACCAAATTCAAGATCTCCCACAAATGTTTTTAAAATTCCGGTTCCTTCATGGACGAATAAAAGTTCGTCGCATTCTGCATTTTTGTAGAAATAATCCATTGATTTTCTTGGCTTAGCCAATCCCATTTTCAGATCGTTGTTCATCAAAAGGATCTTACGGCTGTCCATAAAATCGTCCTCAGGAGTTACATTCATTCCTTTGAACATTCTTGGCGTAATATTTTTCTCCACCGCTATTTTGGGGGTCACATCTTTCGGCTCTCCAATTGACTTGATTTGCGTGGGACGGTGAATATGGTATAACAGAGAAGAGATACCGTGAAAGCCTTCCGTTCCGAAAAGCTGTTCATAGTAAAATTTATCTTCCGGAGATTTAAAGACGGTATGTCTTTTTTGTGGGATGTTTCCCGATAGATGATATCTCATTTTACTTTCATATGTAGTTTCTCAAATTTAATCATTTTTCATGAATTGGCTTAATCTAAATTATTTATATATAAGTTTTGTGTTTCAAAAATAATTGTTAGATTTGTCTAACAATTTTAATTTCATGAAGCGAATATTATTTTCTATTACTTTTTTATCTTCATATTGTTTTGCCCAGGAGACAGATAGTTTAAGTGTCAATCAACATAAAAACACTGATTCTATAAAAGTTTCTAAAAAGGAATTCAAGACAAGTAATATTGATGATGTAGTGGTTACCGGAACCATAAAACCGATGAGTAGATCCAAAAGCCCTGTAGCTGTTGAGATCTATAGCCAGAAATTTTTCCAGAAAAATCCTACTCCAAGTATTTTTGAAGCCATCAGTATGGTCAACGGTGTAAAACCGCAATTGAACTGCTCCGTATGCAACACAGGAGATATTCATATTAATGGTCTGGAAGGCCCCTATACAATGATCCTGATAGATGGAATGCCGATTGTAAGTTCACTTTCTACAGTATATGGATTGAGTGGAATTCCTAATAGTTTAGTAGATAGAATAGAAGTGGTAAAAGGTCCGGCTTCTTCTATTTATGGTTCTGAAGCAATGGGTGGCGTTATTAATATCATCACAAAAAATGCATTAACGGCTCCAAAGCTGAGTGTGGATATGATGACCAGCTCATGGGCGGAAAATAATCTTGATCTTTCCACAAAGTTTAATATAGGAAAGAATGCTGCTTCATTATTAAGTTTAAATTACTTCAGCTTCCAGGAAAAGATAGACCAGAATAAAGATAATTTTACAGATACTACTTTACAAAGCAGAATTTCTGTTTTTAATAAATGGAATTTTAAAAGAAAGGAAAACAGACAAGCCAGTTTTGCTGTAAGATATTTGTATGAAGACCGTTTCGGTGGTGAAATGCAATGGAATAAATCTTTCCGTGGAAGCGATGAAGTGTATGGAGAAAGTATTTATACAAATAGAGCAGAAGTTTTTGGGCTGTATGAGTGGCCAATGAAGGAACATATCGTGACGCAGTTTTCCTATAATTACCATGATCAGAATTCTTTTTATGGTGCGAATCCGTTTAATGCTCTTCAGAAAGTCGCCTTTGTACAAACCTATTGGGACAGAAGTTTTGGGAAGCATGATATTACTGCCGGAGTTACTTTTAAAAGAACTTTTTATGATGACAATACTCCGGGAACGCTGGCTTCTGATGGAGTAACCAATGCACCGATGAAGTCACCGATATGGGGTGTATTTGTTCAGGATCAATGGGAGATCAATGATAAAAATACCTTATTATTAGGATACCGCTATGATTACGATAAAGTGCATCATTCTGTACATTCTCCAAGATTTGCATGGAAATTTTCCCCAAATCCATATCATACTTTACGATTTAATTTTGGAACAGGATTTAGAGTCGTTAACCTCTTTACTGAAGATCATGCTGCATTAACGGGTTCCAGAGAAGTGGTTGTAAAATCGGATCTTCTGCCTGAAAGATCAGTAAATGGTAATTTAAATTATATCTGGAAAATTCCTGTTGGAAATCGTATGGTGAATCTGGATGCTTCTGCATTCTATACCTATTTCAGTAATAAAATCGTAGGTGACTTTGATTCTGATCCGAATAAAATCATCTATGATAATCTTCACGGATATGGAATTTCCAGAGGAGCTTCCTTGAATGTAGACTTCAGTTTTTCGTTTCCATTAAGCGTTAATTTGGGAGTTACTTATCTTGATGTCTACCAAAAATATAATGATGAAAATCAAAAAACACAGCAACTTCACGCGCCAAAGTGGAGTGGAACCTATAGTCTGACGTATAAATTTCCAAGTAACCTAACTGTAGATTTCACAGGACAGTTTTATGGACCAATGAGACTTCCTGTTTTACCCAATGACTTCCGTCCTGAATATTCGCCATTTTATTCTTTAGCTAATATTCAGGTCTCAAAAAGCTTTAAGTCTGGATTTGAAGTGTATTGTGGGGTGAAAAATTTATTCAATTTTACTCCTAAAGATCCTCTGATGAGGCCGTTTGATCCATTTGATAAACATGTTGATGACCCTATCAGCAATCCCAACCATTATACTTTCGATACCGCATATGGTTATGCTCCAATGCAGCGTATCAGAGGATTCTTGGGAGTGAAATATACCCTAAAATGAGACCTTTTATTTTATTTTTAATGTTTGTGCCCTGTCTTTATTTGTCTCAGATGAAGACAGGGACTTTTTCTGAGTTAGAACATCTGCAGAAAGAATTTCCAAAACCTGTGGTCATACATCTCTATACAGATTGGTGCTCAGTTTGTAAAGTAGAAACTTTCCGCTTAAATAAAGATAAAGACCTGGTCGAGATAATGAACGACCAATTTTACCTGATTAATTTTGAAGCTGAGAAAACAAGAGAAAAAGTCAGTTTTCAAGGTCATGAATTTGGATATTTATCGAATGGAAGCTCCGGAATTCATGAACTGGCGCTGGCTTTGTCTAAAAATAAAGAGCAGCCTGTGTATCCGTTGTGGATTTTTTTGGATAAGAATCAGAATTTAGTATACTACCAGGAGGGATTGATTACGCCTGAAAAGATGAAACAGAAATTGAAAGAGATTTCGACGTTGTAATGTGTTGGAATACGCTAATGCGCGAAGGTTTTTCTTTTTTGATATATTTTTAAGGCGCCAGGATTTTATCTGTGATAAAATTTGAATGCCGCTTTAATGCCACGAATGCACTAATAAAATAGCACTTGCATAATTTCACAAATAAAATATATGTGTCTATGTCGTTCAATCTTTTGAAACCACTTAGGCACATAGGCTTTGAACTGTATAAGAATTATTCGTGCATTCGTGGCAAAATAATAACAGTGTTGTACTGCTGAAAATCTTCGATTTTCTTGCGCCTTAAAGCAGTATATTATTTTAAGATCTGGCGTCTTTGCGATTTCCAACAAAAAAATAACTCTCACAGATTGAACAGGTTTAGCAGATCTTTTTTATTTATAAAATTTGTGAAAAAAAAATTAATCTTTAGCATCTATTAAAACAGCCAATTGTATACATGGTTGATCAGATCTATTGCTCCAGGCATGATTAGTTCCTCTTTGGATCACAATATCTCCTGGTTTCAGGAGTGTTTCTCCTTCTTCCATAATCAAATAAAGTTCACCGGAAAGAATGATGATATAGTCTAGTGTTGGTGTCTGATGCATCATCGGATGAGGTTCTCCTTTTTTGAATTCAACTCCTAAATCTTTATCTGGTGGGACAACTACATATCGGAAGTAGGTTCCGTTTTTGGGTGTTTGTGGAAATCCGGTATTGGGAATTCTGGTTTCAAAATCAAGGCTGGCAGGGGTAGTTTGAGTATTCCATATATCTGAAATAATCAATCCTGGGAAATGTTCTATGGCATTTTCAACCTGTTGATCTTCTATGATGATGGATTTTCCATCTTTGATTCCGGTTACGATTCGTCTTGGTATTTTGTTCATCGGATTATGAATTTTTCATGATCAGTTTATGACCCTGGGTTTGATTATTTTTAAGCATAGAATGTGCTTGAAGAACCGTTTCAAGAGAAAGATTACCTATTACTTTATATTGTGATGGAATCATTGAACCGTTTTCAATAAGTTTTGTAATTTCTTCCAGACTTTTTTTATAGTAATCGTATTTCTTGATCATGCTGTAAGCGTAATTGGAGATATTCATAATCACAGTTCCTTTGTTGAAGAGATGTTCATGGGCTTCTTTGGTAATAAGTGCTGTTACATCTACATAAGTTCCGTTGATTTTTAATACTTCAGCAGTCACTTCTGCCATATAATTTCCAACCAGATCAATTCCAATATCGAATGGTTGATGATGGTTGGCTTTTAGAATGTTCTCTGCAAGGTTTTCTTCTTTATAATTGACAATCTGATGGTCTTTTACTCCCAGTTTGAGAAGCATCTGCTTATTTTCCTCGCTGCCTACAGTTGCTACGAAGTTGTGCTTATAATGAGCCAATAGAATTTTGATTAAAAATGAACCGACTCCTCCGGCTGCTCCGGTGATGAGAATTGTTTGTTCCGGCTGTAAATTCAATCTTTTAAAAATTTGCAGAGACGTTAATCCTGCTGATGGAATAGAAGCTGCCTGTTCAAAGGAAATATTTTTTGGTTTGAGCGCAACAATAACTTCCGGAACTGAAATATATTCAGCATAAGTTCCATTACTTCCCATAGATCCGCTGCCACAGAATACTTCGTCTCCGATATTGAACTGAGTGACATCAGCTCCTTTTTCTACAACAATTCCGGAGAGTTCTCTTCCTAATATTGGCGAACTGATTAATTTCTGTTCCAGTTCATTTTCCAGCATCTGATAATCAATAGGATTAAAACCACTGGCTTTAATCTGAATCAGAACTTCATGAGCTTTAGGCTGAGGTTTTTCAGTAAAACCATCTTCAAGCTTAAAGTTTTTATTTAAAATAATTGCTTTCATATTGTTAATTTGATGTACAAATGTAAAACGGGAATAGTTTATATTTGCTACTAGTTAACAAATGGTTACTAGTTACCTTGATGAAACTATTATGGCAAAAATTATTGAAAACGGAACTGAAAGAGAAGCAACCTGTACTGAGGAATTATTTGCTATGCGTGATAGCCTGGATGTGTTGGGAGGGAAATGGAAATTAATGATTTTGAGATACCTGACCAACAGACCCGATCAGCAGATTCATTTTAAAAAGCTGGAACGCGGCATTGACGGAATTTCTGCTAAAATGTTGAGTAAAGAATTGAAAGAGCTGGAAACCAATCTTCTGATTACAAGAACAATTCAGGATACAAAACCGATTACTGTAGTGTATGCCGTCACAGAATATGGAAATCAGTATTTCCGGTAACAGAGACACTCGTGAACTGGGGAATACTTCATCGGGAGAAGATTAAAGCTTCGATGGGCTCTTCCGAATTATAGGATGGGGTCATAAAAAATCCTCAGACCCGATAGAGTTGAGGATTTTTTAGTTGTAATAAAAGATAGGCTAAATTATTTTTTATTTAACCATGTATTGACCAATTCAGAGTGTTCTTCTACCCATTTTTGTGCAGTGGCTTCTTTATTTTTACTGTGTTCCATTTGGATCAAGAGATCAGACATTGTTTCATCATCAAAATGGAATTTAGAAAAGAATGTTGCCAGCTCCGGATGATCTGTACTAAAGCTTTTTCTTGCATAGGTTTTAATCTGTTCTGCTTCACCATATATCTTTTTGGGATCGTCAAGAAACTTAAGCTTCATTTTACCAAACATCCAGTGGGGCTGCCATCCTGTTACCACAATCCATTTTTTACGCTGTATGGCGTTCTGTAATTCGGTGATCATGGCAATAGTAGAGGAATTGATCTGTTTGTAATCAAGTTTATAATCGATAATGGCTTTATCTGTTCCTGTTGTTAATCCTGCACCCTTTTCAATCCCAATGATTCTGTGACTGAATTGTTCCTGATGCTGGTTTAATTCTTCAATAGACTGAATGGGAACGTATTCCGGAACGACCAATCCTATACGACCATTGTCATAATTGGTTCCAAGATGTGTTAATCCCGGAAATTTGGCCAGTTTTTTAGCATGGGTGTAAGGAAGCCAAACTCCCATGAAAAGGTCTGTGTCTTCATTATTCATTGAAGCCAGAATCATATCTGTAGACGCTTTCTGAATGATGACATGATACCCTTGTTGATCCAAAATAGCTTTGGTAACATGGGTCATGGCTACATCTTCTGCCCAGCCATCTACCATTCCTATGGTAATATATTTGGAGTTTTTTATGTTTCCGCATGAATTTAATGCAGCTAATACGAGCATTAAAATGGGGAAGAATAGATATTTTAATTGTTTCATCTTATTGTTTTTTCTTTACAAATCCCTGGGTAATCCTGTCGAGGATAATAGCTAAAATCACAACAGATAATCCACTTTCAAATCCTAATCCGATATCCAGGTTATTAATTCCTTCCAGTACTTTCTCACCTAGACCACCTGCGGCAATCATTCCGGCAATCACAACCATAGATAAAGATAACAGGATGGTTTGATTGATCCCTGTTAAAATAGTTTTCATGGCCAGAGGAAGTTCCACCTTAAATAGGATCTGACGGTTGGTTGCTCCAAAAGCACGAGCTGCTTCTACAATATCTTTCGGTACAGATTCAATTCCCAATGTTGTTAAACGTACCGCTGGAGGCATTGCAAAAATGATTGTTGCAAAAGCACCAGGCACTTTTCCGATGCTGAAAAACAGAACTGCTGGAATCAGGTAGACAAACGCGGGCATGGTCTGCATTAAATCCAGTAAAGGGCGTATAATTTTTGCTGCGATTTTGTTTTTAGCAGCTAAAATTCCCAAAGGGATAGAAAGGACGAGGGCTGTAATGGTGGCTACGAAGATAAGCGCCAGTGTTTCCATAGTTTCTTTCCATAATCCCATCAAAAATATCAGGCTCAACCCTGCTGCGGTAACAATAGCGATACCTTTTCCGGCTTTCCATAATGCCAGAAGTGTAATGAAGAGGATGATTACATAAAAAGGAGTATTTATCAATACCCATTCAATCCCCATAATGGAGGCATTTCCTACATGTTTTATGACATCAAATACAGGTTTTCCATTTTCTGTGAGCCAATTGATTGCAGTTTCTACATATTGACCTATATCTATAGTTTTATTCATCTTATTGATTGTTTGCGATTTCTTTTAATTCAATGATTTCTTCTTCGTTAAATTTGGTAGCTTCTATGACAAGAGATAATTGAGTAACAAGACCTAAAAACTTATTGTTTTCATCCACGACAGCAATGGCAGACTTACTTCCCGAAATTAAGGGTAACATCTCTTCTACCGTAACTTCGGGATAAACTGAAGGCACATTGTTGTTGATAATTGATTCTACTGTAGGCTCTTTCTTTTTGGCAATCCTGACAACATCATTAAGCGTTACAAAACCAAGAAATTTATTTTGAAAATCAACAACAGGCAGGTTTTCTAACCCTGTAGCTCTCATTTTTCGTAAGGCTCCCTCGGGACCATCTTTTCTAAAACGTACTACTGTAGCTTTATCGAACATCAAAGATCTGGCGGTAATAATTGTTTTACGGTCTACCTTCTCTACAAATGCTTTTACATAATCGCTTGCCGGATTGGTTAAAATATCTTCTGCGGTTCCTATTTGTTCTATGACACCATCTTTCATAATGACGATACGATCCCCAATTTTAATGGCTTCGTCCAGATCATGGGTAATGAAGACGATGGTTTTTTGTAAAGTGTTTTGCAGTTCCAGCATTTGATCCTGCATTTCAGATTTTATCAAAGGATCCAGCGCAGAGAAAGCTTCATCCATAAGTAATACTTCCGGATCATTGGCCAACGCCCTTGCTAATCCTACTCTCTGTTGCATTCCTCCCGAAAGTTGGGAAGGATACTGATTTTCGAAACCGTTTAATCCAACAATATCCAGAGCTTTCTGTGCTTTTTCATCGCGGGAAGCTTTACTTTCTCCTCTGATCTCAAGCCCGAAACCTGCATTATCTAAGATGTTGTGATGAGGCAGTAATCCAAATTTTTGAAATACCATACTCATCTCCGTTCTTCTTACTTCCAGAAGCTCTTTGTTGTTTTTACCGGTAATATTATCATCATTGATATATACTTTTCCCGAAGTAGGCTCATTCAGCCTGTTAAGACAACGCAGCAATGTGGATTTTCCGCTTCCGGATAATCCCATGATAACAAAGAATTCCCCTTCATAGATCTCAAAACTTGCTTTGTTGATTCCCACAGTGCAACCTGTTTTTTCAAGAATTTCTTTTTTGGAAAAACCTTTGTCTAAAAGTTCCTGTGCTTTTTCTTTGTTTTTACCAAAAATAATAGTCAGATCTTCAACTTTGAGTTTTACTTTTCTACCGTTTTCATTTTTTTCCATATTCAGAATTTTTCAATTAATAATTGCTATACCATATTGTATACAATTACATGATTAAACATTTAACTTTTGGTGTTGTTCTTTTGGTGACGAGCGTACAAAATAATTTGCCGAGCTAATAATGATAAAAGCTTCTAGCAAAAAATAATAACATAAAGCAAATGGCCTTATGTTTATTTTAAATATTTCAATAGATTTTACTCTAGAAAAAGAGTGTCATGTGTAAAAAGAAATTAATCTTTTACATGGATTCTACAATTAAATTACTGATGAGGTAATAAAAGATATGTGTACAGAACAACTTGAATTCCTACATTTCATCAAAATGCGGAATATTATAAAAAACCTGTGTATCAGTTTTTTACGACGCTGCAAATTTACGAATTTTATTTTAAATGGATTTTTGAAGGCCTAAGAAGCTGGTTTTAAGTCAGGTTATGAAGTGATGTACTCATGGTAAATTTCCCCTTACCATTACCGATAAAAGTGTTTTGATCACGCAGATGATTTTTAGAAAAATCTGTACAATATGACGAATAGAATTACTTCAGTAAAACAGCAATAATAGCCAATATTGCAGGTAGCGCCTGAACAAAAAATATCTTTTTCGTAGCAGAAACGGCACCATATATTCCAGCCACTGCCACACATCCTAAAAAGAATAAAGCGATATTATCCTGCCATTGCGGATCTTTAATAAAAAAAGACCAGATCAATCCGGCAGCCAGAAAACCATTGTATAATCCCTGATTAGCTGCTAAACCTTTTGTGGGTTTGAACATTTCTGCAGGGAGAGCGGCTTTGAAAACTTCTTTGCCTTTGGTTTCCCATGCAAACATTTCCATCCAAAGGATATAGAGGTGTTCTAATGCAACAACAGCGATCAGTATTTTGGCAATGACTTCCATGATTTAATATTTTTGTCATTGTAAAACTAAAAAAATAAAGTTAAGTTTGAGTATTCAATTCTAAAGATGGATAATTTCAAAGCACATTTAAATAAATTCATTACTATATCTGACGATGAGTATCTGTCAATTTTTTCATTTTTTGAAGTATTAAAGGTAAAGAAGAAGCAAAATCTGATGCTGGAGGCTGAAGTTTGCAGGAACATGTATTTTGTGGTGGAAGGCTGCCTGAGAAAATATTTTATTAATGAAAAAGGGGTAGAACATACCACTCAGTTTGCCATAGAAAATTGGTGGATTACCGATACGTTTGCCTACGAGAGACAATTGCAGACGGATTTCAACATTCAATCCGTAGAAAAATCTACCATTCTTGTCATTGATTTTAAAAGTCAGGAATTATTATTGGAGAAACATCCGGTTATGGAAAAATATTTCAGAATTATCTATCAAAGAGCCTATGCGGCTTCTGAAAGGAAGCTCCGTTACATAGCGGAATATTCAAGAGAGGAGCTTTACGTTCATTTCAGTACATTATATCCTTGGTTTATTCAACGGATTCCTCAATATCTTATCGCTTCATTTCTTGGTTTTACCCCGGAATATTTAAGTGAAATTAAAGCAAAATTACGTTCTTAAACCAGTTTAAGTTTTTTACGGATCAGATATCGGAAATTTGCCATGTGATTAAACGCTAATGCAATGACAAATACACAAAATCAATTTCCACAGCTATTTTTAAGATTAGCTATTTCTGTAACGATGCTTTCTGCAGTAGCCGACCGATTCGGGTGGTGGAGCGCAGAAAATTCTTCATGGGGAAACATGACCAAGTTTGAAGAGTATACAAGATCGCTGACCTTTTTTCTTCCTGAAGCGTTGAGTACTTTCTCAGCTTATGCAGCCACATGTTTAGAAATTCTATTTCCATTGATGTTGATTATAGGTTTTAAAACCAGATTAGCAGCTTATGGAAGTAGTCTCTTATTATTGATTTTTGCAGTATCAATGGCTATAGCATTGGGGCCTAAGGCACCTTTCGATTATTCAGTCTGGGTGGGAAGTGCAGCAGCTCTCTTATTAGCTGTTCAGCAAGGGTATTCTTTTAGTATAGATCAATTAACCAAAAAATAAATATAATGAGCGCAAGATTAAACATTGCAACAGTAGATTCAGCAGCTTATAAAGCAATGCTAGGATTAGAAGGGTATTTACAAACAACTTCTTTAACCCATATTCAAAAGGAATTAATTAAAATCAGAGCTTCACAGATCAATAAATGTGCTTTCTGCCTTGATATGCATACAAAAGATGCTATCAAATATGGTGAAACGCCTCAAAGAATTTTTATTCTTAACGGATGGACAGAAGCAAAAGAATTTTTTACAGAAGAAGAGCAGGTGCTTTTGGCCATGACAGAGGAAATCACCCTGATCAGCCATAAAGGATTAACCGAGGAGACCTACCAAAAAGCTAAGACATTCTTTGATGAAGCTCAGATTGCACAGATTATTATGGCAATTGTGACCATCAATGCATGGAATAGGATTGCAGTGAGTACTCATCTTCCCGTTGCAAAATAATTACAACATAAGAATGTTGGAAGTTAGGAATGGGATATTAATGAAGCCAGCATCATTTACAGACATTTATTTTATTTAACAAAATGGCCTTTCAATTTTGAAAGGCCATTTTAATGAAAGGAGCAAAATGACATTGTAACCCTGTATTAAATATTAATTCTAAAAATAAATTCTAAAGGTTAGTTTTATTTTTTCAAAACCGGAATTACGTTGTCTCTCTTTTTCATAGTATGTTATAGGTTTTAAACGAGATCTCTATCTTTAGTAAATAGCGACAGGGTTTACATTCACTTGAGTAGATCCTACATACAGAGGCTGCCCCAGTACAAATAAAAACTCCCAAATTTTCTGCTTAACCAAAGGACGACTGTCAATCAGTTCCAGATTATAGATTCCTTTTTTAGCCAGCATATATTGGTTGATGGGAAATTCTTCTTTACTTTTTGGATTTGGATATACTTCAGAAGCCCAGGTATCACCACCAAAAGCAACAATGCCCTGATCGGCAAGCCACTTGGCTGCATCCATTCCGATTCCCGGTTCAGTTTCTAAGAACTGTTTGTTGTCTTTGCCTATCAGTTCAAGCCACCCCGTATTGAAAAGAATAACATCTCCTTTTCTTAATGTAAGACTTTGTTTCTTTAAAACAGTTTTGATATCTTCAACGGTAAATTCTGTACCACCAGGCACAATTGCTTTTCCATAATGAGCCACCATATCAAGGACTATACCTCTGGTAACGAATGGAGGTACTTTTTCAACACCTAGCTTTTTTACGCCTTCTACAGTTACAAAATCAGTTGCTTTATTTCCGTTATAGTAAACATTATCAATCCCGATGTGTCCAATCCCATTCAGTTGAGTTCCTACGCCGGTCCACCCATTGACTAATTCGTCGTTGAATGTAAACTTGTTAGGACCTATGCTTTTTCCACCTTGTTCTCCGGGTTGGATGTTGTATAGATTGAAACTTCTGTGTCTGAAAGCGGGTAAATTTTTATCAATAGGAACGGCAAGTGCTAATGTTTTACCTTGTTTTACCAATCCAAGTGCTTGCTTTACGACTTCCGGTGTTAATAAATTAGCCGCTCCGATTTCATCCTGAGCTCCGTAAGCAGAAGGATACCATGATTGATCTTCTGGATTAATAAGGGTTTGAGCGTTTAATGAAATACTGTTTATAGTCAATAGGGTGACTACTCCGAACATTTTGATCAGATTCTTTTTCATTTTTTTATGATGTATAGGTTAAATAAGAAGGGAAGTTGGAAGCTGGAAGAGGGGCGTTGTTGAAGTCTGTAAGCAAGTGATATTTTATTGATCAGGTTGTTGTAATTATTCAAATTACAGACTGTAAGCTAACATTACACGCTAGTGTTTCAACTTCATATTTCCATCTTACAGCCTGATAATAATTGGGTTCAAAGGAGTGAAAAATTATCAATAACCTGAAAGTACTTCCATCCTCCCTTTTCCAGCTCCCAGCTTATTATTAAATCTCGCTTAAAGCAGCGTTGATGAATGTTAATTCTTCCTGAGAAAGATTGATATCCATTGCTTTTGCATTATCAATAGCCTGTTCTGCATTTCTGGCTCCGGCTAATACGACTGTAATGGCTGGTTGTAAAGTAGTCCATCTTAATA
The DNA here is from genome assembly GCF_030409875.1 of Chryseobacterium tructae. Lineage (NCBI taxonomy): Bacteria > Pseudomonadati > Bacteroidota > Flavobacteriia > Flavobacteriales > Weeksellaceae > Chryseobacterium > Chryseobacterium tructae. Next base: position 4,234,693 of record NZ_JAUFQR010000001.1, on the reverse strand, counting down.
CCAATTGAGAAAGGCTGGCTTCTTTTTCCTGAGCAATAGGTTCTATTTTTTCCAGGAAATTTTTTACTTTATTTAAATCAAATTGTGAGAAATAACCATTTCTGTGATCATTGTCTTTTAACTTGTTATTCTTGAAGTATTTACCTGTCAATAGGCCTCTTTCCATTGGACTGTATACGATGATTCCTGAATTGTTTTCTAAAGAATAAGGTACAAGGTCACTTTCAATAGAACGGTTCAGCATACTGTAAGAAACCTGATTGCTTGCTAATTTCATAGTTCTGTTAGCCTCTTCCATTTGTGAAACACTATAGTTACTTACCCCCGCAGCGCGAATTTTTCCTTGCTGGATCAATAATTCCATAGCTTCCATAGTTTCACTGATGGCTGTGGTACTGTCTGGCCAATGAAGCTGTAAAAGGTCGATATAATCTGTTCCCAGTCTTTTTAAACTTTCTTCTACTTCTTTAATGATGTTTTCTTTAGAAGCGAATTTATACACTGGAATTGTTTTGCCTTCATCTTCTGCATCAAAGAAAAATTCTCCCTTTTCGTTGTTGCTTCCGTCCCATACCAAACCAAACTTTGTTAACAGTTGAATCTTTGAACGATCTTTTCCTTTAATGGCTTCACCAATCATTTCTTCACTTAGTCCAAAACCATAAAAAGGTGCTGTATCAATAGACGTTACTCCATGATCCAATGAGGCGTGAATAGAGTTAATAGAATCCTGTTTTTCATTACCACCCCACATATTACCGCCGATGGCAAAAGCTCCGTGTGTGATTGTTGATAATTCTAAATCTGAGTTTCCTAATCTTCTATATTCCATTTTTCTTTGTTTTTATTTATTATTTAATTCTTTTAAAATTGTTTCTCCAACGCTTTTAGCGGATTGGGGATTTTGTCCGGTAATTACTCTTTGATCTGCAACGACATGATTTTGCCAAAGTCCGGATTTCTCAAATTTTGCTCCTCTTTCTTTTAATTTGTTTTCTAATAAGAAAGGAACAATATCTGTTAATTTTACAGCTGATTCTTCTTCATTGGTAAAAGCATTGATCTTTTTCCCCTCTACCAAATATTTCCCATTATTCAGTTTGATATTCACCAAACCTGCAGGCCCGTGACATACTCCTGCTACAATTCCTCCATTTTCATAAATGGTTGAAGCGATATCTGCCAATTCCTTATTATCTGCAAAATCCCACATAGCTCCATGCCCACCTGCGTAGAAAATTGTTGAATAGTCTTTAGGGTTTACCTGTGATGGCTTTAAAGAATGGTCGATTTTATCTCTGTATTCTTTGTTTTCCCAGAACTCTTTATTTACAGGATCTTTTAAATCGAATCCGTCTACTGGCGGAGTTCCTCCTTTAGGACTTACAAAGTCAATTTCATATCCTGCATGATGAAGTACTTCCCATGGATGAGAAACTTCTCCCAAATAGTAGCCTGTTTTTTCTTCAGTATTTCCTTTTTTATCATGACTGGTTACTACAAATAAAATTTTCTTTTTCATATCAATAGATTTTTGATGTTGTGCCTGAACAGATCCTATTGTGAAAAGGCTAAGAAATAAAAGGGTTAGTTTTTTCATTTTTAAATAAGATTGGTCATGTAAATCTGGGGTTTTTCCTGAAGTTTTTCATTAATTAAAGCTCCAAATGCCTTAATATAAGGTTGCTCATTATGTTGTGCTAATCCTTCTTCACTTTTCCAGATTTCGTAGAATACAAAATGGTTTTTATCTTCAATTCCTTGATGAAGGGTATAGAGTTCACAAGCTTCTTCTTTTCTTGTCTCTTTTACCATATTCTGAAGAACTTCTGCTACTTCTGAACGATGTTCTTCTTTGGCTTTAATAACTGCGGTAAGATGAATTTTCATGATACTAATTCTGATTTTAATTCTTTTTCAAATACGTTTTTCACATGGTCTCTGTAAAGCTTCATATCACGATCTATGTTGGCATTTTTTTCCACATCATGAAAGTGGAAACTTTCCATTTTTTCTAAGGATACAAAGGCATTCATTCTGTGGAATCCAAATAAAGGCCCATCATCTACACTTTTCTCATCGAAGAATTCACCTGGAAGGGTAAAGGCTGTAGCAGGAGCATTCCAACTTGTTGTTAGCATATATTTTCTTCCGTCAAGCATTCCGCCAGTACCATAGTTGATCTCTGGATTGGCTGCATTTCTGCCATCGCTCATATAAATACCTCTGGCATGACCTGCTGTGAAAACTTCATCTATATATTTTTTCAATCCGTTAGGAAGCTGAAACCACCAGATAGGAGTGTGGTAAATGATATAATCTGCCCAAACAAATTTTTCTACTTCTTCATGTTTGTCGTAACCTTCGCTTACGTTGGTGATCTTTACTTCTACATTATCAAATTCATTAAGAACGGATAACGTGTTTTCTGCAACAGTCTGATTATATTTTCCTCCGGAATGTCCGAAGTTCTGGCCTCCGTTAATGATGAGTACTTTTTTCATTTTTTTATGATTGTTTAAATTTTACTCTGCAAAGTTAGAGTAGATGTTTGTATAATTAAAATAATATAATTTATAGTGAAGTATCAGAATATTTATACTTATTGTAGATATGAATCCTTTTCGTTTGTTAGCTTTTATGGCTAGTGATTATTCAAGATTAGGCCAATTGATGATTCACTTTACAAAGCAAAAATTCATTCTCAATAATTGCTGTTTCATGGTAAAATGTCATGTTATATCTGAATTGGAATTCCCGTTTGTCTTGTAAATTTGATTAACAAATTGACAGAGAATGATACAGATAGCAGTTTTCAGTGATATACATGGGAATCTTCCGGCATTGGAAGTGGTGTTGAAGGATATTGAACAGAGAGGAATTTCTCAAAGGTTTTGCCTGGGTGATCTTGTAGATTTTGCACCCTGGGGAAATGAAGTGATAGAAAGGATAAAAAGCTTGAATATACCTTGTATACTGGGGAATCATGATGAAAGAATTGCTTTTGATCTGCCTGTTTTTCCTTTGTCTAAGCATTCTGAAGAAGAAACGGAAGCAAGGTTTATTGCCATCGATCATTCTAAAAAGCATATTACAGAAGAAAACAAAAAGTTTCTTTCTGAACTTCCATTTCATTTGAAATTAAACTATAAAATAGGAAATAAACATTGGAATATCCAGTTGGTGCATTCCAGTCTGGAAAGTAATGATACCTATTTATACGAATCGGAAAATGATGAGGTCTTTATGAATATATTGGAAGATTCAAAAGCCAATGTGGTCATCATGGGACATACCCATTTGTCATTTACAAAACAGTTTGAAAATAAAAAATGGGCGATCAATTGTGGTTCTGTAGGGCGTTCTAAAGAAGAAAATAGATTAGCTTCTTATGTCATACTCACTTTAGATGAAGAAAAGATCATTCCTGAAATGGTGCAGTTGAGCTATCCTATTGAAGAGACTGCCCGTCAGATCAAGGAGAGTGGAATTCCTAATTATTATGCGGACTTTTTAAGGAATAAAGAAATCTTAGTAAAATAATAAAAGATGGTTATTCCCTTTTTAGAATACTGTTTTTATACTTGTTTGTTCCTATCAATTAACTTTTGTTTATTTTCTTGAACGAGTACGCTATTAAAAGACCCGTACTTTTCTTCAAGAAAATAATATTCTATTTTGAAAAGTTCATATCAAGGCCGTTTTTTATTCAAAATAATCTTTTCATATTGTGATAAAATATATCAGTGGAATCTTTTCATTTAATTGATATATAGTACTTTGTATTTATTCGTACTTCCGTTTGTAGATAGTCGAACTCATTTTATTCAATAAAATGAGTTCGACTATTTTTATTGATACTTTTTTAATAATTCTCTGAAGGATATTTGCAATAGACAATTAGAATCAATGTCAAATTAAAATTTAGAAATCATGAAAAAAGCAAATCTTTTTATTTTTTTACTCATGTCCGTACTTGGTTTAGCACAATTACAGAAAGTAAAAATTGATACCCTCTTAACCCCTGAGATTGGCGGGATAAAACAAGCTATTGATATTAAAACAAATGACTCTGATAAACCTGTACTTTTATTTTTATCAGGTGGACCGGGAAGTTCAATGCGAAAAAATGCGGAATCTTTTACAACTCTTTTAAAAGATAAATTTACCATTGTTCAATGGGATCAGAGAGATGCCGGAAAGACGCTTGAATTAAATCCTTCTCCTGTTCAGCCTTCAGTCGACCTTATGGGGAAAGATACCTATCAGGTTATCAATTTTTTGAGAAAAGAATTAAAGCAGGAAAAGATATATCTCTTGGGGAGCTCTTGGGGAAATGCTTTAGGTTTTTATATTGTTAGAAATCATCCTGAACTTTTATATGCTTATTTTGCAGTCAATCCGGTTGTTAGTCAATTGACAAGTGAAAAAGAATTGCTCAATATTTTAAAAGATCATTTTAAAGGAGATCCTGTTGCCAGTAAAGAATTGGCAAGTGTACAGATTCCTTTCAAAGTTGATGAAGATTTATTTTATTTAAGAAAATGGCTTTTTTATAAAGATGGTAAACAGTATGTAACAGGTGATGATTTCAAGAAAGGTTTTCTACAGTGGTCAAAAACGTGGTCACCTGCATGGAATGAAGTCATGAATATCGACCTTCCAAAAACCTTAAAAAAGGTAGAATGTCCTATTTATTTTTTTGTGGGTAAAAACGATATTCAAACTTCTACCAGAATTACAACTGAATATTTTCAAAAAGTAAAAGCACCTGAGAAAGACTTATTCTTATTCGAAAAATCTGGACATCAGATTCATAAAGATGAGCCAGAAAAGTTTCAGAATGTCATCATTCAGACATTAAAATAATCTGAATTCAGATAAAGAGACTGAAGATATAAGAGGGGAATATAAAACTAGCTTCCCTCTTATGGTGTTCTGATCTTATTAAAACAAAAATAGATGAACCCTTATTTTTATTAAAATGAATAACGAATTGTTATATTTTAAAAATGATATTAGTATTATAATTATTTTGTAATTTTATATCAGAATATTAATAAATAAGTCATGGTCAATTTAGAATGGTATCGTACTTTTAAGGCGATCTATAAAACCGGAACATTGACAGGTGCAGCGGATGCCCTATTTATTTCACAGCCTGGAGTAAGCTTACATTTGGGTTCGCTGGAAGCCTATGTTGGATACAAATTGTTCGACAGAACGGGTAGAAAAATGATTCCTACAGAGAGAGGGAAAGTATTATTTAATGCCATAGCAGAACCACTTACTAAGCTGGAAGATGTAGAGAAAAATTTTCAGAAATCTACCGAAAAGCATACTCCAACAATCAGTGTGGGAATGTGTTTTGAAACTTTTCAAACGACTTTAGAGCAATATGTTTCTTCTTTGCCTTTCAATCTGATTATCAGCTTTGGAGAATATCCTGAAATGCTGGATCAGCTGGATAAAGGAATCTTAGATCTTATCATTACTCCCAAAAAAGGATCTTCACCTAATATTGAACATGAAGCATTTTCTTCCGAACAGATTATTTTGGTGGGAGGAAAAGATGTAGATACTGAGAGTTTTAAAAAGGTTTTAAAAACAAAAGATGCGGAACAGATTGAAGCGTGGCTAAAGAATGAAAAATGGTACGGAACCACCGGAGATATGGAACATCTTTTCCAGTTCTGGACTTTAAACTTTGGTCATAAACCGAATTTCCGACCGAACTATATTGTTCCTAATCTCAATTCTATCATTCGTTGTCTGAAAGGAGGCTCTGGATTAGCCGTTGTTCCGGATTTTTTATGCAAGAATGCAATTGAAAGTGGAGAAGTGAAGCTAATCTGGGAAGGAAAGAAAAAGTTGGAAAATACCTTATATTTCGGATGTCGAAAAAAGACCAATTATCAATCTGAAATAGAACATATTAAAGAATTATTTCGCAAGGTAATGGGTAAAGATTAAATCAGTGTAATGAAGAATATATTGGAAACTAACCGACTTTTTTTAAGAGAGTTAACGACTGAGGATGCTGATCATTTTTATGAGCTTAATTCAAATCCAAATGTAATACAATATACAGGCGATTCATCTTTTGAAAATGTGGAAGAAGCATTGGCTTTTTTGAAAAACTATAGAGATTATCATGAGAATGGATATGGAAGATGGGCTGTTATTGATAAATCAAACACTGAATTTCTGGGATGGTGTGGATTAAAATATGATAAATTTAAAGACGAAACAGATATTGGGTTTAGATTTTTTGAAAGGAACTGGAACAAAGGATTAGCTACGGAAAGTGCAGCAGGTTGTCTGAAGTATGGGTTTGATAAGTTACATCTTAAAAAGATCGTAGGCAGAGCAATGTCTGAAAATATAGCTTCTATAAAAGTATTGCAGAAGCTGGGACTTACCTTTGATAAGGAATTCGATTTTAACGGGCAGAAAGGAGTAATGTACAGTGTTGAAAGATCAAAGTAAAATATATTCTAAAATGATCATATCTCTCATTTGTATACCATTTTCATAAATCGGGGATGGGTAATTTTTGATAAAAAAATCTTCGCGTATCCCTGTTTTCTTGAACCCATTTTTCTCATAAAACCTGATCTGTTGAAATCCTGTGTCTGAAGTTCCTACGCTCAGTATTTTATAATGATGATCACGGGCAATTTCTTTGGCTTTATTCATTAAAATACTCCCGATTCCTTTGCTTCTGTAGCTCTCAATTACGGCAATATTTTTAATCTCCAGTTCAGTATCACTGTTTTTATATAAAGCCATAACGGCAATGTTTTCTGTTCCGTCATGTAACAGATAGATATCACAGTTAAAGATGTATTGATTGATAGCTTCAACGGTTTCGTCAGCTAACAGTAACAATTCATAAGGGATCTCTGAATCTTGGGCAATTTTATTAAAAGTATATTCTTCCATCTACAAACTCATGTAAATAATTGGATCATCTTTTTCTGTAAAATGATTTGAAATGTATACAAAAATAAGGAAAATAGAGGCTTGAACCCAGTCATAGATAGAGTGGTAAGTATTTGGAGGTTGTGAAATCGCAAAGGCGGAAATAATTTTAAATAATATGTTGTCTTAAGGCGCAAGAAAATCGAAGATTTTCGGTAGTGTGATGCTGATGATATTTCGCCACCAATGCACGAATAATTTTATCTGCATTTATCATCTATGTTGCTATGTGGTTCAAAAAAATTAAACCACATAGCAACATAGATTTTATAGATAAGACGGTTCATATACAATTTTATTCGTGCATCTGTGGCAATTAAATATGCAGAATTCATTGTATCGCCGATAAAATCTTTGTATCTACGCATTTTTCAACCTATTTCAAACACTCATCAAATAACATTTTTTAACAAAAAACAGTAAAATTGGTAAGTACAGATTCCGTTTTTTTATCGCAAATTTGTTTAATCACTTTATATTAATCATTAAAATAAAGATTTATGCAAAAGAAAACCTACGCAGGACAACCTGTAGTAACTTTAAATAACGGAGTGGATATTCCTGCTTTAGGCTTTGGGGTATGGCAGATGGAAGACCTGAAAGAATGTGAAAATGCCGTCATAAAAGCTATTCAGACGGGATATAGAATGATTGATACCGCAGCTATTTACCAAAATGAAACGGCTGTAGGAACTGCAGTAAAAAATAGTGGAGTAGACAGAGATGAATTGTTCATTACTTCTAAAGTCTGGGTTCAGGATCATGGGTATGAAAAAGCAAAAAGCGCATTCCAGAGAACATTGAATAGATTGCAGATGGATTACCTGGATATGTATCTTATTCACTGGCCATATGGTGATTTCCTTGGGACATGGAAAGCTTTGGAAGAGTTGTATCAGGAAGGAAAGATCAAAGCAATCGGTGTTTGTAACTTTACGATTGAAAAGCTTGAAGAACTAAAGGCTAATTCAACGATTCTTCCGGTAATCAACCAGATTGAGCTGCATCCGGTATTTCAACAAAAAGAATTGCAGGTTTATGACAGAGAAAATAATATTGTAACACAGCCTTGGAGTCCACTTGGAAATGGAAATGCAGATCTTTTAAATAATACTGATCTGAAAGCAATTGCTGAAAAATATGGTAAAACAGTCGCTCAGGTGATTTTAAGATGGCATTTACAAGAAGGTTTTGTTGTTATTCCAAAATCTGTTACTCCATCAAGAATTGAAGAAAACTTTAACGTATTTAATTTTGAATTAACGGCGGATGAAATTAACATTGTTCGTTCTTTAGATACAGGGAAAAGATTGTTCTTTGATCCGAAAGATCCGGAATGGGAGCAGAAAATGCTGAAGTCTGTAGCAGATATTTAATCAAAATTATAGGATTCCCACAGATTCCACGGATAACGCAGATTTTGATCTGTGAAATTTGTGGGATCTGTGGGGATTTTATTTTCTGTTCAGGAGTGAGCAATATCATATTCTGTTGAAAGTGAGCTGTTCTTATTTTTTTGTATCTTTTTATTTAAAATAATTTCTATGTTTTGGCCAGATACAATCAGTAAAAAATTAGGAATGTCATATCCTATCATTCAGGCTCCGATGTTTGGCGTAAGTACTGTACAAATGGTTGCTGCTGCTACTCGTGCAGGTTGTCTGGGATCTTTGGCATTAGCTGATCTTTCAGCAGATGAATCTATTGAACTGATCAGGGAAACAAGAAAGCTAACGGATAAACCTTTTGCCGTAAATATCTTTGTTCATCATATTCCTGAAATAACAGATGCTTTAAAAGAAAAGTTTATGAACACCAGGAAGTTCTTAGAACAACTGGCAAAAGAGAACAATATTGAAGTCAGTCTTCCTGAGCTGGAAGATCTTAAAGTGAGATCTTATCATGAATTGGTAGAAGCAATCATTAAAGAAAAGTGTAAGATCTTAAGTTTTACTTTTGGTAATCTGGATGATCAAAGCATTCAGAAATTAAAAGAAAATGGAGTTACATTAATTGGTACTTGTACTTCTGTGAATGAAGCATTGATTTTAGAAAGATCAGGAATTGATATTATTTGTGTACAGGGAACAGAAGCGGGTGGTCATAGGGGGACTTTGATCCTGACCATGTTCCGCAGATCGGAGGATTATCTTTATTATCGCAGGTATATGATCATGTGAAAGTTCCGCTCATCTATGCAGGAGGAATTTATAGTGGCAAAACTTTACAAGCTGTAAAAGAATTGGGAGCCCAGGGATTTCAGGTAGGAAATCTTTTATTATGTTCCCAAGAAAGTGCTATGCAGCCTTTTGAAAAGGAAAAACTTAAAAAGGTGAAAGAAGATGAGATTATATTAACGAAGAGTTTTTCAGGCAGATATGCGAGAGGAGTAAGAAACAAATATATAGAAGCTGTTGAAAATTCTGAATATATTTTACCTTATCCTTATCAGAATAAACTAACAAACGGACTTCGTAAAGCAGCAAAATCTAAACAGAATCCGGATTTTGTAGGTATTTGGGCTGGGCAGTCTATCCATGATTATAGTGAACTTTCTACTGAAGAAATTCTGAGAAATCTCATATTTCAAATAGAAGAGAAGTAATTGAAATTGTATTATCTTCGGGGCTTAAATATATTTTTAAACTTTAATCATGAAAAAATTATTTCTGGCACTTGCCGCATTTTCAGCAATTATCTCATGTAGTAGTGATGATGATAATTCTAAAAAAGAAGAGGTATCTCCAATCGTAGGAACATGGAATCAGTATAAAGCAGATGTTTATACAACTTCTGATAACAAAACAAAAGCAGTTTATCCTTCAGGCTGTGAATCAGAAAATATTTTTGAATACAATAAAACCGAAGTGAATACTGTTGGATATTCGTTGAATAAAGATGGTGTATGTGTTCCATCTGATTATCATAATGCCAAATATACTTATGACCAAAATGATAAGAAACTATGGTATAATAATTCTAACAGAGTTTATAAGGTTACTAAACTAACTGTGACTGAACTGGTAACAGAAGATAATACAGAAGATAGAGATGATGATGGAAAGAATGATGTTGTAATAAGATATTTCAGAAGAGTTAAATAAAAAATAAAGAACTCCCTTTGGCTCAGGCTAAAGGGAGTTTTTCTTTATATCAGGTTGTGAGGTGAGTTACTTTAATTGATTGAGAAAATCATAGATATCTACATCGCTAGAAATATTCAATCTTTTTCTTACTCTGCTTTTTCTTTTTTGTACAGAAGTGTGTTGTATCGTCATATTTTGTGCAATCTCTTTAGAAGAAAAATTGAGTTTGAGCATTGCACAAAAAACAAGTTCACTATTTTCCAGATCAGGGTTGATGGTAAGTAATTTTGCAATAAAGTGAGGATACACTTCTCTGAATTTTATAATAAAAAAGGAGTCATTCTTTCGGGCAAGTTCAATAAGCTCTTCAGTATTTTTATCTTCAAGCTTGTCTTTTAATACCTCAGTCTGGGATTTCAAGGCCTCCTTATTGGTTTTCAATTTTTTTATTTTCCAAAATGCATATAGACCGGAGAAAATAAGTAAAATACCTCCTAAACACCAATAAATATAGTTTCTTTTCTGATTTTCTTTGTCTTCGCTTTTAAGATCAGCAATAAATTTATTGGCGAGAAGATTTATTGCGCCTTCTTTTTTCTTATCAAAGTCTTTTTTTGTTTTGTTGTATTGATTCAGATAAAAGTATTCCTCTTTTGTGTTTCCGTTTGTTTTATAGAGCTCTGCAAGTTTTTGATAAATATAATTCAGATATTCAGAATACATGTTTTTGGTAGCATCCATTGCTTGCAAAGCAGCTTTATAAGTCGTTTCTGCTTTTGGATATTCTTTGGTTTCCATATAAAAATCTCCAGCTATTATGTAAACGCCTATTTGCTGGGCGCCTAACTGTTTTTCCTGTGAAACCATTTTCATAGCATTATTTACATAAACACGGGCAGAATCCATGTTCTTATTGTAAGATAAATAATGCTGTGCAAGAATAATTTCTGAAAGAGCAAAAGGGGCTACCTTGATGGCTTTGTGATAGTAAATTACAGCAGAATCATATTTTTTTTGTGTATCTAGCAGGGCGGCTCTAGAGATGTATATTTTCCCCAAAGAATAGCCTTTCTGGTCTTCCATATTAGATTTTTCCGTATAGAAAATAGATTTTTTGCTATACGTTTCTGCATTATCTGTGAGACCCATTACATTGTTTAATGAAGCCAATTCATTATAGAGTAAAGCTTTCAATGGGATATTGTCTGATTTTGAGAGTAATTTTTCGGCCCGTTCTAAAAAGAAGATCCCATTTTTATAATTGCCTGAACTTATATCAGCAACAGCAAAATTAATAAGACAATGGGCAAGCCCGTCTTTGTATCCAATATTCTCTGCTTGCTTATAATATTTTTTATTAAGCTGGAAAATTGCTTTATAATCCCCTGCATTACGCAATTTGTTGTTCTCTTCCAATAAAGACAAGTCAAAATTTCTATTTTCATCCTTTTTAGTAATCTGATTACAAGAGATAAATAATAAAAAAGTAACTGAAAGAAATATTTTTTTTGAAGAAAGGAATAAGAATATGTCGGTGAACAGCTTAATCATAGTTTGTAAAATAGTGACTTGAAAATTTACTTAAAAATGCTATAAATGATGGATTAAATACTAAATGAAAGATACTAAAATTATTTAGGGACAGGAAATTTGTTTTCAAATACTATTATGGAATGACTATAATATAAAAAACTCCTTCCAGTATCACTGAAAGGAGTTTTAATTCTATATTTCAACTTGAATTATTTTGTCAGATCCAATCCGCCAAAGTTTCCTGAACTCATCATGAGGTAAACCCCGTCTGTTTTATCCAAAGTATTCCAGTAAGCATGAAGGTCTTCAGCATTGGTGAAAACCCTTAGATGATCATTCTTGAATTTTTCTTTAATAAACTCGGGAGAAATAGGTTCCATTCTTTTAATTTTTAAAGCATCTTCAGAATAGAAAACGATGGCTTCATCCAATCCGTCCATAGCGTGGTCATACTGCTCCAAAAAAGCAGGATTTAAGCTAGAATAAGTATGGAGTTCAAGGAAACCGTATTTTTTTTCGTTTTTAAATTGTTCCTTGAATGCTTTTACCGCAGCTTTTACCTTACTTGGCGCATGGGCAAAGTCTTTATATAATGTTCCCTTGTCTTCTCTTTCTACCTTTTCAAGACGTTTTGAAGCTCCTTTGAAGCTCATAATTGCCTCATAGAAGTCTTCATCCATAATCCCAAGTTGCTGACAAATATGTCTCGCTCCTTCCATATTCAGTAGGTTGTGTGCTCCAAACACAGAAAGAGGAACATCTCCCATTTCTGTTTTTAAATACACTTTTCCGTTGCTGATCTCATAATCAGGCGTTTTATAAGGAATCTTTCTGAAGTAATTTTCAGCGTTTTCTACTACTTTCACTACTTCCGGATCTTCTTCATTATATACCAAAACCCCGCCAGCTGTAATGCTTGCAACAAACTTTCTGAATTGATCGATATAGTCATCAAAAGTTTTGAAAACGTTGATATGATCCCATGCAATACCGCTCATTAAAGCAATATTAGGTTGATATAATAAAAATTTTGAACGCAGGTCAATAGGAGAGGAAAGGTATTCATCACCTTCCAATACCATAAAGTCATTATCCTGAGTAAGCTTTACCATACAGTCGAAACCTTCCAATTGTGCCCCTACCATAAAGTCTACATCTTTCTGATGGAAATTCAGAACATGAAGGATCATAGAAGTAATGGTTGTTTTTCCGTGAGATCCGGCAATAACTACTCTGGTTTTATTCTTAGACTGTTCATATAGGAACTCAGGGTAAGAATATATTTTTAACCCTAATTCTTTTGCCTTTGCCAATTCAGGATTGTCCTGGTGAGCATGCATTCCGAGAATCACAGCATCAATATCTGAGGTGATTTTTTCCGGAAACCAACCCATTTCCTGAGGTAATATTCCCTTTTTCTCCAATCTGGATTTAGAGGGTTCAAAAATAGCATCATCTGAACCGGTAACCTGATATCCTTTATCTTTTAATGCAATGGCTAGATTGTGCATGGCGCTTCCGCCAATGGCAATGAAGTGGGTTTTCAATTGTATTTACTGTTTTTTAATATTAGTATTAATGATCTGCTGAAAAGCTTCAAGGATGTTATTCCAGTTAGTCTGATAATTGGGAATGATCATACTGGCATCTGTCTTGCTGCCTTCATTAGGCCCTTTCTTAATATTGATCGAAGTCGAGATATTATCGTACAATTTTTTACGATCTTCCTGTATTCTTCTGAAATTATTCTGAGAAAGAACCTGATCCAGTTTCTTCAGATCTTCATTTGAAATTTTAAAATCTTGTTTGTATTTTTTTCCTTGGCCTTCAAAAGAGTAATGTACATTATTTCCTTTGATTAGCAGATTTTCATATACAGGAGCAAAGCCGCCACTTTTCGAATAACTGATATCAAAATCAGAATATACTTTTTGGCTGTTGCACGAAACTAATACTATGATAGCGAATAAAATTCCGATTATTCTGTTCATAATTTTTAATTATTTGAGTCCTTTTGTTCTAATTTTTTAGCTTTAAGTTCTTCATCATAATTGTGTAGTAGATTGAAGTCTTCAGTCTGCTCAATAGCAGTCATGATCTTCAATAAAATTTCTGGTGCTTTTTCATTATCATAATCGATATCCAGAGGAGCCTTAAATTCCATGGTAGGTTTTACACCGGTTACTTTTACACGGAGTCCTTTTTTATCAAAAGCTCTTCTAAATCCATTGATTTTGATAGGGATAACAATAGGGCGCTGGTTCTTCACGAGTTTAGCAGTACCTCTTCGTCCTTGGGCAAAGGCAGAAGTTGTTCCTTGTGGGAAGGTCGCTACCCAGCCATTATCCAAAGCTTTCATAATATTGTCTACCTCGCTCATGTCTACCATTCTGTTGACATTTTTTCCTTCTGCTCTCCAGGTTCTTTTTACCGTTACAGCTCCTGCAATTTTAAAAATTTTAGGAAGAATACCTTTATTCATGGTTTCTTCTGCTGCTACATAGTAAAAATCGATCTTTGGATTCAACAGATAGATCGGGTTTTTAATCGTATTTAAATACCCATTGTTTACGGCACAGAATGCATGATACATTGCAGCTACATCCGCAAAATAAGTTTGATGGTTAGATACAAACAATACATTGGAGTCCGGAAGATCCACAAGGTGCTCTGTTCCGGTTATTTTTAACTTATTAAAGCCATTGAATCTTCTGTATGATACAACTCCTAAAATAAAAATAATAAACCTTTTTAAAAAATAAGGTGTTCCGAATGCATCGGTGAAAATATTTTTCTTCGCCATTTTTCAATTAAACACGGTTGTGCAAAGTTACATTTTTTTCAGCAACTGGCTGAATTCACTTAATATCATTGCTGTAGCACCCCAGATAATATATCCATTGAAATTGATGACCGGAACTTCATTTCCGCCGGCACTTGGAAGCGCCATGATCTCGGGGGTATCAGACAGGTTTAAAAATGAAGTGATTGGAAACTCAATCGTCTCCACGGCTTCACTCTGCTGAAGAACGAAGAGAGGATTCTTTTTAGTATATGAAATATAAGGATAAACATAGAAATTACTTGGCGGAATGTAGATTGGTGACATTTCTCTGATAATTCTCACATAATGTTTATCTATTCCAATTTCTTCGGAAGTTTCACGAATGGCAGTTTCTGCAAAATCCTGATCCATTTCTTCACGCTTTCCACCAGGTAATGAGATCTGTCCACTGTGTCTGTCATGTTCATTGATGGTTCTTTGGATCAAAGGAAAATACCATTCATTATCCTTCAGATACAATACAATGTTGACGGCTGCAAACTTTGGGTTTTTAGCCAGCACTTCATCATATGTAAAAACGGGACGCGAGGGAGGAGAGAACACTCCATGGGCAGGTGCACCGGGAAGTTCTATACTTTTTATTTTCCGTAATAAATCTTTTCCAAAATTTTCCATAGCTCAAATTTAACAATATATTCCTGAAGAAATAAAGGCCTTAACATTAATTAACCAATAGGGAAGGGTAATAGTGAATTTTGCTTTACAAGTGAATGATGAATGTCTGTTGACTGTGACTTCAACCGACAATATTAAATTTTGAACTTTAAACTCCAATAGTGAATAACCATTCCTTATAAAATTGACAAGTGAAGCGAATTGATTATTCACCATTCATATTCCAGATACCGTATTTCTACGTAACTGAAATCCGTGACACAATCAATCCCAAAAACAGTGAGTTTAGGAATGGTAAACAGTGACTTTTAAAATTTACACTGTGATGGTGGTTTTTCACTTTGATATAGCATATACCTTTGTCTCACTATTAACCAATTAATTTTTACTAAAATGAAAAATTTACTTACAGGTGTATTGACACTAATCGCCATGAGTTTCGGGTTTGCTCAATCTAATATTGATGTGACTACCCAAACAGGAAACTTGAACGTTGCAACAGTAGACCAAACTGGTCTTTTGAACATTAATTCTTTGACACAGAATGGAAATCGTAACACAGCAGATATTGATCAGGTAGGTATTTTTAATAGAAATACTGCAATAAGTACCGGAAACAGAAACTCCGTTGATGTAGATCAAATAGGTATTGGGAACGTAAACACGGTAACCCAGATAGGAAATAGAAATGAAGCTTCAACATGGCAAGTGGGTCTGTTTAATTCAACTGAGCAAACTCAGATCGGAAGACGAAATGATGCTTCTTCTATGCAGTTAGGTGTAGGTAACTCGGTAGTTCAATATCAGGATGGAAGAAGAAACGTAGCTTCAGCTGTTCAGTTAGGAAGTGGTAATGCCGCTTATCAGGTTCAGGCAGGAAGACGAAACGAAGCTAGTGGACTTCAGATAGGAGCTGATAACCTGCTTATTCAATATCAAGATGGTAATGATAACAGCGCCAGTAATGTACAGGTAGGTAGTAGTAATATTGCTGTTGCAGCTCAGATTGGTAATGATAATACAAGTATGGGAGTACAGGTTGGTAGTGGAAACCAATTATACCAAGCACAATTGGGGAACTCTAATACAGCTATTGATCTTCAAGCGGGTAATGGTAACTTCACTGGGGTAACTCAAACAGGTGATGCTCATGTTCACCTTGGTACTCAGATAGGTAACGGAAACTCTATGATTGTGAATCAGTCAAATTAAGCCCTTTTAAATACTGTAATCTTTAAAGTAGAAGGAGAAGCTACAGGTTGGTTTCTCCTTTTTTACCTAAAGATGTAATATACCAGGAAATCATAGTCTATATTGATGACTACCGGGTGTGTTTTCCTCCATTGACGATGAATGTATCTTTAATTTAAATAAAACACGAATGTCATGTTTACCTTGAGATGGAATATTTTAATTTTTTGTATGATAATACCATTGCATGCTCAGGAAATCGATTGGGATAAGGTCAACAGTAATACAATCCTCAATCTTATCACCAAACAGTATACAGATCAGAATACCAGCTATTCCAATATCATTCAAATGGGTGACAATAACAATGCAGAACTTTCACTTAACAGCAGAACATATATTACCGTAAAGCAGCTTGGAGACTTTAATACTCTTTATTTTATAAATTCATTTTCAGAGAAGGGTTCCAAAACGGCCATTACGACACAAGGGAATAATAATATTATTGATGTTACGGGAAGCAACAGTATTTCTGATGGAATTCAGATCAATGTAAAGGGTGATAATAAAACTATTTTCATGAGAAATTATTAAATCATAAATGATGAAATCCTTATCTATCCTGAGTTTAGTCACTTTTTTTGTCTTCCTGTCGATATTGGGTTATGGGCAGGAGGATAAAAAAGTAACCGCAAGAATTGAAAGCAGTATACTGGAAAACCAGATTAAAATAAAGGCAGTTGTTGTCAATAATACAGCGGTTTACAAAGAGTTGAATTATTTTTTAATATCGATAAAAAAAGGAAACGGTGGAAATCTTTCCAATAATCAACAAAGTGGTAAGTTTTCTATCAATCCGAATGAAGTGAAGGTGTTGTCTGAAATCAGCGTAAATCTTGAAACCAAAGACGCCTTAAAAGCTTTTCTTTACATAAAAGATGAACAATCTAAAGCTTTAGTAGCTAAGGACAGCCTTGAATTGAATAGTGATCTTTTTAAAAAGAAAACAGCCAAAATAGAAGACGATGCTGTTTACGAACTAAGAGGTCTTGCTATTGACGAAACTAAAACCAAAGTAGGGAAAGACTTTTATGATATGTTTTACATTCAATATAGTCAGCTTCCGGACAAGAGTAGTAGTGCCGTCACTATTTCTGAACTTCCTCTCCGCGGAACAAGCGGTCAGATCAATATCCAGATTGATGATAAGATCATTTACAGTTTTATGACCAACCCTGGAGAAGACTATTTACAGGAACAGTTAGCCTATAGTTTAAAATATATCAAAGAATTTACAGCAAAGAAAAATCTCATAAAAAATGAATTTATCTACTAAAAACGTCCGCCATGAAAACTTTTATTATTCTTTTAATTTTTGTTGCGGGTATTTTCTCAGGAAAATCTCAACAACTTGTTTATAAGCCTATAAATCCTGCATTTGGAGGTGATACTTTTAATTACCAATGGCTTCTAAGCTCAGCGAATGCACAGAATCAGTTTGATCAAAAAAATGATTACAGCAATCTGCTTGATAAAGTGAATTCCCTTGATAGTTTTACTCAGAGCCTCAATAGGCAAATTCTCAGTGAGCTTTCAAGGAAACTCTTTGATGAGCAGTTTGGTGATGGAAAGATACAACCAGGTAACTACCTTTTCGGGTCATTGTACCTACAGGTTACCAATACCAATCAGGGACTTTTAATCAATATTTTGGATACCAGTACAGGTGATCAGTCCGAGATCGTCATTCCAAAATAAAAAAAAATTTAAAACCAAACTTATCATGAGAACTTACACTTACACCAGAATTTTTTTCTGTAGTTTTCTGCTATGTGTTTTACAGGCTTGTAGTTCGATCTTTGGTTTACCCTCAGATCCTGAAAAGCCAACGATGGGAGAAGTCACTTCTTCCACAGAAGAATTGAAGAAACTCCCGCTGCCTAAAGAAAAAATAGTGATAGGAGTTTATAAATTCAGAGACCAAACAGGCCAGTATAAACCTTCTGAAAATGGGAATAATTGGAGCACGGCGGTTCCCCAGGGTACCACAACGATTCTTATTAAAGCACTTGAAGATAGCCGCTGGTTTATCCCTATCGAAAGAGAAAACATTGCTAATCTGCTTAATGAAAGACAGATTATCAGATCTACCCGTCAGGAATATATAAAAGATGCGGATAAAACATCTCAATCACTTCCTCCACTTCTATATGCCGGAATTCTTCTGGAAGGAGGAGTTATTTCTTATGACAGTAATATTTTGACCGGAGGCCTTGGTGCCCGTTATTTTGGCATTGGCGCTTCCACACAATATCGACAAGATAGAATTACTATTTATCTGCGTGCTGTTTCCACTCTCAATGGAGAAATTCTTAAAACGGTTTATACTTCCAAAACCATTCTTTCAACCAGTATTAATGGTAGCTTTTTCAGATATATAGATACAGAAAGACTTCTGGAAGCTGAGGTAGGGCTTACCCAAAACGAACCCGTTCAGTTAGCCGTAACCGAAGCTATTGAAAAAGCTGTAAAATCACTTATCGTAGAAGGTATTCAGGATAAAATATGGGGAAAAGCAATTGATGACACAACAAGTTATCAAGCGTTGATCAATGAATACCATAAAGAACAGGAAAATAATAACGGAAGGGCAATTGGAAACAGATATCCCGAAAATTACCGACAAAAAGTTTCCGTATTTGCGAATGTAGAAGCACAGAAAGTAAAAGATGATTATGTAAACCCTAAAATGAATATCGGCGGAAAGGTAGGAATCAAATATTTCCTCACTCCTAATTTTAACGTTGAGATCAACGGAAGCTATTTTACTCTTGAGAATGAAAATATTGTGAAACGAAATTTCTTCGGCCCTGAAGTTAACCTCGAATATCTGCTTTTTCCAAAATATAGATTCAGCCCATACATTTATGGCGGGGTAGGAGCGATGTATTCCAAATATAGCCCTCAGTATAAAGGACAAGTCGGAGGCGGCCTTGAATATATGGTTGGTCATAACTTCTCACTGAGAGCTTCTGCTCAATATGATCTTGGATTTAAAGATGATTGGGAAGGATTAATCAATGGAAAACGAAAAGATCAGGCGCTGCGCTTTGCATTAGGAATCAATTTTTACATTGGAAACAAATAAAAACACGAATTATGAAAACTTTAATCAAAATACTCAGCATATTCATCCTTACTTTTTGTCTGTTTTCATGTAATGAAGACCTTGTAGAACAGGCTCAAACAGGAACTTTAAAAGGAAAAGTAGTAAAAAGAGGGAGTAATGTACCGCTGGCTAATGTAAAGATATTTACAACCCCTACAACCCAAACGGTTTTCAGTGGTGCTGACGGCTCTTTTGAAATTACGGCTATGCCGGTAGGTAATTATTCTGTAAAGCAGAACTTTCAGGATATATTACAAGCTTTCAGTCTGTCAACATGCAGAGCCAGAATCAGCTGGTAACAGTCGTGTTTGAAATGAGTGATGATACCTCTCTGAATTCTCCGCCTACAACACCGCAGCTCTTAAGTCCGATAGATAACGCGGTAAATCAACCATTGAGTGTTGAATTAACCTGGAGTGCAACAGATCCGGATACAGCAGATGTTTTAAAATATAGTTTAACAATTAAAAATAATCTTGACACTAATGTGATTCAGGTTAACGATTTGACGGCTAATCATTATACGCTTTCAAATCTGAAGTTTGGTGTAAGTTACTTCTGGCAGGTGTCTGTTTCGGACGGCATTCACCAGCCAGTTTTAAGTTTGATCAGTAAATTTACCACCAATACAGTTCCTTCCAACAGGTATCATTATGTAAGAAAGCTGAACGGTAATTTTGTGATCATGTCAAGTGATCAGCAAGGCAATAGTTTTCAGTTTACCGATTCTTCCTATAACAGCTGGAGACCAAGGATGAATAATAATGCAGGTCTCATCGCATTTCTTAGAACTGAAGGTGGAAGTACCCATCTTTATACTGCAAATCCTGATGGTTCTAACCCGTTTAAAGTCACCACCGTTCCCGTAGCAGGTTTTAATAATTATGAAATGGATTTTGCCTGGAGTACCAATGGTAAGGAAATTATTTATTCAAATTTTAATAAGTTGTATAGGATCAATAAAGATGGTAGTGGACTGTCTCTGGTATATACAACTCCGGACGGAAGTATGATCTCAGAATGTGACTGGAGCTACGACGGCAGTAAAATTGCCATAAAAACCAATGATTACAATGGCTATAATACAAATATATATGTCATTGATATGATGGGGAATATTCTTAAAACAGTATTATCAGGCTCTGCAGGAGCGAGTGGAGGTCTTAATTTCTCAGTAGACGGACAACTTCTTATGTTTACCCGTGATATATCAGGATATCAGGATGGAAGTGGTAATTATCGCCAGCTGGATTCCCATATCTTTATTTACAATCTTACAAATAATAATATGAGTGATATTTCTGAAGCAAGCGAAAAGGCAATGGGAACCAATGATCTGGATCCAAGATTCTCACCTAATAATGCACAGGTCATCTTTATGAATACCTCCAATGATAATATTTCTCAAAGAAATGTAATGGTTATAGATTTGAATAGTAACCTGACAGACCTTTCAAGAGCTGCACTTTTCAGCAATGCTGAAATGCCGGATTACGAGTAAAGAAAGACAAAGATGATTTAAGTCTTAGAAGTAAAAAGTTTCTGACTCTTGATCTCTGGTCTTATTATCATTCTAAATATAATGAATAGGAACAAAAAATTCCGGATCATAGGATCCGGAATTTTTATTATTTGATGGTTTCTTCCTCAGTCGATGATATGATTTTCAATAGCATATTTTACAACACCTGCTATGTTTTTTACATTGAGTTTCAAAAGAATTCTTTTTCTGTGTGTTTCTACCGTATTGATACTGATAAATAGCTTTTCAGAAATATCTTTGCTGCTGAATCCATCACATATATGTTTCAAAATTTCCATTTCGCGGCGGGTAAGTGGATCTCTGATATGAAAATTTTGTTTCCCTTGTTCGCTACTGATGAAACTTATCATTCTTTCTTTTGCTTGATCACAAATATAAATCTCATTCAATAGTAATGCATTAATGGATTTTAGAAATTCATTATATCTACAGGTCTTATCAAGATAACTTTTGATGCCTTTGTTGAATAGTTTTCGAATATCGATTACATCATAACAATTGCCAATGATGATAATTTTGATAGTGTTGTACTCTGAAATAATGTTTTCTACAGATTTACTCAGTTCAGTAAGCATGAGCATATTAGAACTCATGACGAGAATTTCAGGGGGTTCATCTTTTAAATGTTTAGAGAGAGTTTCTAAGGAATTACAGATGTCTATTGTATTAAAAATTTTGCTCTGCATTAGTAATTTTGATAAGCCTTCTGTATATAACATCGGTTCATCAAAAATAGTTAATCTTGGTTTCATCATA
Source organism: Chryseobacterium tructae (assembly GCF_030409875.1). Classification (NCBI taxonomy): domain Bacteria; kingdom Pseudomonadati; phylum Bacteroidota; class Flavobacteriia; order Flavobacteriales; family Weeksellaceae; genus Chryseobacterium; species Chryseobacterium tructae. The sequence continues at coordinate 4,212,971 of NZ_JAUFQR010000001.1, read as the reverse complement.
ATTAGTTTTTGTTTATATAAATGTATGAAAAAAACTTTATGTTTTAAATAAAAATGATGAATATTTTGACTTTAATTATGATTATTCTTTAATAAAATATTATTTTTATTGATTATTTAATAAATAAATCTCTTTTGTTTGAATTTTGACGTGTTATTTTAGAGTTATTGTTGCTGGATTGCGAGTTTTATTGGTGTTTTATAAGAATTAAAAAAAATATTTTTTTATTATTTAATTAACACAGTAGGGATATGTTTTACAGGAAAATTAACGGAATTGGCAATGAAACAAAATTCATTCGCTTTATGATGGAGCTGTTTTGCTTTTTCAATCATTGATTCCTCAGCAACTGTAACGGTAGGATGTAGAGTAACTTCTGTAAAATGACCACTTCCAGTAGCTGTTTCCGCCATAATCCCAATAGCTTCATCAATGTAATCTATTACAATAATCCCCGCTTCAGAACAAAAATGAAGATACCAAAGCATGTGACAAGACGAAAGAGAAGAGAGAAACATATCTTCGGGATTGTGTTTGGTTTGATCTCCCCGGAATGCCGGATCAGATGAACCTTCAATAATCGCTTTGTTTTCTACCGAAATGGTATGGCTTCTTTCGTAATCTCTATAGCCACTGGTTCCGGTTCCTTTATTTCCTGTCCATTGAATCGTGGTTTTGTAGTGGTGGTTTTTCATAATTTAAAGATAAAAGATAAAAGATAAAAGATAAAAGATCTTGTCATTAAAAATCTATTATCCATACACGTATTAACATCAATAGAGGTGGGCTCTAGCCCACCTTAAAATATATAAAATAAATCCAATGGCTTTAGCCAAAACTTAAAAGGGGTAGCATGTCTTCTTCTTTAGACTAAGGTAACAAAAAAACCTCTGGTAAAGCCAGAGGTTTGTATTGAATTAATTTTTAATAAGTTTCTTACTGATACTATTTCCATTTTCAAAAGTAACTTTAACCACATAAGAGCCTTTAGATAAATCTGAAACAGAAGTCCTGGAATCCTTTACGGTTTTTATAATTCTTCCATCAGGAGAATAGATGACAATTTTGCTCACTTTATCCTTTGATTGGTAAACAAGCTGTTGCTGGATAGGGTTTTCAAAAGAAATACTTTGGTCTTCTTTTTTTGTATCTACCGTTGATAAAGTACCATTGCTAAGCAGATATTTTACAATATGTCCGTTTCCTCTTACAATAATATTACCATTATTGATGATCATTTCCTCCACATCAGAATCTGTTTGTAAATAATTACTAAAAAGAGGATCTACTGAACCACTTTGAGTAAGTTTAGAAATTAAATTATTGGAATTGCCTGCTCCTCCAATATAGTAAGAACCTCCTTTTTCAACAATACATTGAACCCATGAGCCTCCATTTAAGCCAGAATTCGCATTCGAACTATAATTAAATGTATTATCAATTGTTCCGTCTTGATTGATTCTTATAATTTTATCCTCTGAAGCTAATGAGAAAGAATTTTATTATTGGTATCTACCAGTACAGTATTAGTACTTCCATAACCATAGCCATTTGTATCAAGCAACGATATAACACCATTATTTCCAAAGTTTGTTACAGGTAATCCATTTGAGTTAAATTTTTGAATAAACCCACCATTACTACTAAAACAAATAATATTAGATTGATAGTCCATTCTTACAAATGTCCTGCCGGGAGGAGTTCCTTGTGTAGACGCATAACCATTGTCACCAAAAGTGTGATCCAAGCTGCCATCAGAATTAAGTCTGAAAATGACATGCCTATTCTGAATGTTTTGAATGTATTTGATCGAATGAACAAGTATTTTATCATTTTGTATAAGGATTCCATACGAAGCGTAATTCTGATCAGGAACTAGGTCAGGAACTACTACAGTACCATTGGTTCCAAAAGTAGGATCTGGTTGACCGTTTGGAAGTATTCTGGATATTGCCACTGATTCTGTATTGATAAAACCAAAAATGATCAATTTCCCATCTGATTGTAGTTTCCCTTCGTTTAAGTAACTGTTGTGAGGTAATTGTAAGTGTCCGTTAACTCCAAAAGTTGTATCTGGTATCCCATTGGCTGTAAGCTTTGATACATAAGATTCGGTAACATTGAGACCAGGATATGTATTTGTATTATGAGTAAAGTAAATTTCCCCATTGGGATTTTGAACCATTGACCAAGTGAGATTTCCGGGCATTGTATATATTCCACTGGTGGCAAAATTCGGATCCTTGGAAATGATCTGTGCAAAAGCTGTTTGTACTACAAAAAGCAGTGCGATAAATAAATTTTTTGTCATTTGATTTTTTTGAGTTTAATAATACCTTTCTTATTTCTTTATTAGTTTTTTAGTCGTTTCTTTTCCATTGGTAAATCGGATCTTTAGCATATAAACTCCACTTGGAAGAGCTGATAGGTCTGAGTGGTTATTTTTAACAGTTTTGGCAAGCTTTCCGGTTGAAGAGTAGATCTCTATAGATTGTATAGTTTCCTTTGTATGGTAAATTAAATCTTGCTTAATTGGATTTTCAAATGAAATGGCAGTTTTGCTGGCTTTAGAAAAATCTGCAGTAGCTAAAGTAGCGTTACTATTTAATAGAAATTTTAAAATTTGGTTTCCTCTTGTAGCAAAAATATTTCCATCATTCACGATCATGTTTCCAATAAATAGAGAACCCACCGCATTTTCGGAATAATAATTAAAAAGAGGATCTATAGCTCCTGTTGAAGTAAGTTTGGAAATTAAAAAAGTTTCTCCGCTTGTTCCTGTTATCCATGAGATATAATAGCTTCCATTCTTCTCAGTAATAGAAGAGGATAGGTTACCATCATTGAATGGCGCTGCAGTATTGTCAAATACAAAAGTATTATCGCGGATTCCATTAGGGGTCATTCTGAAGATCTCATTGTTAAGGACATTGGCACATACAATGTAATTATTGCTGTCCATGAAGGCTGTTCCTGTAACTCCGGGACTATTCGTGAAAACAAGAGCTCCATTGTTTCCAAAAGTTGTCAAAGGTTGTCCGTTACTGTTATATTTTTCCATTCCTCCATTAGGGTAGGTTACATTAGAGTTCGTGTTGGAGTAATCGGTAATAAAGCTTACAATATTGGATTGATTGTCTAAAAATATAAAGTTCCCCATGGTCTTTACAGAACCATTGTATCCGAAAGTGTTATCTATGCTTCCGTCATTGTTGAGCCTGTAAATACTTTTATAAAAATTAGAGGTTCCATCAGTTGACAATCCATAGATAATAATTTTATTATTCTGAAGGTATAAGCCATAGCCAGCGCCATTAAAATCGGTGAAAATATTTGAAATCTTTGAAGAGCCATTACTGCCAAATGTGGGATCAAGCTGTCCATTGGAGGTGATTCTGGTAATAACGGAACCATCAGTATTGAAACCAAATACCAAAAGCTTGCCGTCTGATTGTCGGGTAAGCTGACTGTCTACAGCGGTATAATAATTACTGATTATCGTTTCTCCATTATTTCCAAAAGAAGAATCTACAGTTCCATTAGCATTAAGTTTTGAAATAACACATTCAGCGATGTTTGAAGATGAATTATCTTTGGCATAAGTAAAATAGAAGCTCTTGTCGGGGTTTTGAACGATTTTGGTATTATAGCTAGTATTGGAGCCTGCAATAGTATATTTTCCGTTTGAGGCGAAGCTGTTGTCATAAGAGATAATCTGAGCGGATACACTTTGAATCATCAAAATGCATGGTAGTAATAAATTTTTAATCATCGTATTTAATTTTAAAAGTTTTCAATGGTGTTATTGTTTTTCAGAGCAGTCTTTTAAGGGTAAAACCTTAGGTGTGCTTGAAAAACAGAAGTTTTTTAAACTGCAATCAAATATTACTTTATGGTAGTTTTGAATGGTTTAAAGGGAGATTGTTACTTGTAGATAAGTGAGAAATTGGGTATAGGTATCCCAAATAAAAGGAATCCCATTGAGGGTGTTTTTTTTCATTTGTATTTTATTTTGATGTGTTTTTACAAATATAATAAAAAAAACCTTCAGTAAAAACTGAAGGTTTTAAATTTTGTCTTAATTAGAAAATTCTATCAATTCTTCTTTTTTAGAATTGTAAATTTTGTATTCTAAATATTTAAAAGAATCCCTTGGAACAATGGTTACCCATTTTTTATATTTAATGAACCATTTCATTTGGATGCTTTTAATAAGGCCTTTTGTTAAATAGGCTTCTACAAATGGGTGTACATGCAGGTAGATTTTTCCTTTTTCTTTCTGCAGGATATTTCTTAGGGTTTCACCCATTCTTTCCACGATGACAATAGGAGCAACAATCTCTCCGTCTTTGTTCGGGTTTTCTTCTTTAGTTTCGATCTGTTTTTCCGGACGGTTTCTTTGTCGGGTAATCTGAATCAGACCGAATTTACTTGGAGGAAGGATTTTGTGGCGAGCTTTGTCGCGCTTCATTTCCTCTTTTAGATGTTCAAAGAGCTCTCTTCGGTGCTCTGAATTGGGCATGTCGATGAAGTCGATCACAATGATACCTCCCATATCGCGGAGGCGAAGTTGTCTGGCAATCTCAGTGGCTGCCATTTTGTTTACTTTAAGAGCGTGTTCTTTATTGACAGCGGTTCCGGTAGTAATATTATTTCCGGAGTTAACGTCTACGACGTGTAGGGCTTCAGTATGTTCAATAACAAGATAAGCACCTTTGGAGCTTGGTATGTTTACGTGTTTTCCGAAGCTCTGTTTAAGCTGTTTTTCAACATTGTAATATTCCAGAAGTGGAATATGGGAATCATAAAACTGGACAATATTTTTCTTTTCAGGCGCTATTACTTCAATGTAATTTTCCATTTCGTTTACCATTTGCTCATCATCGCAGATGATATTCACGAAATCCTGATTAAAATTGTCTCTTAAAATAGCTGAAGCTTTGTCTTCTTCGCTTAAAACTTTAGACGGAACTTTGTTTCGTTGGATATTTTTAAAGGTGGTTTCCCATTTCTGAATCAGCTGATTCATATCGTTATGAAGGTCGGCTACCTTTTTTCCTTCGGCTACAGTTCTGATAATAACTCCAAAACCTTCAGGTTTGATACTGTCGATCAGAGTTCTCAATCTTTCCTTTTCCTCAAAACTTTTAATTTTTTTGGAAATGGAAACCTTATTGTCGAATGGAATTAAAACCAAAAAACGTCCTGTTAATGAAATTTGGGTAGATATTCTAGGCCCTTTCGTAGAAATAGGCTCCTTGGTGATCTGTAAAAGAACAATGTCATCTTTTGCAATGACTTTATCTACCGTTCCATTTTTATCTATTTCGGGTTGTATCTCGAAATTTTTTAAGCTTGAAGTGTTTTGTTTCTTAGAGATCGTATCTTTTAAAAATTTTCTGTAAGTAAGATATTGTGGTCCCAGATCCTGATAATGCAGGAATGCATCCTTGTCATATCCTATATTTACGAATGCTGCATTCAGATTGGGGGCCAGTTTTTTTACTCTTCCTATAAACAGATCTCCAACTATAAAATCGCTTTTGTCCTCTTGCTCATGAAGTTCACATAGTCTTCCGTCTTCCAGCAGTGCAATCTTTGTAAGATCATCTTCATGCGAAACTATTAGTTCTTTCTTCATTTTGTTATAAGATAAAATTGTTAAGATTTAGGAAATTGGTAATGTTCTCGATTAATTTGTCTATTAAATATAAGGATTTAGAATGAAAGCCTTTATATTTTTGTTAAAATAATATTTGAAACCATCCGTTTTCCGCGGAATCTTATAGTTGCAAACAAAAATATAGTCGGTGAACCTTAAAAACTTAAAACCACCAACTATATTATTATATTGTAAATCTCGAGAAGAAGAGATTATTTTTTCTTATGTCTGTTCGCTCTTCTTCTTTTCTTTCTTTTGTGAGTCGCAACCTTGTGTCTTTTTCTTTTCTTTCCGCTTGGCATAATTTTAATTTTTTAGTAACTAGTTAATATTCAGTTAATGTTCTTATTTTACTGCAACTTTCGTTTTTACTTTCTCAACAAAAGATTTTGAAGGTTTGAAAGCAGGAATGTTATGAGCAGGAATCTCAATCGCAGTGTTCTTAGAAATATTTCTTCCTGTTTTAGCAGCTCTTGTTTTAATGATAAAAGATCCAAAACCTCTCAGATAAACGTTATCCCCATTATACATAGAAGTTCTGATCTCCTGCATAAAAGCTTCTACAACTTTCTGTGTTTCATTCTTTTCTGTTCCCAACTTATTTGAGATGGTGTTTACCAATTCTGCCTTTGTCATTTCCTTATTTTAATTTTAAATTTTAGGTGTGCAAATTTAGTTAAAAAAATTGAATACTAGCAAATTAGTGGCAAAATATTTTTGTTCAATGAGTTGAGATATTAATGTATATGCTATGTTAATGCTACTTGAAGATAATTTAATAATAAAATAATATTGCAATACAATGATAAAAAAACATCGAGAATAATAAAAAAATGAAGTAAGTAACGATAAACTTAATAGAGCTTTATATCACTCATTTCGTATCTGATAATTGCTATAAACTGGAATTGTAGTATCCATTTTCCACACAAAAACGGATCAGGTGAAGCTTTGTTTTCAGTCCTAGTTTTTCCGTTAGGCGGTTGATATAAGTATCAATCGTTCTTGTACTCAGGTTTAGCTTTTCTGCAATTTCCTTATTACTGAAACCTTCATAGCAGAATCTCATCAGTTGTATTTCAGCCGGCGAAAGCTCTTCCTGGCCTTTCTTTTGCCTGTCCATATATTCCTGTACGGCAAGTGGCTGTTGCTCCCATTCTTTCGAATACGCTTCATAATCAAACTCATCAGAAGCTATACTTCCTTTAATAATATCCTTAATAATGGTACTGTTTTTCTGACAGTAATAGATATTAGGAATTCTCGACAGAATTTCAGCCATATCTTCCTGGTAAGTCCCGGAATAGGTGATAATAGGCGTTTCTGCATTGTTTTTCCTTATGTATTTAATAGCTTCAATTCCGCTTAATACCGGCATAAATAGCTCAATGATGAATACATCTTCTTGTCTTCTGTAGATTCTGTTCACGAGTTCGTGGCCATTGTTACAATCGTTCAAAAGCATATAGAAAGGGTTTTCCATCAAGGTTTTGATCATTATTTTTTTAAAATAAAAATCACTGTCAGCAATGGAGAAACGCACGGTATTAGATAATATTTTACTCATTCTTAATATCGATTTGGCGAATGATATTTAAAATTCAGAGGCCTAATTTATGAAAAACTTATTAAAGTTTAAATTAATATTAATTTAAACCGGGATTTTACGAAACTGCCACAGGGAAAATACGTATTGTGCATAAAAAATTTTTTTTATACTTTCACAGGCCAAACAAATCGCAAATATATGTCTTCGAACAGGGAAAAAAAATTGAACAAATCTGACGTCAGAATGGGCATTTGGAAGTTTATCCTTTCATTTGCTGTTTTGTCTATGGTATCCTTTAGTTGTCTCTATCTCTTCTTTAAGAGCTATGATATACAGCGTGAAGGGATAAGTAGCGAAGCGGAAGCTTACAAGGAATTAATGCGCCGAAGTGATCTATTGAAGATTAATGTAGATGATATTTACGAAAGAATGACCCAGCTTGATATGAACAAGGTGCAAAATGATGTTTTTCTTAGGACAAACATTATGGACAACGTAAGAAACGTTAAAAGTATTATGGGAAAAGACAGTACCGGAAGCTTTAAACACTATGCTACATTAATGAAACAAATAGGCCCGATGATTAATTTAAAGACCAAAATCATAGGCGTAGAATTCAAAAAGAAAACAGTTCTCAGAGATCTGGATGAATGTATGGGAAAAGTAAACAGAGCCAATAATGAGCTTAGAAAAGACCCTACACGAAATTTTACTGGAGGTAGAAAAAGATAAAAGATAAAGATATGCAAGGACAAATTACACTATCTAAGAAGGAAAGGCATTATCAGTTTTTTTATTTAATACTGATGCTTGTAACAGCTATGATATTTCTTGGAGTTCTCTTCTTAAAAGGATTTGAATCCCCGTTTTCTGATGAAGATGTAAGAGGAATTCAAAATCTTGAGCAGAAAGCAGAGTTTGAACAACACCAAAAAATCATTATTCCAATCATGGACAGTACCTATACCATGATTACTAAACTTACTGACGAGACCCCACAGCCTTTTGTAGAAAATAATATCTTTGTAGGAGTAAATGACTTGAATGGCTATTTTAAAGGCCACGATATTGTTGATACCAGAAAAGATGCTTATCCGCAGATTGCTAAATTTTATAAGATGTACTATGAAGATAAAAAGGTGATTTCCACTACTTCAGAAGATATCAAGCGGTTTGAGAAGCAAGTAGAGGAATGTAGAATAGGATTTAAAGATAAACAAGAAAAGATTTATCTGCGCAAAAATGAAATGAATGCTCGTACTCAGTAAACTAGCAATAAATTTAGGAACTTTACATAAAACACATCACAATTATTAACTATGAATTATTTTCAAAAAAACAAAAAGAACATTATTATCGGTGTTATTGCAACATTGCTCATCGCAGCTCTTGTTGCACTATGGCTGCAGAAAAAAGTGATCCATTCTGCTGATGATATTGTTGGAGTAGTCTATCCATCTACATTGTCGGTAGGAGATACACTTTTATTTGAAGATAAAACCCAGTTTGCCAAAACCAAAAGATGGAATTTTGGAGACGGAACAACTTCTGATAAAAATAGTGGGATCCACTTCTATAATAAACCTGGATATTACCAGGTAAGTTTGATCGTTGACAGCAAATATACCAAGTCATTTCCTGTAATGGTATCTGCAAGAAGTATCAAACAGCCTAAAGACAGTGCAAAGGCTAAAACAACTATAGAAGCTCAAACGCAGGCCATGCAGAATGAGAACGTACAGTTCCGTGCTGTTTCCAACGCTTCACAATTCGCTTGGAAGTTTGGAGAAACAGGAAATACGGATTCTAAAGATAAGCTGGCGATCTATGCTTATAAAAAACCGGGAGATTATTTAGTAACCCTATATACGGAAGAAAGCCAGGAGCCTATCTACCACCGTATCAAAATTCTTCCTGCTTATAACTCATTGGAACAAGAGGAAGTATCTGTAGAAGATTCTTACGCGAAAGTTGATAACGATTTCAAATATCATTTACAGCAAATTGCCAATGGAAATAGTTTCAATATGCACTACAATTACCTGTTGAAAACGTATCTGTGTAACAATGAAAATACAGTGGTAAAAGTGAATGACAGTAAAGTAAATAACTTCTACATGTACTGTGCAGGTCTTCAGTTTGACAAGAATACTGTGATCCAGACTGTAAAGGTGAATTTGGATGATACACAAAACTGTGTAACAAAAGTAGATATAAACCAAAGCAAATAATACCATCCGGTTCTCCGGATGTGCCAATCATAAAAAGATAAAATAGGATGAAAAATAAATTTCCTCTAGCAGCATATTATATAGGATTATCAGTATTGTTGACGAGTTGCCAGGTAAAGCTTCCGTCGAAAAAAACACCTGAGCCTTCTCAATATGGACAAGTTGATAATTCAACAGTTGTCAATGGCTATCCTAAAAAGTCCGTTCCATGGATCGTTATTTCAGACAGATCAAGAAATACGGCCTACCTGGATAAAGACGATGAGAAATCATACAAAGAAGTAAAATTTCTGGAGCCTTTAATGGTTCTGAAACATAGAGACGGAATGGTAAAGGTCGCGGAATATGTTCCAGATGCTTTAATGAAAAAGGTCTCTTCAAAATCTATTAAAACCTATGGCTGGATTCCTGAATCTGACCTACTTTTATGGAATCATTCTCTTAAGAGCGAAAGAACAGGATATCCTGTAAGAGTAGCGGTAGTACCTAATAACAGCGAAGTTATCAGAAGTGCTGAAAGATACTACAAAAATGACTCGATCATGGTGTTCAACTCGCCGAGTCTTATTGAAACAGCTAATGTTAAGATTCCTAACGGACAAGTCGTATATGTTTACAAACAAGCTGAAAATAACAAGAGATTCCTGGTAGGTAAAAAACCATCTATAGATATCGATAGCATCGGTAAAGGCCTTTATGGATGGGTAAGTTCCAATGTAGTTTCTACGTGGGGTGAGCGTTCCGCTATTAAGCTTAAAAATAACACAGGAATTACTGATACTGAACTGGGAGTACGCGAAGGATATCCCGGAGCATCAGGGTCAGATGCTGAAAATAAAACAGCAATTCTTCTTACCGACGTAAACAAAAGAAAACCTTTAGAAAATATCTTCCCGGTAACTCTTGCTCTAAACGAAGCTCCAACTCCGGATTCTAAAACAAAATACTTTACCAATATTCTTGATTATAGTAAAAACTATGTCTTTAATGTTTTAGGAGAGCCTATTTACTTTGATCGCTACAGAGAGATTACAGATAGAGATAAAAACATCAATATTGTTTTTGCATTGGATATAAGCGCGGGGAATGCCCCTTATGCTCCCATTGTAAAATCATTGTTACAGGATCTTCAGCTTAGATTTGAAAAACCATCGTATTTCAATAATGTAAAATATGGGGTAGTTTTATATAAAAATAACACTTGTGGTACAAACACCGCAGTTTCTAATTTAAGTTCTGACTACAGTAAGATCACAACATTTATCGATCAGAAGACCAACGAAATGAATTGCACCAGCAATAGTGGTTATCAGCCGGTAGGAGAGGCCCTTCTGCAGCCGGAAACCTCCTTTCTAATGTTCCTGATGAAACTAATATCGTGGTAACTGTAGGAACCTCTGCAAATCAAAGTGGAAATATGTACAGTGTGATCGGCTCACTTACTCAGGCGCAAGCCAGATTGATTATGTTCCAGACCAGTGCAAGATCATCTGATACCTACAATGATTTTGTATTGATGGCCGAAAACGTGGTTACTAATACTGCTAAAAATATTGCAGAGCTTAAAAAACAAAAAATTATCAACCAATCAGACGTTCTTACCAAGAACAATTTCAGTCTGGTAGAAGGCGATGAAGGATTCTTCTCTTTAGCTTATCCTAAGCAGAGTATGTCTCAGGGGTTTGTAATTTTCCCTAAAAAAGGAGATGTAGCGACTCCTGGATTCCTGAAAAAATCTGTAGATAGCCTTATTGCTCAGGTTACTTTAGATAATCAGAGTGTAGATAAATCACTTAATGATTATTTCCATTCTTCTGTAGGAGCAGGAAAAACAGATGTAGATTTAAAATATAAATATCTGTATCCAGGACTTACCAACCCTGTTTCCGCAGGAATCGCAGCACAGCTGATCAATTATGGAAACCCGTTCCTTGTAAAAGGATATCTGCCAAAAGAATTGAAAGAGATTACTCCAAGTGTAGAAAGGGATTCTTATTTCTGAATCAGAATTTGACAATTTGAAAGCTTTCTATTCTGAAGTGTATAGAAATACTGCTCCTGATAAACCGGATTTTAACCAATCAAGAGCGATCAAGGAATATGTAAGATTGTTGAAGAAATACAATCCAACCATTAAATTCCTGGATAAAGGTGATCTTTATGAATTACCAATGTCTTACGCTGTTGGAATGAGTACAGGATTTGATCTTACTGAAGAAGAGATCATGGCGAAATACAAGCTTAAAGGATGGAGAAAATCTAAAATAGTTCGTAATGAAACAGTGAAAAATTATTTCCATCGTTATAAAGATCTGACAGAAAGAATGCTGAACCACAGAAATAACCCAGCAGTGAAGATCCAGCAAAACGGACAGACTTTCTATTGGCTAAACGAGTATTTTACTCCTACAATGATCCCAACAGAGGCTCCGGAATACACAAAACATTAATTGTTAGTAACATCATATAAAAGCAGAAGTATCATACTTCTGCTTTTTTTGTTGATGGTTCTGTGATAAAAACAGATCATTTGCATATGATTTCCAAGGTTGTATTTTGAGATGAAAATGTCATTTTTTTGAACTTATCATACTGTTTATTTCTCGTTTGAGTGTAAAAGTATTCTTTTTCCTTAAATAGAGATAAAACTTAAAATGCTTTATTAGTGGCATTTATGAATGTGTTTATAAATCTATTGTCGTAGAATTACTACAAAAAGTCGTAGAACTACTACAATTTTTCAGATTTCTTGTAAAAAGTTTTTTTTAGAGAAAAAGACCCTCTATATTTGCTACACAATCACTGAATCACAAGATATTACTAACGATTAAAATTTACAAGTCATGGCAGAAAGAAATTCAAGAGGAATCTTAAAATTCAACAACGGAGAAGGTCAGAAATTGTTAAAAATGAACTACAGCGTATCAAGATCTACTGATGTATCAGGACGTGTAGCTTCAGACCCTTCTAATGCACTTATCAAAGTTACAGTAGAAGCTACTGAAAAATCAGATATTTTAGAAAGTTTATTAAACGGAAAATATAAGCCAACAGTAGGAGAAATCGTTTTCAACAAATCTCACGAAGAAGGTACATTAATCACTTTGAACTGGCAAAACGGTTACGTGATCCAGCATCAGGTGGAATTTGATGCTGTAGACAGTAACAGTATGTACATTAGCTTTGTAATAAGCGCTGAAACAATCAGCTACGGTAGTTCCGAATATGCTGGACTTTGGCCAACAAGCTAAAAATTCTTACACACATTTATCAACATTCATACAAAAAAAGACTGTCCCTTTTAAAGACGGTCTTTTTTCGCCTAAGATGAAATTTTTATATTGATTTATCGGATCATATCTTATTGATATGATGGTTATTTCGTAAAATGTTGTTATCTTTAATACTAAATCAAACACAAAGCACATGAAAACCGAAACAAAAACTAAAGGATCTTCTTTCCGTCCGTCCCAGAACGCTGACGGGATCTCTGAAAACCATCATGCAGGGATCAACCGCTTGGTAAAACTATCACTGGTTGTGGAGGGGAAAATTATTAAGTACTACAAACACTTCACTCTTAAACAAAAAGCAAGTCATCATCACGAATTCAGTCTTACCCTGGCTCACGATGCATTGGGAGACCGACAGAGCCATACCCTGGAGGAGGCTAATAAGTTTTTGGGAAAACGTCTTACCGCTATTATTTCTTACAAAGATATTGATAACAGCCCTGAAAGAAACTTCATTGGATTGATCACTAAAGTAGGATTCAGTCAGGAAAAAATGAGTCTTGGAAATATAGTTCTTTCCGGATACAGTCCTACGATTCTATTGGATGGAGCTCCGCATATCCAGAGTTTTGGAGGCGGGCAATCTGTGAATATGGGAATTATTGCAGAAGAAGTCATTAAACAAGGAATTGATAAAAGTCGTTTTGATATCCGAGTAGATACCAACGATTTTTCCCAGATCATCTACAGCAGCCAATACAACGAGACGCATTATAATTATCTGGCAAGAATGGCAGAAGCCTATGGCGAACAATTTTACTATGACGGTGAAGTTCTTCACTTTGGAAAACTTCCGCCTCAGAATAAGCCTATAAAACTAATTTATGGCAGCAATGCCGATGATATCAGGGTAGAATTAAAGGCTGTTCATACAAAACCTCAATATTACGGTTATAACAGCAGTAAAAATGAAAAACTGACCTCCGGTGAAACTCCGGTAAGCCATTTAGGAGATCTTGCCAAGACCGCCTATAGTCATAACGATAAAATATATAAGACACCTGCTCTTCAGGTAGCGCCTATTAAAGCGTCTACTCATTTGGATGTAGAAAATTCACAAAAGAGTACAGCAGGAAGCGAAGGGGTAAATGTATTTTCAGTTTCCGGTTCAACAACAGTACCTTTTCTTCATCCTGGATGTGTGGTGGATATCCACATGAGAAAGCCAGATAGCAACGAGACCTCTTATTTTACCAAAGTGATGGTAACGGAAGCCGTTCATGAAATTGATACAATCGGTCACTATACCGGAAGCTTTGAATCCATAGCAGCCGATACCGGATTTTTACCCAAACCTGAATTTACAGTTCCTACTGCGCAACCTCAGATCGCCACAGTAATTGCCAATGCAGACCCTGAAGGTCAGGGAAGAGTACAGGTAAGATTCGACTGGCAGATGAATGATACCACTCATTTTGTAAGAGTGATGACCCCTGATGCCGGTGGAACAGATCAGATTACTCAAAATCGTGGCTATGTAGCGATTCCTGAAGTAGGAGATCAGGTAATGGTTAATTTTGTCCACAGTCATCCTGATCGTCCCTTTGTAATGGGCGGCATGTTCCATGGTGGAATAGGTCTTGGTGGTGGAGTAAACAACCATATGAGATCTATCCAAACCAAAAGTGAAATCAAAGTTCTGATGAATGATGATGAAAAAAGTGTAACAATCATTGACCCAAGTGGAAATACCTATTTTATGGATGGAAACGGAAATATTTCAGTGACCGCTCCCAATGATATCACATTTACAGCGGGAAAAAATATGAATATTAATGTCGGTGAAAATATGACAACAACGGTGGGAATGAATAAAAGTAATTCTGTAGGGATGAATATTATGGATACTGCAGGAGCAAATATCTGGCAGAATGCGACATTAGATTATAGTTTAAATGCGACTAATATACTTAAGATTGCGAGCGAGAATTATTCTTATGAAGCGAAAGATATTCATAAAAATGCTGCAGAAGGAATTGAAGTAGCGGCTTCAAAGGATTATGTACAGAATAGTGAGCAGACAATTCACAATTTGTCAGGTGAAAAAGGACATAATGCATAAAGACTTTAGATATGGCCAACGAAGCAAAAAAAACAGGACAAATAAGTGTTTGTGCTAGAAATATAAAAGGAATAGCAAGTGGGGGTATATTGGAAGAGAGCAGATATACGAAGAATTCAGCAGGTGGAAAGTGTATACAAAATAGTGGTGATGGTATAAATAATAATGTGAATCAACTGAGGAAAGAAGCTTTAAAGGTTATAAAAATTGAGGGTCCATTTGATGAGAAAAATAAATTAGTAGATACAATTGAAAAAGGAAAATGGTATACTTACAAAGCTAAATTTAACAGAGAGCCAGAAAAACGAGAATTAAAAATGTTAAAATGGGCATCAGAGTATGATGAAACTGGTAAAAAGAATTTATTATCAGATGTGTCTAATAGGGAAAAAGATGAAATTGTACATCAGGTTTTTACAAGTGCTACAAATCTAAGGCTCAAGATATATGCATATTTTCAAAATCCTGTTACTTTTACTAAGGCTGAAATAATTCAGGGAGAAGTATTATTAATTGTGGGAACTGAGCAGCATTCTCAAACTTATGGAAACAAATTAATGTTTCCTGCACAGGCTGTAAGGGAGATTCGAGAAAACTATAAGAATCACAAGCATGTCAATATAATTATTTTCAAAGATGAATTTACTGAAATGCAATTAAGTATTATTAAAAGAGATGCAAAAAAATGGAATACTGATTTATATTTTAAGAAGATTAATTCTGTATCTGAGCTAATTACATATATAAATAATGGAGATGCAACAGTTGCACGAAGTAGAACTAAAATTTCTACGATAAAAATATTCTCACATGGTCTGCCAAGTGTTTTAGATTTTGGTTTGGATGGTGCTAATGAAGAGTCTCAACGTTTTAAAATTCAACATGTATCTCAGCTGAAAAAAGAAGTATTTACGGAAAGGCCGGAGGTTTATTCATATGCGTGTAGAACGGGGAATAGTGATGGGAGAACTGTAACTTTAAATCCTTCTTATAAATATGATACCCAATCAATAAATTTGGTAAAACCTAATGAAAGTCTAGCTCAAAAATTAGCTGATCATTTAAATGCAAAGGTGTATGCCTATTTGCGAAGAAGTAATTATACTCCTACTTGGTTGGATGGAGGAAATAAAGACTACAAATCTAAATATATGACTATAGAAGATGAAAATGTAAGTAATCCGTTAAATCCTAAAGATTGGTTTAGAAAAGGATGGGATGAAGCGCTTTGGAATCCCGATGGTGCATTTTTACTTCCAAAATCAGGAGAATCTCCTTCGGGATTATTACAGGGTGGAATGTTTGTTTTTGAAAAAGATAAAAAAGAAACGAAAAAATAAATAAAAATAATGAGATATATTAAAAATATAATGCTTTTTGCTATTGTTTATACATTACTTTTTCTAACCACATTTTTTTCAATGAAAGAATATTCAAGTGATGTATCTGCATCATGTGTTGATTGTTCTTACTTAAGAGATGTTTTAATTTTTTCTTTTTTTTCTTCAATAATAATAATGATACTCTTTTTTTTTGTTAAAAAGGTCGTAAAAAGAAAACAGCTTATTTCTATTGTAGTCATAATTACTTTTTTAATATCTGTTCTTATCAATAACTATAATATTTTTGTTGACAGAGTTTCAGCATGGAGCTCTTTTTCATTTGAAGGGGAGCTAATGGGGGTTATTTCATCATCATATTTATATACAATAATCAGTGTGATTTTATTGTGGTTTTTTATTAAAAAAATCAAATTGGCTGATAATATATAACAAAGAGGTTTATTTCATGTGGATCAGGACGTGCAGATAAGATTCGACTGGCAGATGAATGATACCAAGCATTTTGTAAGAGTGATGACCCCTGATGCAGGAGGAACAGATCAGATTACCCAAAATCGTGGTTACGTAGCGATTCCTGAACTTGGACATGAAATATTAAAATCCTATGGAGGGGTTGATTATTCTTGAAAGTTCAGAATTATACTCTTTTGATCAACATACAAAAGATGATGCACCAGAGTTTCCTTTAAGCGGTGAAATTGATTTGATGCCATATTATAGAGATAATATATTAGGAGATGAACATAAACAACCTAATTATTTTCTCAGACGCATAGCGGTGGAAAAAGATGTTTTAATTTTATTATGGTTAACAAAAGTTGAGATATTATGAAATTATTGTTATTTGTTTTATTTTTAATTGGATGTAAGCAGCAGTATTACTATGAAGGGTACGTACATGACGCTATTGATAAAAAACCAATATCCGGAATGCAGGTTTTGGATTTAGTAAATGATACTAAGACGGTAACAGATCATAGAGGATATTTTAAGTTACTTAAAAATAATAATATTTCTTCCAATTTAATTTTCCAAAAGAAACCCGATTATCAGGATAGTATATCTTCGATCCAAATTCAAAATGGTGAACAGCAAAAAGAATTATTCAAAGGAGAAAAAATATTTATACTGAAAAACAAAGTCAGAGATTCTATTCTAGGAAAAAATTGAATATTAAAGAAAAAGAAGAAAAAGAAAAAATAAAAGAGAAGAATCCCGGAGCGCTTACTTATTCACCACAATATAAACCGGTAACTGTTGTTGGACACAGTCGGGGAGCGGCAATAGCAGCTGGTGTGGCTTTAGGTATTATTTATTATGCTTATGAAATGGGAATAAATTCCTATTAATATTTTGTTTTTAGGAACTCACAAACCTCAGGGATTATATGGGAAAGATTACGAATCTTTTAAGTCATATTATCACTAATTCTTATATAATGAAAAGTATAACGTTATTAATAAGTATTTTTTTTATTGTGGCTTGCCAGGCACAAAAAATACCTCAAATACCCAAAGTTAAGCCTGTTTCAGATATAAAATATAGACTTGCTTGTGGATCAGAAATAAAAATAAAAAAAATAGATAATTGGTACAATGAAAAATATGTAGACAATAAAGTAGCTTATTATGATTTTAAAAAATCCAAAAATTTAAAAAGAGTTAAAGAACAATATTCAATAAAAAAAGATATTTTGTTTTATAATGGAAAGAAAGTGGATAGCCTTTTGATTTTTTATCGCCAAAGTGAGAATGTTAATTATTCTGTATATATTATTAATGGTAGACCAACAGGATATACTATAGATGTAAATAATAATCCAAATCCAAGTATGTATTCTGTGACTTATGATAAGGATGGGAATTTGAATTATAATTTTATTGAACAGCATATTTATCTTCACAAAGGAAACGGTATTATAAAAAATTATTATTATGGTGAATGGAATGGGAAAAATCAAAGTTTTAGTAAAGAAGTTTTAAAAGAAGAAGGAGAAGTAGAAAACAATTTCAAAGTTGGAGAATGGAAATATTACAATAAAGAAGGAAGAATAGACAGTATTAAAACTTATACTTTGAAGGATGCTGTAGATATCCGTTTTCCTTATTGTATTTTTAATAAAAATGAACCTTGTTATTAGATTGATTTGATTTTTGGAGATCTTGACAACTCTCTCTCAAAAATATAATGGATTATTTGTACAAATGAGAACTGTCAATGAAAATATATGAAATGAGATACTTTATAATCTTATTTATACTTTTTCACAAACTCTTGTTCACAACAAAAACATATAAACCACTTAAATTTCCTCCTAAACAGGGAATTGAAAAAGCTATAAAAGTACCAAGACTATTTATTTAAAAATAAATATTTTACTAAGTCATTAACAATGAGGATACGCACCCAATTAATATATTGTTTCTTCTCATGCTTTATATTCTTTCAATGTGATGCACAAAAAGAAAATTTGAATAAAAATAAATATGTCAAGCTTATAGACTCTTCTAACGAAAAGTTTGACCTTAGTATTTTGAAGAAATCAGATCAAAAATATGATAAGCCGGAACACTTTAGTTATGAATCTTATAAAACTATTAAAGGTGATGGTACGGAACAATTTGTTTCGGGTAATTATTGGGGGATAAAACAAAAAATTATTCTTCCAAAAGGCTGGTTCAATATCCAAAAGGAATACTATTCAAATGGAAATATAAAATCCAAAAGGATATATAATAAAACTTCACCAGGAGATTATGGGTTAATGTATGAGTTTGACGAAAATGGAAAATTAACTAAAACAATAAATTTTGATGAAGGTTGGCAGACTTCATTCGAAAAGATTACTGAAATATCAAAAAAGTATATTGAAAAATATAATTACAAAATTGATGTATCAGCAGACGCAGTAATTAATGCTGATCAACAGTGGAAGAAAGAATATATTAAAATATGGAGAAAAGAAAATAATGGTAAAAAATATTGGCAGATAGGTTTGAATAAAGCTCATTATGATAATCCTGATGATAAAAAATGTGAGCGAGTTGTAATTCTTGTAGATGATAGTTCTGGTAAGATTGTAAAAAGCGAACACTATTTTGATAAGTATAATAGTATTTTTCAAGAGTTGTAATGGGAACATTAATACTAATAAAACGATAAGCTTGGGTTTTATAAACAAATGATTTCTCAAGAAAATTTGGAAAAACAATATCAGAACTTATTTAAATAGAACAGGGTGAGTAAAAATTTCTTTATAGTTTTAATTTTATTTATACTGACTTCCAATAGTTGTTTGATTATGATTTCTTGCCAGTCAAAGAAATATAATAAAGAAACAAATACTATAGCTAATCAGTTTACAATTAAAGAACAGTTTCCAAACCATCAGACTGCCTTTGAAAAAAACGGAGATCAGATTGTGTTTTTTGCATCAGGAAAACAACATGAAATGTATGCAAAGGTAAATTTGAAATCGCACCTTTTTGATATACAAAATGTGGCTCTTTTCAATACCGATCATTTGTTGGATATAAGCCATTCTATGTATTTTCTACCAGAAAAATATTCTACCTTTTATAAATATCCTATTGGAAGAAGTGGAACTGCAGGCGGAGATTTCTTTACAACTATAGAATTTAATGAACTTGGACTAATTAAAAGTATCGAGAAAAATCTTCCGGATAGCAAAGATAAGTACCTATATAAATACAATAAATATGGGCAACTATTGAAAATTGTTGAAGATAAAATGATAGATAAAATGCTACTGGAGAATACTTACGATGAAAATGGGAGGCTTATTTCTCAAAAGAAAGATAATAAAGATACCAAGTTAGAAAGAGAATTTTCTTATGATAAGAATGATAATATAATAAAGGAAAGTATAAAAGAAAAGGAAGTGGCTTCTAATGGTAAAGTAATAAAAGATGGAAAATATACTCTCCTTTATCAATATAATAAGGGGCAAATTGTAAGAAAATATACAGAAAACGAAGATCACGTTATTGATTTTGAATATAATCCAACAGGTGATAAACTCATTAGCATTATTGAATATTATGGTGTTTTAGATAAAAATGATACAAAGAAGTGGATAAATCATTTTACCAAAACAGTATACACTTACAATGATAATCAGATTACAGAAGAGAGAAAATATGAATATCATATTATAAATTCTTCAGTTTTTACCAATAAAAAGTGGATCCCAATAACTATTGAAGAACAAAAGAAACTAGGCTGGCAAAAGTTTAAGGATCAATCAGAAATTCCGTTATCAGGGATCGAAAAAAAATATTCTTATCAATCAAATGAAATAAATGTTGATATTAATAAATATAGTTTTTCTATCACTTTAGCAAAAGGCAAATCAGAAAAAAATAAAGAGCTTCTAGATTCTGAAACAATTAAATACAGATTAGATAATATTGGAAGAATCATAAAACAAGAGGTCTATAATAAGAAAGAGCTTGTGAAAACACAAGAGTTTTATTATTAAAGTGTTTAAAAAGATAGGAGCTATGATTACTAAGTAATGTGAAAGGACTTCAGAATTACGGATTATATTTATCAACATTCATACAAAAAAAGACTGCCCCCTTTAAAGACGGTCTTTTTTTGCCTAAGGTGAAAATTTTATACTAATCAGCTGTTTTGTATTTTATTGATATGATGGTTGTTTTATATAATATTACTATCTTCAATAAACTAAACACAAAGCATATGAAAACTGAAGCAAAGACAAAAGGTTCATCTTTCCGTCCGTCTCAAAATGCAGACGGTATCTCTGAAAATCACCATGCAGGGATCAATCGGTTGGTCAAACTATCACTGGTTGTGGAAGGAAAAATTATTAAGTACTACAAACACTTTACCCTTAAACAAAAAGCAAGTTGTCATCACGAATTCAGCCTTACTATTGCCCATGAAGCAATGCATGCAATGAAGTTGCCGCACACATTTGCGAGTGTTGATGAAACAAATCTAGTTAGAGATTATACTTATCAGGCAACAAAAACAAACAATCTAATGGATTATAGTCATTTAGCCAATATAGAAAGGTTTTGTACTTATATTTGGCAATAGAAAGTCCTCAATAACAAAATTATTATTAAGTAATGAAAACTAAAAAAAGATTATTGCTACTTTCCATTTTGCTTGTATTAAGTTGTAATGGTCAAGATAAAGAAAAGGGAAAAATTGATAAAACTGAAATGAGAGAAAAACTAGACTTAAATTCTTTAGATAAAAAAGCGAAAAAAGTGCCCATTAGTTCTGATGCTTTTACATATGAGTATACAGAAAAAAAAGAAAATGGAGATTTAATTACTATAAATGGTAGTAAAGGAGAAGGAGGCTTTACTGAAAAGAAAATTTTTGCTAAGCCTTCATTTCTTACAGATTACAAAGAATTTTATGCTGATGGGTATTTAAAACGAAAAGAAACATATATCGGTGAAAAAACCAAAGTAAATACTTCAGAATATTTTGAAGAAAACGGAAACGTAGAAATAATAGATGAAAACAAGAAATTTGGTAAAATAAAGCTTCAAGATGTATTGAAATTTTTAGAAACAAAAAAAGTAATTAATCTTTCCAGTGGGAGCGGAAGATTTGATGAAGACGGTAATTCTACTTTTGAAATTAATTTCGATGAGAAAAAAAAGAAATATATTATCACTATCATAAAAGGAAAACCCAATTCTCCACCTTTTGATGGAATGGGAGAGCCCCCTGCTTTTCTACCTGTTGTCTATGTTATGGATGGAGAAACCGGAAAAGTGGAAGAATTAAAATAAAACTTACACGGTTTAAAAAATCAGAATTCCAATTTCTGATTTTTTTTATACTATTGTCTAGCCCAAAAGTAATAAAAAATTGATAATATTTCCAGATATGTCGTTGTAAAATCTATCCAAACACGAAGCGGACACTGAGTTGTCTTCACCGAAGACGAAAGCATTATCATCACTTATAAAAGTGGAAATGAGATTCACCTGGATACTACAGGAAGCAATATCACCATTACAGCACCGGAGACCATGACGTTCAACTGTAAGAATATGAACATCAATGTCGGTGAAAATATGAATACAACGGTGGGAATGAATAAATCTGATAGTGTTTCGATGAATCATGTTGAGAGTGTAGGAATGATGAAGAATATTTCTGTAGGAACTAATTTTATGACAAATGTGGTTGGGAAAATGGTAGAATTTATTACAGGAAATAAAGAATCTCATACGGAAAAAGATAGGCTGAGAGTAAGTAATGGAAAAATAACAACTCAAAGAATTGGTTCTCATGAACAACATTCAGAAAAAGAAATGCAAAACAATTCAGGAGAGAAATCTAAAAATCATTAATTATGAGCGTATGCAAAGAATCTTATATTGATGGAGACTATATTGAAACTACCGGGGGAAGCTGTAAAGTTTATGCAAAGGAAAATATAGAGAATGCTTCGATAGGTGATCAATTTAGCCAGAATGGGTTACAAGATGGAGTTTGTACGCTTCTAATGGACAGCCTCCGTTTATTGAATTTTAACCTTTATCTACTTATAATGGTGAGTTTGGCTTTGGCTGGCTTAATACAGAGAGTTCTGATAACGTATTGGAAATGCAGACTGATGATATAGTAAATTTGGAATTTGTTTTTGATGAATCCAAACAAGAATATATTTCTATAAGCTCAAATCCTGATTTAAAAAATGGGATTATTACGGATTCCTTTACAATGAAAATATTGATTATATTGCATCCTTCATAAAGAAATACTTTTACAAACAATACCATGTCATCAAATTAAATATTAATGAATAAAATCAACATTACAGATCATCTCAAATATTTCTCAAAACTATCCGCTGTTTTTATCTTCAGTGTATTTAAAATTTATGCCATAGGAATTCTGTCAACAGTCATTACTTTCTGTCTAGGAATCTATATATTGGCAGAAAGTCTGGGCTCTTCATTAGGTCATAGTGGGGCGATTGCATTTCTAACAGTAACGGTGATGGCAAAACCATTGTCTGCGGGTCTTTTCTATTTGTTAATGATAGCAGCGCCTTTTTGCATTGGTATTTTCTCTACAAAATATGGAATGTCAAGAATTATCAGCAGACTTGTACAGGATCATTCTAAAACGATTTTGGAACCCTTTATCGATAAGATTATTAATAAAATTAAAAATAATCAGCCGATGGTAGTTCGTAACAGCACAGACTATGCATTGGCAAAAGTCAGATTATTGAATGAATTTAAAAATAGTTCAGAAAACAAAATACTTAAACGTATTCTGGGATATGCTTTGAACAAAATTAAATTTGATGAACTGAATTTAGGGGATGAAAACGTAGACTTCTACGATATTATCAAAACTACTCTGATTGAAAAATTGCATGAATTAGCAGTACCTTCAGCCATGCTTTTTTATATCTATATCGGATTGCAGTGGCTAAGTCTGATCCTGATGTATTTTCTGAAAATATAGCTCCAGTGTCAGAAAATTGAGATTTTATGATCAGGCTGATCAGGATAAAAAAGATAAAAAAAGCCGTCATTACTTCTCTAATTGAAGAATTAACTATCTTTATCACATTTAGAATAAAATATTTAATTTTAGCAAAATAAAAGAACTGCTTTTGATTCATGAATCATCATCGATGAAAATATACACGTTCAAAAGCAAAGAACATCAAATCAATCTGAAAGAACAAAACAACAGAACGCAAATATTAATATAAGAAAAATTATAAATGGGAGTACTAGTAACCAACGAAACAGTAAAGCAGCTATTTCATATTGCTCAGTCGATAGCGAGGGAAAATTATAATGGAACATACGGAGGCCCTCATATTTTGCAGGCTCTAATGCATAAAGATATTGGTCTTAACGAATTTCTAAAAAGCATAGATAAAGATCCCGGTTATTTTTACGAGTGGGCAGATGTACGTATTGAAGAATATCCTAAGACCAGTCATCTTCCCGATGAGGTAGGTCAGGATGATGCTGTAGATACTCTTATAGAAGAAGCAGATGATATACGCTTAAAATTAGGATTGGATGAGATTACGCCGATCTGTATCCTTACTGCTATTGTAAAACCTCAGGTGGTATTTTCACTTCAGCAATTGAAGTCATTGCCATTAAGAGAACATGATATATTCAACCTGTATAGAAAAGATACTCCGTTTACTGTTTCTGAAAATGGAGATTTTGCATCACTATTCTCAAATGGGTCAGACTTTACAGATTCATCTTTTCCATCCATCAAAAGCTATTGTGTAGACAGAACAGCACAAGCTAGAAATGGGAATCTTGAAAATATTATCGGTAGAGATAAAGAGCTGAGAATGCTGGTAGAGATTCTTTGCCGAAGAAGCAAACCTAATGTAATTATCATCGGAGAACCGGGAGTTGGAAAAACAGCATTGGTAGAAGGATTTGCTATCGAAATTACAAAAGGAAACGTTCCCGAAATGCTTAAAAACGGAACCCTTCTAGAATTGGATACCGGAGCATTATTAGCAGGAACTTCATACAAAGGAGAAATAGAAGACCGTCTGAAAAAAGTAATCAATGAATGTAAGAAAATTGAAAAAGCTATTCTTTTCATTGATGAGATCCATACCCTTTTAGATCCAAAAGGAAGTATCGGAAACGTTGCCAACCTTCTTAAACCTGAATTGGCAAGAGGTGAGATTACCGTTATTGGAGCTACAACTCAGGAAGAATACAGAAAAATTATTGAACCGGAACAGGCTTTCAACCGTCGTTTTGAGGTATTAACTGTAAATGAACCGGATGAGCAGACTTGCGTAAAAATGATTGATGTTCTTCTTGAAGGATACAAAAAACACCACGGAATTGAAGTGGAAAAAGCAGCCCTTCCGGAATGTGTACGACTAGCTAAAAGATATGCAAAAGGTAAAAAATTGCCAGATGCTGCTATTGATTTGCTAGACAGAACCATGGCAGCTATTAAAATGCTGGATGAACTTTCTGAAAAAGAATTAGACAGCTGGAAAGTAAGTTATGACGCTATTTTAAAAGAAGAATACCTGGACAATAAAGACAAGGCAGATGAATTGATCTGGACTTATAATTTATTGAGAGATAAAATAAGCCCTATTTTATGGGGATCATTAAGTGAGCAGCCTGCATTGGATAATGCAATGCCAGTAGATCAGATCCAAAAGATTATTGAAGATACTTATGCAGAGCTTTTGCAGCATGCCGCTAAGAAAAGAGAGAAAGTAGACCGTTTAGAACTAGCTGCAGTAATGGCTGCGAAGACTAATATTCCGATCGGAAAGATTCAGGCGCAGGAAAAAGAAAAACTCCTGAATATGGAATCGCTTCTACTGAACAGAGTAGTAGGTCAGGATCATGCCTTAAAAATCCTTTCTGATGCTATTGTTGAAAACCGAAGTGGATTAAACAAACCAGGCCAGCCAATCGGATCTTTCTTCCTTTTAGGGCCTACCGGAACAGGAAAGACAGAACTTGCAAAATCAATGGCAGAACTCCTGTTCAACGATGAAAAAGCGATGGTTCGTTTCGATATGTCAGAATTTAAAGAAGAACATTCAGCTGCATTGTTATATGGAGCGCCTCCAGGATACGTAGGATATGAAGAAGGAGGAATGCTGGTCAATAAGATCAGACAACAGCCATATACTGTTGTTTTGTTTGATGAAATTGAAAAAGCCCACCATTCCGTATTTGATGTATTCCTTCAAATTATGGATGAAGGGAAGGTACATGATAAACTTGGGAAAGAAGGAGACTTCAGCAATGCTCTGATCTTATTTACCTCCAATATCGGAAGTGAAGAGATTGTAAAACAATTTGAAGAAGGAAAAATTCCTGAATCATCTTCCCTGATGCAGATCATGTCGAATTCAGGAAGATTCAGACCTGAATTCTTAGCCAGAATTACAGAAATTATTCCTTTTGCACCGATTACAGAATCCATTGCAGAGAGAATTTTCAATATTCAGCTGAAGTCACTTCATGCATCATTAACAAGATTAGGAATGGCTTTAAAGATCAGTGATGAAGCAGTGAAAAACTTAGCTTTGGGTGGATTCAGTAGTAAATATGGAGCCAGACAAATTTCCGGAGTCATCCGTGCACAACTGGCAAGACCTATTTCCAAAATGATCGTAAGAGAAGAAGTGAAATCCGGGCAAACCATCCATGTAGACTGGAATAAAGAGGAAGAAAAAATAAGCTGGAAAGTAGATTAATAAGAAAGTAAATAGCAAGAAGGCCAATTGATACAATTCGCCTTCTTGCTTTATAAATAACATTAAAATGAAAACAATTGTCAGAAATATCTTTACGGGAATAATGCTTTTGGGGACTGTTGCTTTAGTAAACGGACAGTTTCTTGCTGCATCAGATACTTCAGAAAGCAGTGTGAGAAAATATCAGGGAATCATTAATTCCAACAAAGATCTTGTTGAATTTATTGAACAACTACTTCTCCAGAAGGGACTTCCAAAGCATTTAAGAAACTTAGCCCTTATTGAATCCCATTTTGACAAAAATATTACCTCTGGAGCCGGAGCTGTAGGCGTATGGCAGTTGATGACAGCACATGCTAATCAGTATGGTCTTGCAGAGCATCAGCGTACAGATGTGTATAAAAGTACAAAAACAGCAGTCATTTCCCTGGCAAACCTTTACAAGAAGTACGATAACTGGGTAACAGTAGTAGCCGCTTACAACTGTGGAGAAGGAAATGTTGCCAAAGCTATGCAGGCAGCAGGTTCCAGCCAATACCATGAATTTTATAAATATCTTCCTGCAGAAACTGTTAATCACGTAAAAAAATACTTGAATGCCTGTTATGCAACAGGAGAACTTCAGAGTGTATTAAATAATTACAATTCTGCAAGGATCAATAAGGTGTTTTTTGAAGATGGAAATAGAAAGATACCTAATGAAACACTATCAGAAACGGAGATCAATGCCGGATTTAGCCTAAATGTAATTGCTGATGAACTTGATGTAGAAGTAGACAAGATTCTTGCCTGGAATCCTGGGATTACAGAAGAATTGCGAAGAAAAGGAGAAAGTACTTTTTATCTCCCTACCGATTTGATGCCTGATTTTCTTCTTAGAAAAAATAAGATCCTCACCAGATCAATAAAAGAAAGTGCAGGGACAGATTCCAGTGTACAACCTTAAACAAGTCAACAATATTAAAAAACCAAACCAATTTACGGTTTGGTTTTTTTGAAATTCTTTATGACTAATATTCTAAAAAAATAAAGAAGGAAATAAGAAATGTTTCATAGATATATTAAAAGCTATAGAATTCATGATCAAAACGAAGGAATTTTAAACGTTTATCATACTGAATAGTTTCATTTAATTTTCTTATTGTATCGTATGTAAGTAAAAGTTAAAATGTGTTAATGTTATACTAAAAAGTATTAATATTTCTCATTGATGTGGAAAATGTTCCTTTTGGTCAGTGTTTTATGAAGTTTAAAAATTCAATGTTTTAAAGCGTTTGAGTGGAGTTATTAAATCCAATGTCGTAGAATTACTACAAAAAGTCGTAGAACTACTACAATTTCTCAGATTTATACTTAAAAGTTTTTTTTCCGAAAAAAGACCCTCTATATTTGCTAAACAATCACCGAATCACAAAATATTATTAACGATTAAAATTTACAAATCATGGCAGAAAGAAATTCAAGAGGAATCTTAAAATTCAACAACGGAGAAGGTCAGAAATTATTAAAAATGAACTACAGCGTATCAAGATCTACTGACGTATCAGGACGTGTAGCTTCAGACCCTTCTAACGCACTTATCAAAGTTACAGTAGAAGCTACTGAAAAATCAGACATCCTAGAAAGCTTATTGAACGGAAAATATAAGCCAACAGTAGGAGAAGTAGTTTTCAACAAATCTCACGAAGAAGGAACACTAATCACTTTGAAGTGGGAGAACGGATATGTAATCCAACACGAAGTAGACTTTGATGCAATCGATAGCAACAGTATGTTAATCAGCTTCGTAATCAGTGCTGAAACTATTGACTATGGTACTTCTCAGTACGCTGGGCTTTGGCCATCAGCAGGTAAATAAGCCTATTCATCATCTTAGTAAAAATAAAATTGGTACAGGACAGTGCGCTCGGAAGAGTATGCTGTCCTGTTTTTTCATAAAGGTTAACGGATTTCGTGCAACTATTCTCTTAATAAGCAGGTTGCGGAAATCAAACCTTATATTTTTTGATTCTGTTGCTGTATGATCAGCAGTTTATTTAATATTTAACTTAAACACAAAATACTATGTTTCAGGATGACAAGACAATTAAAGTAGAAAGCCCAAAGGATAACCTTATAGGCAGTCAGAAGCAATTGAAAGATGCAAAGGAAAATGTTGCTAAAAAAGTAGAAGAAAAGTTGAATAAATCGGGTGATAAAGTAAAGAAGGCTGTAAAAGCCGGACAACAGGGAATGAATGCTGTACAGGGAACAAACATGTTCATGAATCAGACTTTTGTTCCTAATAACCCTTCTATCGTTGACAATAAAGTGTGGGCTAAACAGCCTACCTCAAAAATACATAATGCTGAAGCTATTCCTCAAAGTATTATTGCCGGAATCAACCGAGTGGTGAAACTGGATGTAGTTATTGAAGGACAAATTATCAAGCATTTTAAACATTTTAAATTAGTACAGAGTGCAGCCAAACATCATGAATTTAGCCTGACATTGGCTCATGACACATTGGGGAGCGCCGAGAACCATAACCTTGAGAAAGCCCAGAATTTCTTGGGCAAAAGGATAACAGTAGTTTTCAAATATAAAGATATCATACAGGGGGCTGAACGTAATTTTGTTGGCGTAGTCACAGAAGTTGGGTTCAGCCAGGAAAAAGGAAGTCTTGGAAATATCGTTCTTAAAGGATACAGTCCTACTGTATTATTGGATGCAGCCCCTCACATTCAAAGTTTTGGAGGCAGCCAGCCGATCAGTCTGAACAGCATTGCGTATCATGTCATCAGTGAAGGACTGGGGATGAATAAATTCGATTTCAGAGTAGACGCTCAGCATGGAAACGTTTCCTACAGTTCACAATACGAAGAAACGCATTACAATTACCTGGCAAGAATGGCTGAAGCTTACGGAGAACAGTTTTACTATGATGGGGAGGTATTGCACTTTGGAAAACTTCCACCTCAGGAAAAACCTGTGAAACTTACCTATGGAAGTAGCGTAAGTGATATTGCTATCAAAATGAAAGCCCAGCATGTAAGCCCTAGTTTTTATGGTTATAACAGCAGTAAAAACGAAAAAATGACGGGGGGAAGTTCAAAGATCAATCATACTTCAGATATTGCAAGACGTGCTTACGAAATTTCAGAAAAAACGTTTACCACTCCATCTTTAAGAGTGGCTCCGATAAAGGCCACATCCTTTATGGATATTGATGCTTCCCAAAAAGGAACAGCCGGAAGTAAGGCTTCTGAGGTTTTTATCACTTCCGGAACTACTACTGTACCTTTCTTATATCCGGGATGTACTGCAGATATTGAAATGCGTAAATCCGATAGCAATGAAACTTCTTATTTTACCAAACTAATGATTATCGAGGTGACCCATGAGGTAGATGCCAGAGGATATTATGATGGTAAATTTGAAGCGATTGCGGCAGATACGGGTTATATCCCACGTCCGGAATTTGAAACACCAAGAGCCGAAGCTCAGTTTGCAAAAGTAATATCCAATACAGATCCTCAGAATCAGGGAAGAGTTCAGGTACAATTTGACTGGCAGAATGGCTCGGATATTACAGAATTTATCCGTGTGATGTCCCCGGATGCAGGAAGCAGTGATAAAGTAAACAAAAACCGTGGATTTATGTCTATCCCTGAAGTAGGTGACCAGGTTATCATCAATTTTGTTCATCAACATCCTGACCGCCCGTTTGTAATGGGAGGAATGTTCCATGGTGGCATTGGTGCCGGAGGTGGTACCGGAAATAATGTAATGAGCTTTAGCGGAAGAAGTGGTGCCGAATTAAATACGACAACGGATCCGGATCCATGAATCTTAAAGATCAGGGCGGAGCTCATATGTTTTTTGATGGTTCTGGAAATGTAGTTCATAATGCCAATAATAACAGCAACAAGACAGTAGGCAATGACAAAACTGATACAATTGGCAACAATAAGAAACTTGAAGTAGGGTGCGATCATACCGCAGACGTTGGTAATACGCATAAAGTTGATGTAGGAAAAGGAAAAAGCGTATTTAAAATGGATAATGCCGGAGTTATTGATTTAACCGGAGCTGAAAAAATAACGATTAAAGTAGGAAACAGTAGTATTGAAATCTCAAAAACTGCTATTACTGTGAAGGCTGATACGGTAAATATAGAAGGAATTAGTCTTACCAATGTTGGGAAAAAAGCAGGAAATCCAGGAATAGTTATAGATGGTAATGTGACCGTTAAAGGAGCTCAAGTAGATATTAATTAATCCTCATCAATAAATTTCCAGTCAGAACGGGAACAGGAATTTTTTTAATTATTAATAATAGAAATCCATTGTATGGAATACAGCAAGTATCAGATAAAACGGGGAGATTCATTAGAGTCAATAGCGGAAAAATATCAAATGACAGGGAAGGAGCTGATGGCTTTTCATAATTCACACTCACCAGTGACTCAGCAGTTTTTTGGAAATTATCTGCCCATTCATATTGATACAGTGATAATACCACTGCAAAAAGATAAAGAAGAGAAAAAAAACATTGATTATACATCTTTCGAAAAAAAAAACAGATATAGAGCTGAACAACTGAATATAACCAGAATAGAAGACGAAGTAAAAAGCTATTCTCAGCTTAAAAAAGAATATGAAGTAGATTTTAATTTAACAAATCACCTGGTGAAAGTTAAGCTTTGCGATTTTTTTTATGAATTTAATCCACCGGCACTATCCCGTGTTTTCGACTTTGTATCCGAAGTAGATTATATCAGAAACGACTGCTTGGTAGAAATCAATACACTTGGAAGATTCAGTAAAATTGCTGATAAAAATAAGATAAAGAAAAATTGGGAACAGTTTAAAAAAAATAAGCTTAACGAAATTGAATTTATCAAAGTAGTAAAACAAACAAAACCTCAGGAGTATGTGAAGCTTATCCAGGAAGGTGATTTACAGTTTTCCAGTCAGTATAATGACGAAAAAGATTATAACAGAGATCTTTTTTATCTTACCCTGCTAGATAAGTATCTGTATAATGCAGATGAAAATATGGAATCAGAAGAATATACCTATCAATCACAGCTTTTTCCGGATGTGGTTGTCCCTATGACGGTGAGGTATGATGTACTGAAAAAAGATGAAGATCTGATTACCATCAGAAAAGTTTGGGAGACGATTGAATCTGAAGAGCTGTTAGACAAAGTAACCAAAGGCTATGAAAAGTATCATCAGCCTCTTATAAAATATAAATTTTCTGAGTATAGACTTGATATGAGAAATCTGTTTACTTATAATCTGAAGACAAAAACATTGGAGAAAGCAGAGCTGTCAATCATCGAAAATATAGAGAATAATATAAAATCTGAATGTATATTTAATCTGAGAAAAATATAAAAGCATTCATTAATTCTGGAAAAATATG
Source organism: Chryseobacterium tructae (assembly GCF_030409875.1). NCBI lineage: Bacteria > Pseudomonadati > Bacteroidota > Flavobacteriia > Flavobacteriales > Weeksellaceae > Chryseobacterium > Chryseobacterium tructae. The sequence goes on along the minus strand of NZ_JAUFQR010000001.1, from coordinate 4,181,161 downwards.
ATTTTTATAAAGACATTAGACAATAGTAAAAAGGTGGGTGTTGTGATTTTAACACTCCTTATTGTGCTGTTGTATTCTTATTTTGTACCGGGTTGGGAATATCTTGCTGACGTAATTCACTCACCTAATCTTAATATTAATAGTACTTTTCTATATTTTGTACTCTTTTTATTTTACCTGTTTCATGGTATTATTATCTATAAGATTTTAGAGTATATTTTTTCGTCAAAAGGAAGTATCAGGTTTATTGATCAATCTATAAGTATAGATTACAAAAAGAAAAGCTATACACTCCCTAAAAATGAAATAAGAATAGAAGATCATAAAATCCGGTTTCCATTTGAGGGTAATAAAATTACTGTTTCAAGACATCCATTTCATAGCAGTACACAGGAATACAATGATTTTTTAATGGATCTGAATGGAAATAATGAAAGTAAGATAATCAATACGGGCGAGCAGATTCCGGTAAGCTCTTTTTTGATCAAAAATCCTAAAGTTAAATTCATCATTTTCGTTATAATTGGTTTCGCTTTTATGCTATTATTTAGAAATATAATAGCACCTTATAAAAATGATATAGGAATAATAACAAGGACAAGAAATGCATTCTTGGAAATCTTGGTAACACTTCCTTTCCTGTTTTTATATTGTTCTCTGGTATATATCTACTTTTATTTTACTTCGGGAATTAAAGTCATTGAATTAACAAGAGATGCTTTGACTTTTAAAGGTTCTCAACAATTTATTTTACTTAAAAAACAAATTCATGAAGTTCACGTAGTAGAGAATGCGGCGGATCAAAAGGTTTTACGGATATTGTTTTATACAACCGATAAAAACACATATTCATTAAATTTTGTGACACCGAAGTTTGTAAATTCTATTAGTAATTATTGGAAGCTCGATGGTTTTTCTCCAGAAATTACTGTTGGAACAAATAAAAATCAAATAAAGAAAATTTATAAATTATGAGTAGGTATCTTCCTCAGGAAACACATGTAGTTTGTAGCTATCAGATGAATCCCTCTCCAGGAGCATTACTTGTAGATCCTAAAATGTGGAATCGTTCTGTAGTCTATAAATCAGAGAAACAACCCCTGCTTACAGAAGTAGATAAAGTTTTAAAAGATGATTTTGAATGCAAGAGCAATTGGGGGCAGGCTGCAGGCTGGTCATTTTTGGTAGCTGGTTTAGCACTGGGATTGGCTGTAGCATTTTCAATTTGTACTTTTGGGGTAGGAGCTATTGTTTTAGGAGCAGTAGCTGTTGCTGCAACAGTGCTTATTGCATCAAACAGTACAAAATGTAACCCTAATCTTGTAGAATGGATAAACCCTCATTCAAGTGTGAAATTTGAAGGACATAAAGCCCTTACTCAAAAATCATTTCTTAAATGTTCTGCCGGTCCGGGAATTCTTACTCCATTTCTTGATGAAGCAGAAGCAAAGTCTGCAGCAAAAAATGTGGCTTTCAGAAATTGGGGTGAAGTTAGCTTAACAGCTGTAATCAGTGGACTTTTCGGATACGGTGTCGGGCTTTCAGCTGGAACTGCGGCTGTTGCTGCCGGTGGTGGATTAGGCGCATTGGGACCTGGTCTTTTTGCAGGTGGAAAAGAAGCTGCAGTAGGAATTGTAGGAGCCTATCTTATTTTTCAACCCATTTCTACTTGGGAGGCACAGGGAATGCAGGGAATATACAGTGGTGATGGTAATACTACTTATGATCAGATGCTGACATCACGCCAAGAAATGGAAAGTTCCTTTACGGTAGACTCTCCTGATGATCCATATATCGGAACATCACAAACTGGTGCTGCTGGAGAGCTACTCAATCTTTCTTATGATAAATATCGACAAAATCAGAATGAAAAGTATATCAAAGAGATTATGAATCTGAAGGGTACCCGTGCAGAACGGGAAGCTAGAACAGCAGAAATAGTCGCAGAAATGAAGAAAACCCGATCCGGAGCTCAGGCAGTAGAAGCCATGAAAAGAAAAGGTAGTGGAAAAATTCTTCCAAGAGAAAAAACAAGTAATAAAGGTAATCGAGTAATTAATGAACATCGGGCTGAAACCAATAAAGCAATGAAAGGTCAGGCTGCTGAAGGTTTTGGAGGCGCAATAAATGTGGCAGGATTGGTACTTCCTTTACTGGTTTCGCCTCTCAACGAATGGACTTTTAGTGTATTAGCAGATTCGTTTGCAAACCAGTCAGCGGGCGGAGTTACAATCAATGCAGCACAGAATTGATAATAAGATATATAATGAGAAAATAAGTAGCTATTGTTTATATGATATGAAAAAAACAGCAGCTATCATCATAGGATTCATTGCGGCTTTAGGAATTCTAACGATTTCTAATACTCATTATGCTTTCTCTTTTGGAGACAGTGAAAGACTTGATAAAGGCTGGAAGGCTTATGAACGTAAAGAATATAGTTTTGCAATTGCTCAATTTGTAACAGTAGATTTAAAAGAACACCCTGAAATTGTAATTCCATTAGCCAATTCTTACCTGCAAGTGGGAGAACCTTATAATGCCATTCGGTATTTGGAACCTGCTTATCAAAATAAAAACTATAGTATGGATGATCATACGAAGATTATCAACCTATTAGGACGTGCTTATATTGAAGATAAAGAATATAAAAAAGGCAGGCTCTTCATGGAAGAATCAAGAAAATTGGGTAACTCATATAGTGAAAGAAATTTCAATATTCTCGATTCCCTGGAGAGAAATCAAATTAAATAAGCCATTGCCTTAAAGCAGAACCCAAACTATGATAATTATACAAAAAACAGAACATTCATGAACAAAAATGGTATTTCTGAGATTCATAGTTTTTAAAATATCTGACTCCACAATAAAAATAGTTATTAATATTGATGAGGTTCTATTGATTTTTCAACTATTAAAAGGCTCTTTTTAAAGATTATATTTCTCCTAATGGTGTGATAGTTTATGTTTTGCTTTTATTTTGCAATTATGGTTAAAATATTTATTAATAAGGAATTGGGTCGATCTTTAACTCCATTGTCGTAGAATTACGACATAAAATCGTAGAACTACTACAATTTTTCAGATTTCCTTGCAAAAGCTTTTTTTTCAACTTGGAGGCCTTTATCTTTGTCTTACAATTATTGAATAACAAAATATTACTAACGATTAAAATTTACAATCATGGCAGAAAGAAATTCAAGAGGAATCTTAAAATTCAACAACGGAGAAGGTCAGAAATTATTAAAAATGAACTACAGCGTATCAAGATCTACTGACGTATCAGGACGTGTAGCTTCAGATCCTTCTAACGCACTTATCAAAGTTACAGTAGAAGCTACTGAAAAATCAGACATCCTAGAAAGCTTATTGAACGGAAAATATAAGCCAACAGTAGGAGAAGTAGTTTTCAACAAATCTCACGAAGAAGGAACACTAATCACTTTGAAATGGGAGAACGGATATGTAATCCAACACGAAGTAGACTTTGATGCAATCGATAGCAACAGTATGTTAATCAGCTTCGTAATCAGTGCTGAAACTATTGACTATGGTACTTCTCAGTACGCTGGGCTTTGGCCATCTGCTGGTAAATAAGCCAGAACAACAACACTTAAAAAAACTAATGGAACAGTATACTCATGGAGTATGCTGTTCTGTTTTTTATTCAATACACAACTAAAAACGATATAAAAATGTTCAGACAAATTCTATTGATTCTCACTTTTACAATGTCATTTGCCATCTTCCAGGCACAGAATACTTCTTCTCTATACAAAGGCACAGTAAACGGGAAAATGCCGGTAACCTTATTTTTACAATCCGTAGAAAACGGCTGTGGTGGAGATCCTTATTATAATGCCATGTACCGCTACGAGAAAGTAAGCAATTGGTTGGAACTTAATGTTACAGAAGGAGCCAACCAGCAGTTTGCGATGGTAGAAGAAGGATTTACAGGACTGATGATCCTAAAAAAAGAAGGAGATGCCATGAATGGAACCTGGATCAGCCCGGATGGAAAAAAGCAGATCCCGGTACAGCTTACAAAGGTTAACATGGGCAAAAAAGACATGGAAAGCTACGAGAAAAAAATGGAACAGTTAAACTATGAAAACCATGATTGCTAACGATAGGTAAAAAGAAATAAGAAACTTGTCTTAATCCTATCAACTATTGTATATTAGGAACGGCTGCCATCATTCCCCTCCTCTGGAGGGTGTCAAATTGAAAATTTGACGGGGTGGTTCAAATAAATACCAACACTCCTACAGGTATCAAACAAGTCTATAGTAAATCGACACAAACCATCAGACTAGACAAGCAAAGCTAATTAACCAATCCTTTTCCATCCCGAATCAAGTTTCGAACACCCCGAATCCAATCCCAAAACTAGCAAGTTATCCTCCTATTTTCTTATATTTGTTCATTATAGATAATATGGACGCAACACAAGATAAAAGGCTGTTTCTCATCGATGCCTATGCGATGATTTTCAGAGGATATTACGCACTGATCAGAAATCCAAGGTTAACCAGCACAGGTTTAGATACCTCTGCCATCTTTGGCTTTACGAACTCTTTGATCGAATTGATCCGAAGAGAAAAACCAACTCACCTGGCTGTTGTTTTTGATGTAGGAAGAGCAAGCGTAAGAACTGATGACTTTGCTGATTATAAGGCCAATAGAAGTGAAACCCCTGAGGCTATTAAAATTGCTGTTCCATATATTCATAGAATTCTGGAAGGAATGCATATCCCGATCCTGGGTGTTGAAGGCTATGAAGCAGATGACGTAATAGGAACCATCGCTTGCAAAGCAGAAAAAGAAGGGTATACCACTTTTATGGTAACACCCGATAAAGACTTTGCACAGCTGGTTACAGATAAAATCAAAATCTATAAGCCAGGTTTAAAAGGAGGAGATATAGAAATTCTCGGCGTAGAAGAAGTCAAGGCCAAATATGAGATCGAAGACCCTAAACAGGTGATCGACTATCTGGCAATGATGGGAGATGCTGTAGATAATATCCCTGGATTAGAAGGAGTAGGTGAAAAAACAGCGATGAAATTCCTTAAAGAATTCGGAAGCATTGAAAACTTATTGGCTAATACCGACAAACTAAAAGGGAAGTTAAAAGAAAAGGTAGAAGCCTCTGCAGAACGTGGAATAATGTCTAAAAAATTGGCCACCATTATCTGTGATGCTCCTGTAGAATTCCATCAAGAACAATATGATCTTGAAACTCCCGATTTTGAAAAAGTAAAAGAAGTTTTCGAAGAAATCGAATTCCGAAGATTATATGAAAATCTTTATAGAGCTTTTGCTCCGGCTGCTACAGAAACTGTTGTGGTAAGTGAAGTAGAAGTGAAGCAGACTCCGGCAGGAACAGAAATGAAAGGACAGGTGATGCAGCTTGATCTTTTTGCTAATTTTGAAGAGCTGGATCAGGCAACTTCTACAAAATCTTCTATTGAGCATAACGATCACCTCTATCAGTTTGTTGATAATCCAAAAGCTCAAAAAAAACTGGTAGACAATCTTTTGAAACAGAGAACTGTTTGCTTTGATACAGAAACCACTTCATTGAACGAGCTGGAAGCAGAACTGGTAGGAATGAGTTTTTCCTATAAAAAAGGGTTGGCATATTATATTCCTTTATCCGAAAACAGGGAAGAAGTGTTGCAGACTCTTGAAATCTTCAGACCGTTTTTTGAGAAAGAGGACTTACTAAAAATCGCTCACAATTTAAAATTCGATTATAAAATATTAAAACAGTACGACATCACCGTGAAAGGTGCCATGTTCGATACTATGATAGCTCATTATCTGTTGAATCCTGATGGAAGACATGGTATGGACTATCTTTCTGAAGTATATTTAAATTATAAACCTGTTTCCATTGAAACTATTATTGGGAAAAAAGGGAAAAAACAAGGAACTTTCAGGGATGCTGACCTTAGAACGCAGACAGATTATGCTGCAGAAGATGCCGATGTAACATTCCAGTTGTATGAGTTATTTGCCCCACAACTGAAAAAAGAAAATCTGGAAGAGCTTTTCTTCAATATTGAAATGCCACTGATGGAAGTTTTGGCCAAAATGGAACTTGCAGGAATTTCTTTAGATGAAAAATGGCTGGCACAGGAAAGTATTGATCTTGAAAATGACCTGAGAAATTTAGAAAAAACAATTTTTGAACTCTCAGAAGAAGAATTCAATATGAATTCACCTAAACAGTTAGGCGAAATTCTGTTTGAAAAAATGCAGCTTGATCCCAAAGCCAAGAAGACAAAAACAGGACAATATGCTACATCAGAAGATGTACTTCAGAAGCTGGCTTCAAAGCATGAGATCATTAAGCATATTCTGGAATACAGAACATATCAGAAACTAAATCAACGTATGTAGATGCTTTGCCATCGCAGATCGATAAATTAGATAACAGAGTACACACCAACTTCTCTCAGACTACAGCGGCTACAGGCCGTCTGGCAAGTGTGAATCCAAACCTTCAGAATATTCCGATCAGAACGTTGAGAGGCCAGCAGATTCGTGGAGCCTTTGTTTCCGGAGAAGGGAAAAAGATCATTTCTGCCGATTACTCGCAGATCGAACTTCGTCTTATCGCTGAAATTTCAGGAGAAGATAATATGATAAAAGCATTCCAGGATGGAGAAGATATTCACGCCTCTACAGCGGCAAAGCTCTTTAAAATTCCTTTGGAAGAAGTTTCAAAAACCCAAAGAAGTCAGGCGAAGACCGTAAACTTTGGAATCATTTACGGACAGGGAGCTTTTGCATTGGCAGAACAAACCGGATTATCCCGTACAGAAGCTAAACAGATGATCGAAGCCTATTTTGAAACCTATCCGAAATTGAAAAAATATATGGCGGAACAGGTGAATAAAGCCCGTGAGACAGGATATGTTGAAACTATTCTGGGAAGAAAACGTCATCTAAAAGATATTAATTCCAACAATTTTGTCGTAAGGGGGCATGCAGAAAGAAACGCGGTAAACGCTCCGGTACAGGGAAGTGCAGCCGATGTTGTAAAGTTGGCAATGATTAAAATAGACAGAGAATTGGAAGAACGACAAATGAAAACCAAAATGTTACTTCAGGTACATGACGAATTGGTCTTCGAAGCTCCGGCAGACGAGATTGAATCCGCTTCAAAATTGATCAAAACCGAAATGGAAAATGCCTTGAAAACACAAGTTCCGTTATTAGTGGAAATTGGAGTAGGGGATAACTGGCTGGAAGCCCATTAATAATCCAAACTTACTTGAACGATAAATAAAAAACTTCTGCTCATAAGCAGAAGTTTTTTATTTTTTAAACGTCAAATTCAATTTCACCAATATAATACAGCTTGTTTTCTTCACCATCCACAGAAACAGGATTAGGAATAACAAATCTGCTGGCAAAAACGATGGCATTTACTGGAGTATCCAGACTCATCTCATTAAGCTTTTGCTCTAAAATCGGAAGCCATTGGTCTGCGTATGAATATTCTGAGAACTTTTCAACCAATCCCAATCTTTCATCTTCAAAACCATATTCTATAAAGTCATCATCAAACCATTTGATATTCTGAGATTCTGCAAATTTTGAAACATATTGATCATCATTTTCCTCTTCCAGATAATAATTTTCATCCTCTTCTACAAAAGCATAAAATTCTTCTTCATTTTTAAAATACCCCAGCCAGAAGTGAGAAATTTCTTTGTCCATAATGTATTGTTTGTTGTATTATTTAATATAGTTATTTAAAATGTATTTTCCAAGTGATTAGACCTTTTGAATTCCTTTTACCGTTGAAATAATAGATGGAATGCTTCTTATTTTTTCAATTGGAAATGTAATATTACAAAAGTTTTTCGTTAGATCAGAATTTTTGGATCGTGGCACGCAAAGTTGGGCATCAAAAATAGTTCCGTAAAATTTTTTATTGTAATTTTATTCTATTCTTAAATTTTAAAAATGGAATTTCTACAGGACCATTATGTGGTCAAAAATGAATTGCTACTGATCTTTATTTCTGTAATCCTGGGATTATTAATTGGTGCTGAACGAGAATATCGTAATAAATCTGCAGGGTTGCGTACTTTTATTCTGGTTTGCTTTGGTGCTTGCCTATTTACAATTCTTTCTATTAAAATAGGAGTTGCTAATCCGGATCGTCTTGCAGCCAATATCATTACAGGAATAGGTTTTTTGGGAGCTGGAGTAATATTTAAAGGTGAAAATAAGATTGAAGGAATTACAACAGCTACTACTATTTGGGCAACAGCCTCTATAGGAATGGCGGTAGGTTCCGGATATGTCTACTTTTCTCTTCTGGGAACAGCTTTGGTGCTTATTATTCTAAGTGCTTTAACTTATCTTCAGAGTTTTATAGATAACTATCACAAAGTAAGGGAATATAAAATTGGGTTTAGCCATTCAGAAGATGCCAGACATTGTGAAGAGCTATTTAAAGAGCATCACTTGAAGTATTTATTAATCAAACAACAATACACTCAGGGAAATATTACGGTTACCTGGAGAATTACAGGGAAGAATACCCAGCATGAAAAACTGATGAAAGACCTTATTGATGATTCAAAGATCATCGCGTATCAGTTTTAGGATAAGGCAAAAAAATAAAGGCCGAAGCCTTTATTTTTATTTTTTCTTTAATATATAAAGATCCTTGTTAGGCCCATCGATTTCTTTTCCTTCCATATCCAATTGGATAATCATGCCTTCAACAACTTTATACTTATTGTCAGCTGTTTTACCTTTTAAAGTGATAATACTTCCTGTAGCATCCCATGTAAAAGTTCCTTTATCTTCGTTCTTGGATTTTCTTTCAAGATATTCTTCAGTAATGCTGAAAGTTTTATCATTGTTCAAGGTTAATGAAGTCTTGATTCCGGGACAGTCTGCACATGGTACAGTTCCTTCATAAGTACCATTCCAATCCAACGAGTTTTCAGTAGTGTCTCCTTGTGCGCTTGTGATAGGATGAGTGATGCTGTCTGTAGTTACAGCAGTTGCAGCAGAGTCGCTAGTTGAAGCTTTAGTGTCAACAGTTTCTTTTTTAGAACAAGAAGCAAGGAATAAAGCTGCTCCAATCCCAAGGATAAGTGTTTTGTTTTTCATCATAATAATTAATTTAAGTATGTTTTTTATTAAACTGACAAGCTATAAACAAAAATTGAGCCAAGAAGATATGAGGATGAGAGTTCCGCGATTGGTAATTTGGGAAGGAAAAAAGGAGATGGTTCATTCGTTTATTAATATTTGTTTTTATCAACAACGAGCAGCTATTCACGATTCATTTGCAATGCAAAAATCGGGTGTTGCCATTTTTACCCTTGTTTTATAGGTTCTATTCCTATTTTTCTTCGTAAATTCGGGCAAAATTTTGATTATGACAAAAAAGATACTTTTATCCGTATTTCTTTTGCCGGCTGCAATGGCATTTGCACAACAATATGGAGGAATGTGGATTCCTACAGAACTGAATGAAAAGGAAATGAAGGATTTGGGAATGAAGATTTCCGCAAAGGACATTTTCAACACTCAGAAGCCGAGCATAAAAGATGCAGTTGTACAGTTTAACGGTGGATGTACCGCAGAAATTATCTCTCCTAAGGGATTATTACTGACTAACCACCACTGTGGATTTGGACAAATTCAAGCACATTCTACAGTTCAGAACGACCTTCTTTCCAATGGTTTCTGGGCTAAAAATATGAATGGAGAACTTCCAAATCCAGGAGTAAAAGTAGATTTTATCGTAGATATAAAAGATGTTAGCTTCCAGATTCTAGAAGGAACAGATCATCTTACTGAACCTGAGCTTACCAAGAAGATCAATAACAATATTGAGGTTTACAAAAATTCTCAAAAAATTGAATCTTACCAATCGATTATGATTAAGCCAATGTACTATGGAAACAAGTACTATGCTTATACAATCGAAACGTATAAAGATATCCGTCTTGTTGGAGCACCACCTCAAAGCATTGGTAAATTCGGAAGTGATACCGATAACTGGGTTGGCCTAGACATACCGGAGATTTCTCTATGTTCAGAATTTATGCAGACAAAGACAACAAGCCTGCAGAATATTCAAAAGACAACGTTCCTTACGTACCGAAACATTATTTACCTGTTTCTATCAAGGACAAGAATGAAAATGATTTCACATTTGTATTCGGATTCCCGGGAAGAACTACAGAATATCTTCCTTCAGTTGCCGTAGAGAAAATCATGAAGGATATTGATCCTGCAAGAATTGCTGTACGTGATGTTGCATTAAAAACATTGGACGAAAAAATGCGTGTAGATAACGAAACACGTATTAAATATGCTTCCAAATATGCTTCTGTAGCCAATTACTGGAAAAAATGGATTGGTGAAGTAGAAGGATTAAAGAAATCCAACGCTGTTGAGAAAAAAGTAATGTATGAAGGATCTTTAGTGGCTAAAAATCCTGAAGTTAAAACTACTTTAGACCAGTTGAACAAACTCTACAATGAACAAGCTCCTTACGCTCTGAATAATGCCTATTATACAGAAGTGGTAAGAAATGCTGAGACTTTGAAGCTAGCAGGAGATTACTATGACTTCGTATCTACTGTAGAAGCTGGAAGAATGGATGATAAAGAGCTTACCAAGCTAAAAACAAAACTGACTTCATTCTATAAAGATTACAGTGCAGAACTTGATGCTAAAGTAACAGCAAAGCTATTGGCTTTATATACCAATAAAACAGCTCCACAGTTTTTACCGGCAGGATTCAACAAATATAAAGATGAGAATGCCAACATTCCTGTAGTAGAAGATATGTCTAAAAACTCTATCATTACAGGAAGAACAGCTGTAAACGGAGGTACATTAACTGCAGATATTGATAAGGCTTTTTCTAATCAGGATAAGTTGATTAAAACTTTGAAAAAAGATCCTATCTATCAGCTTTATGTTTCTATGAAGGAGACTTACATGAAAACGGCAGATCCACAGTATACTACGCTTCAGGCAAAAATTGATGCCTTACAGAAGAAGTTTATGGCGCAGCAGATGGAAACGGATAAAGACAGAAAATTCTTCCCGGATGCTAACTCTACTCTTCGTGTAACGTATGGTAAAATCAAAGGATCTACTCCAAGAGATGCTGTTTCTTATGGATACCAGACTCACCTTGCAGGAGTAATGGAGAAATATGTTCCTGGAGATTACGAATTTGACGTTCCTAAAAAATTGATCGAGCTTTACAACAAGAAAGATTTTGGAATGTATAAAGATAAAACAGGTGACGTTCCTGTAGGATTTACAGCAACCAACCATACAACAGGTGGAAACTCAGGAAGCCCAACTCTTGATGCCAACGGAAATCTGATTGGTCTTAACTTCGACAGACAGTGGGAGGGAACTATGAGTGATATTAACTTCGATCCACGTTTCAGTAGAAACATTATGGTGGATACAAAATATATACTGTTCATCGTTGAGAAATTTGCAGATGCTAAATGGCTTGTTGATGAAATGAAAGTGATAAAATAATTTTAAAAGTTATACCTTTAAAGAATCTATTTGAATTTATTTTGAATAGATTCTTTTTTATTTTAGGATGAAAGACAGTCTCATTAATCTATTTACTGCTTTTGAAACAGATCATCTCGGGAAGTCTTTTCCGCTGAATTACTGTTTACCTGTCTATCACTGTGTTTCCGATGAGAATCTTTCACATATTAAACATGTGATCCAGTATAAAAATACCCGACAGTTTGAAGAAGATCTTGAAGGTATTTCAAAACATTTTCAATGGGTAAACTGGGCAGAATTCAAAGACTTTACTGCCGGGAACTTCAAGCCTAAGAAAAAAATAGCCCTTCTTACATTTGATGATGGTTTCAGTGAATTTTATGATATTGTTGCTCCTATATTGGAACGCAAAGGAATTTATGCCTGTAATTTTATAAATCCGGCTTTCATTGATAATAAGGAGCTCATGTTCAGATGCAAAGCCAGTCTTCTTATAGAGACTATTGAAAATAAGAAAGATATTAATCCCCAGTTATATGATATTTTATCTCTTGACAGAAGTATTACAAAGAACACTTTAAAAAACGAAATTTTAAAAGTTACCTATCAGAAAAAGGAGATTCTTGATCAGCTCGCTGAAAAGCTTGAATTGGATTTTAAATCCTATTTAAAAGAACATAGACCTTATTTAAGCGGAGAGGAATTGAAAAACTTGACGGATAGAGGCTTTGGAATATCTTCTCATAGTTGGGATCATCCAAAATTTGGAACATTATCTCTGGAACAACAGATGGATTCTATCCATAAAACCTTTGCTTACCTAAAAGAAAATGATTTCCTGTATGAAAGTTTTGCCTTTCCTTTCACTGATTTTGGAGTGAAAAATGCCTTCTTTGAAGAACTTTTTAAAAACAAAGAAATGTATTGCACCTTTGGAACTGCAGGCATTAAACTGGACAGTGTGAAAAGAAATTTCCAAAGAATTCCGATGGAAACGGGTGAAAACGCAGAAAGAATCCTGAAAAAAGAAATCGCTTATTTCAATTTGAAAAAGCTGATCAATAAAAATACCATTGTGAGAAAATGATAGAGCTGAAGACATTTAATAGAAAAGAACTGGAGGATTTTGTGTCGTCTGGTGAATTCAGTAAGTATGATTTTCTCCCTATTACAGCACATCGGGCGATCTCGCAGATTAATAATCCCAAAGCATCGGATGATCAGACACTTCTTATTTTAGCTTTCTTTGAGGGAAAACTGGCAGGATATGTTGGATGTTTTCCTGATTATTTTATTGTAGAGGGAAAGAAAGTACACTACGCCTGGTTGAGCACGCTCTATATCAATCCTGTGTTTCAAAAGAAAAGACCAGCGAAAAAACTATTGAAGAAAGTTTTTGAAGAATACAATGGTCAAATTGCTATAACAGAATTTACCAAAGAGGCTGAAGCTTTATACATCATTATGGGTGTTTTTGATTATGCATTTCCTAAAGAAGGGAAGAGGTATTATTTCAGAACAGATGCTACAGAAATCATTCCTGAGAAAAAGCCAAAAGCAAGAATAGGGAAACCTCTTTTTTATGCTTTGGATACAATAGCGAACTCTTTAATCTCAATAAAGAACCTGGGTATAAAAAAGCCAAATTTCAAATATGAAATCCTTGACCATGCAGATGCAGAAAGTATAGATTTTGTAGCTGGATTTTCAGAAAATCGGAATGCAGAGGAAATCAATACCTTTATAGATCATCCCTGGATTTTGGAAGGTAAAAAAGATGAAAAGTATTATTTTTCAAGCTTTGCTGAGGTCTTCATGTACTTTTGGGTAAAAATTTATAATGATAACGATGAACTTACAGCTTGTCTCCTGCTTCAGATTCGGGACGGCTACCTTAAAATACCTTACCTTTTTTCAAATAATGATTACGATAGAATCGTACGGTTTTTAAGTTATTTCATCATTGAACATAAAATAAAAGGGCTTACTTGCTATCATCCTCAGCTGAATGAAGCCATATCTCACTCTAGTGGATTTCCGAAGATTTATGAACGGGACTCCAAGCGGGAGTATCTTTTTCATAAAGAATTAGTAAAAAACCTTCCTGAAACCTTCAATCCTTATTTCCAGGACGGAGATGGTGATTGCATGATGACCTAAAGAAATTAGAAACGATTTTAGAATTATAAAATGAAAACCGCTCAATATAAGTATTGAGCGGCTTTTTTATGTTTAATGTCCGAAAATATCCTTTAGACTTACTTCTGTAAAAGTTCCCATTTTACTTACAGCTTCCATATCCAGATTCTCTTTTTTTCCAATAATGGCTGTATTAAAATCTACGGATTGAATCTCCGATTGATAAAAATGCCTGATATCGTCAAACTTCAGTGCTTGGATCTGTTCAAAAACATCCTTTCTGTAATCATGATAGATGCCCAGTCTTTTTAACCTTAACGTGTTGAAAAATATATTATTTCTCGTAATTCTGGTAGACGCAATCTGTTTTAAAGCTGCATTTTTAGCATTTTCAAACTGAGTGGTAACCTCAGGGAGCTCACTCATCAGCTCATTCATCGTATCAACAGCGATCATCAATTTATCCGGTTGAGTTCCGATATAGGTAGTAATGTAATCAGGGTGCCCCAATTCAGCATTGGCAGAATATGAAACATAGGCAGAATAGGCAAGACTTTTACTCTCACGAATTTCCTGGAACACAATAGAAGATAATCCTCGTCCAAAATATTCATTAAAGACATTCATCTTTCCAAAATTAGCAGGATTTACCTTATTTCCCCTTCCAACTTTGCTCATTTCCATTTGAACCATGTCATAATTGATAAAATAGACATGTCCTCCGGTGGCAGGTTCCGGATATAGCTTTGGTTCAGGAATCTGAAGGCTTTCAGTTTCAGTGTATTCCCCAATATATCCTTTGAATGCTTCAAAATCTTTCCCATAAAAGAAAATCTGATAAGGATATTTGAAGAGCTGTTTCATGCGGTCTGTAAATATTTCAGGCGTACTGCTTTCAAGCTCTTCTTTAGAGATGATGTCCGTGAAACGTGAAGTGCTTCCCAATTTAGTATAAGTAGTCAGCGCAGTCATGATACGGTTTTTATCTTTTTTGATGGCCTGACGGTTTTCCAGAACAGTTCCTACAAATTGATTGTAGATTTCCTGATCCGGTTGTACACGGTACATCCATTGTTGCAGAAGTGAAATTCCCTTTTCAATATTTTCTTCCAATCCGCTCAGAGTGATTAATAGCTGATTATTGGATGTTTTAAAATCATTACTAATTCCAATTTTGAAGAATTCCATTTTCAGATCCTCAGGAGAAAGACTATCCGTACCTAAATATTGAAGCAGCTGAGTTGAAATACCAAGATCCCTGTCATTATCACTTCCAAATGGGAAAATAAAATGAACCTGAGCAATATCGTTGTACTTATTTTTTACAAAACTTACTTTCTTCCCTTTGATCTCATCCGTAGCAATCTCCTTTTGATAATCGATGAATTCGGGCTTGATATCTTCCGTTTTTTCAGATAATATTTCCTTTAAAAATTCAGATTGTTCCTCACGGTTGATCTTTATCGGAGTAATTCCCGGATTCTCAACCCTGATCAGTTGATCATTAACCCCTTTTTCTTTGTTAATCACAACATAGTTATCCTTAAAGAAGCTATTGGCAAAACTGATAACATCTTCCTTCGTGAATTTGGCATATTCATCCATCTCATTCAGTTCCTGATCCCAGCTTATTCCTTTTATATAAATATCATATAGAGTAGTAGCAAGACCCTCTGCCGTTTCAAGACCCTTCATTCTTTGAAGTTTGAAATCATTGATGATGGCCGGAAGCATCCAGTCAGGAAAGTCTCCTTTCTTGATAAGTTCTATCTCATTCAGAACCATATCTGTTGCTTCCTTTAAGGTTTGAGTCTCCTTTGGAACCGCAACAATAGAAAAATAACCATATTGTTTCAACCCTACGGAGAAAGCTTGAGCCCACAGCATTTTTTGCGTCTGGTTGATATGGAGATCCAATAAGCCAGCTTCGCCTCTGTTACTCAGAATATTCACAACAACATCGGCAAGCATTGCTTCCCTTGTTCCATAGCTATCCGTTCTCCAGGCCAATTGAACCCGCGGAGTAGTAGGACTTTTCACTGTTTTTTCAACAATTTCGGTAATAGGCTGTTCAACAATCGGAGTCTTTTTCGGAAGCTCTCTATAAGGAAGAGTCCCAAAATACTGATCTATCAATTGAATAGTTTCTTCAAAATCAAGATCTCCAACCAATACCATAGCGTAATTATTGGGAACATAATACTCGTCAAAATATTTATGAATAGCCTTCATAGAAGGATTTTTCAAATGTTCGGGTCTTCCCAGTGTGGTTTGCTGCCCGTTAGGATGAGTGGGGAAAAGAGCGGCCATCAATTCATAGTTCACCAGCCTCGAATCATTATCCTGAGCTCTGTTGAACTCCTCATACACCGATTCTAGTTCCGTATGGAAAAGACGAAGAACCATTTCAGAAAATCTTTCCTTTTCTATTTTTAACCATTTTTCCAGTTCGTTATTCGGAATATTGTTTTTATAAACTGTTTCATCAAACCAGGTATGGGCATTAGTTCCCGTAGCTCCTAAAGAAGAAATCGCTTTATCATATTCATTCGCAATAGCATACTGGCTGGCTTCCTGAGAAATATCGTCTATTTTTTTATAGATTTCTTTTTTCTTTTCCGGATCTTGCTCAGCTTTATGATCCTCATAAAGAGCGGAGATTTGATCAAGAAGTTCTTTTTCTTTTTCCCAGTTTTGAGTTCCTAATCTCGAAGTCCCTTTAAACATCATGTGCTCAAGATAATGAGCCAATCCCGTATTATCTGCAGGATCATTATTACTTCCTGTTTTTACCGGAATAAAAGTTTGTATTCTGGGTGCATCAAAGTTTTGGGCAAGGAAACCTTTAGTCCGTTCTTTAATGTATAGATTCTTACTTTATTCTTATCGTGGGTTAGGGTAATATATTCGTAATGGTTTGGATCTGTATGAACCGTTTCTTTATATCTTCTGTCTATCATATATGAATTCATTTCATCCTCTTTATAGTAAGAATGTAATACAAATGTAAGCAATCAAAAAAAAATGCTCCCGATTTTTATGACTATTACATCTATGATTATAGTTGAAAACCTATATAACAAGAAAAAAATACATCATATACGTATTTTTTTCATGGTTGATTTTTATGAATTAAGCTTTATTAGAGTAAAACCAGCATTCACAAACCTGATATTTTGATGGAAGCTCTTTTTATTTTCCTACCAATACAGAGTAGAAAGATAGTTTTATTTTTCTTCATTCAGAAGAGGAGTAAAGAAAGACATGAAATCCTTTTCCAAGTCCTTAGCCATAGAAACAGAACCGTATACATTCAGATGCGATCTATTATAATACATTAAAGTATCCTTATAAAAAGGAGCTGTTTTAAATACCTTGCTTTTTGAAAGATCATAGAAATAGATATTCTTGTTATCTGCTACCAGTTTTTTGAGAGCAGCTTTATTTTTTTCATTTACTGTGACTATAAACTTTCTTGAAGTTCTTTTAATATAGTCTCTGTTTACCTTTATAGGATCACGATCAACGCTAGGAAAGGTTTCAAAGACAATGAGCTTCTGATCAGGTTTTAGACCATGAGCTAATTTTTCTACAGCCTGATAAATTGATGGTGGACTGATAAACGTAGAACAATTAATCATAATTATTTTACTCTGGCTAATGTTTTCTTCTGTAAAAGGGGCAAGCTGTTGGGCTGCATCATAGAATTTCATCCCATAAGAAGGAATTTCGCTACGTTTTATCCCATCAAGAGCCATAATCCCGTCAGTAGTGATAGTAGTAAAGGAAAAATGGTTCTTTTCACCAATATAATGTAAAAAAGGTTTGATAGTAAGAGCATGGCTGTCTCCTATCAATAGTATTTTAGGGTTTTTAGCACTCTTATCGCCAAAGAACTCGGTCTTTTTCTGATTATGAGAACCTACACCGAATGAAGGAGAGGTGTAGATATCCGGAATTTTATAGAACTCCGCAACTTTAGGAAGGAATATGGTAAGAAGTACCAGGAAGACAGAGCCGGAAACTGCATATCGCAAAAACACGGGATTACTTTTCTTTCTAAAATAATTTTCAATAAAACGATAAGAAAACCAGGCCAGAAGAAGAGTGAAAACACAGACGAAAATAATCTCATTGGTAGTAAGGGTGTATTCATCATTATAATACCGGATATATGCAATAAAAGGCCAGTGCCACAAATAAAGAGAATAAGAAAGCTCCCCAATATAGCTGGGAATCTTTTTAGCAAAAAAATCAGAAATAAAATTGCTGCCTGTAACCAGTAGATTGGCGGTAGCAAGAGTTGGAATTAAAGCTGCTACGCCAGGAAATGGAGTATTTTTATCAATCAGAATCGCAGATAGAATTAATATACTCAAGCTCAGTGCTGCTATGATATTATTATTTGCTCTGCTGAAATTGATTTTATTTTTTAAAGTAAGACTATATAATGAACCAATTAAAAATTCAGGAATTCGAGCAGGAAGTGAAAAATACCTAACCGACGTATCATGGCTGATATACATTGAAATATTCGCATAAACTGTTAAAGCAACAATAAGAAGGATAATAACAGCCGGCAGAAACTTTCTTTTGATGAATATAAGAATCAAGGGCAACACAAGATAGAACTGCATTTCAACAGCAAGCGACCATGTATGTAGAAACGGATTATCCTCTAGTCTAGCCCCAAAATATGAATCTCCCCTGGCAAATAGTACGTTCGAAACAAATAAAAATGATGCTGCTACAGACTTTTGAAACCCCCAGAAATCCCTGTCCAGATATATAAAAAAACCGGCAGAAGCTACAATGATGAGGAGAAATAGATACGCCGGAAATATTCTTTTTAGACGCTTCAGATAAAAATTATAAAAACTGAAATCAGACTTTTCCTTTTCTCCCATAATAATAGAAGTCATAAGGAATCCTGAAATGACAAAGAAAATATCTACCCCGATAAAACCACCGGGCAGCCAATGATAATGTAAATGAAAAATAAAAACTAATAAGAAAGCAAGACCTCTTATCCCTTGTATATCATTTCTGAACTGCATTCGATGATTTTTAGTTACGTTGGCAAAAGTAATAAAAATGTATTGAGTGAGGAGCTATTTCCCGCTATCCGCTCATACTCCTCGCGCGAACCTTTCCCATGCTAATGCCATCCACTCTCCAACTCATGCTGTGGGGTAACCGCTTTTATGGTAAGTTTACATTACTTAAAATACTTGAGTAAATTAGTGTAAAAATTAAACCTAAAGAGTAAAAGCAGCAGGATTAAGGCAGACGCTTCTCAGATACTAGATATCGCCCCTGATTTTATCCCCCTGCTGCTGTTTTCTTCTAAATCCGGATAGAACATTGTTTGGTAATAACTTTTACCATGATGGATCAGAAGAAAACCTCTTTAATAAAGTCATTGCTTATGTCAAAAATATCAAAAAAAGTTATCGGTGTTGATGTTGGCGCTAAATTTTTAACGCTAAGCTTTATTAATGAACAAAATCAAGAATGTGTTTTCAATATAGAAAATAACCAGCGTTCGATTCTTTCTTTTATAAGAAAAATATCATCCCAAGAGTATAGCCTTGTTATTGAAGCAACCGGGAATTTCAGCAGCCGTATTCTTCATTTATCCTTGAGCCATGGATTAGAAGTAAGTCTGATCAATTGTATGTCTGTAAAGCATTTTGCAAGAATGAAAAATATAATCAGTAAAACAGATGCGGAAGATGCCAGATTAATCAGGCTTTATGGAGAGATGTTCAGCCCCGCTCTTTATGTACCCAAAAGTATGGAGATAGAATATCTGGATCAGGAGATCAAACTTCTGACTGATCTCGAAGAGGAGAAGCGACGTTATGCTGCAAGGCTTAAAGCATTACGCTACCATTCACAAATTAATCCAGATACTGAGAAGCATTATGAAAGAAAGCTTAAGCATTTGGATAAAGAAATCAAAGAAGTAGAAAAGCGCCTTCCCCAACTTCAGGATAAAGACTTTAAGAAAACTAAAGAACTTATACAGTCCGTTTCCGGAATTGGAGAAAAAACCTCTTTACAATTGATGACGGCTACTTCAGGATTTAAAAATTTTAATTCAGCACAATCATTAGTTAAGTATTTTGGTTTAGCTCCTAGAATATATCAATCTGGAAAAAAATCGTATTCTCCTGGAAAATGTCGCACTTCCAAGACTCATATACGAAGTTTATTGTATGTGTGTTCATGGACGGCGATTAAACACAATCCCCATTGTAAAGAACTTTATTTAAGGTTGTTAGCTAAAGGAAAACCTAAAAAAAGTAGCACTCATCGCTGTATGCAATAAACTTTTTAAGAATATGCTTTGGAGTAGTTAAAAAAACAAAGTCCCTTATAATTCTGATTATATAAAAAAGATAAAAATTTTTAACTTAAATAATTTGCAAATTAACATAGAACATCGGGGGCTAGGGTAGGGGACATAAGTATAAATGACGAGCAATAGGTAATAGGTAATAAGTAATGCTTGTTGACGTGATGTGTAATACTTGACATGTAATATATATTGAATGATTTTATTCAATATAATAACTAGAAAATATTGTACAGGATCATAGTATCTTCTTATAAATACATGTTAAGCTTGGTCTATTTGAGTGGGCTTTAGCCCACTCAAATAAATAAATAAATAAATAAACAAGTCCTTTTCCTTTGGCTTTAGCCCAAACCTATTTCAAAATGATTCTGAAAACCTACCTTTATAGTATATATGTATAAATTTATTACTCCCATTTGTATGTGATAACGCCCATCTCCCTATAATTCCACTACTCCCAAACCCTCTCATTGTAATTTCCAAACAAATGTTTAAAATTTTTCTCTCAAGGTATCAGGGGGTTAGAAGTAAAATGTTACACAGATATGAATTTTATGTTAAATAAGTTTGTTTTGCGTGGTAATAAGTTGTTATCTTTGCCCCACTGAAAAACGAAAGAGATTCGGTAAGCGCAGAAGGGCTTTTAGATAAGCAAAAACAATATGATACTTGATAAGATATAAGCGAAAAAGCTTTATAAGTTTTAGTAAATAAAACTTGTGAGATAAAATAAAGTTAGTATCTTTGCAGTCCCAATTAAGGGAGCGCAGGAGTATAGAGATTGAGGTTAAGGGAGGAATTAAGGTTACTTAAAAAAACTTTAAAAATTTTTCTTTCGAAAACATTTGGTCATTACGAAATAAAGTTTTTACTTTTTGCACTCGCAAATACGGAGCGACACTGACAGAAAGATTGCTTCGTTACAAAGCGAAAGAAGAAAAGATCATTGACATACAATATAACAACCAAGTAAGGAAAAACTAAAGCGTTAAAAAACTTTGAGTGAGTCAGACAAACATACAATGGAGAGTTTGATCCTGGCTCAGGATGAACGCTAGCGGGAGGCCTAACACATGCAAGCCGAGCGGTATTTGTTCTTCGGAACAGAGAGAGCGGCGTACGGGTGCGGAACACGTGTGCAACCTGCCTTTATCTGGGGGATAGCCTTTCGAAAGGAAGATTAATACCCCATAATATATTGAATGGCATCATTCGATATTGAAAACTCCGGTGGATAGAGATGGGCACGCGCAAGATTAGATAGTTGGTGAGGTAACGGCTCACCAAGTCTGCGATCTTTAGGGGGGCCTGAGAGGGTGATCCCCCCCACACTGGTACTGAGACACGGACCAGACTCCTACGGGAGGCAGCAGTGAGGAATATTGGACAATGGGTGAGAGCCTGATCCAGCCATCCCGCGTGAAGGACGACGGCCCTATGGGTTGTAAACTTCTTTTGTATAGGGATAAACCTACTCTCGTGAGAGTAGCTGAAGGTACTATACGAATAAGCACCGGCTAACTCCGTGCCAGCAGCCGCGGTAATACGGAGGGTGCAAGCGTTATCCGGATTTATTGGGTTTTAAAAGGGTCCGTAGGCGGATCTGTAAGTCAGTGGTGAAATCTCACAGCTTAACTGTGAAACTGCCATTGATACTGCAGGTCTTGAGTGTTATTGAAGTAGCTGGAATAAGTAGTGTAGCGGTGAAATGCATAGATATTACTTAGAACACCAATTGCGAAGGCAGGTTACTAAGCAACAACTGACGCTGATGGACGAAAGCGTGGGGAGCGAACAGGATTAGATACCCTGGTAGTCCACGCCGTAAACGATGCTAACTCGTTTTTGGGGCTTCGGCTTCAGAGACTAAGCGAAAGTGATAAGTTAGCCACCTGGGGAGTACGAACGCAAGTTTGAAACTCAAAGGAATTGACGGGGGCCCGCACAAGCGGTGGATTATGTGGTTTAATTCGATGATACGCGAGGAACCTTACCAAGGCTTAAATGGGAAATGACAGGTTTAGAAATAGACTTTTCTTCGGACATTTTTCAAGGTGCTGCATGGTTGTCGTCAGCTCGTGCCGTGAGGTGTTAGGTTAAGTCCTGCAACGAGCGCAACCCCTGTCACTAGTTGCCATCATTAAGTTGGGGGACTCTAGTGAGACTGCCTACGCAAGTAGAGAGGAAGGTGGGGATGACGTCAAATCATCACGGCCCTTACGCCTTGGGCCACACACGTAATACAATGGCCAGTACAGAGGGCAGCTACACAGCGATGTGATGCAAATCTCGAAAGCTGGTCTCAGTTCGGATTGGAGTCTGCAACTCGACTCTATGAAGCTGGAATCGCTAGTAATCGCGCATCAGCCATGGCGCGGTGAATACGTTCCCGGGCCTTGTACACACCGCCCGTCAAGCCATGGAAGTCTGGGGGTACCTGAAGTCGGTGACCGTAATAGGAGCTGCCTAGGGTAAAACAGGTAACTAGGGCTAAGTCGTAACAAGGTAGCCGTACCGGAAGGTGCGGCTGGAACATCTCATTTTAGAGCGTCTTTTAGACGATAAACAAAATTAGTATCGAGAGATACAAGTACTTATTCAAAGTAAAGCTTTAGTTTTTTGTTTGGTTGATTTATATTAAAAATACAAAACCCACTAGAAATTAGTAAAGGGATTGAGAGAGACAAAGAAGATAAAAAGCAGAGAGAGAAAGACGAAGAAATTAGTCTATTATCTATCAGTCTATCATCTTTACGTCTAATAGACAGTCTCGTAGCTCAGCTGGTTAGAGCGCTACACTGATAATGTAGAGGTCGGCAGTTCGAGCCTGCCCGAGACTACTAATTAAAGGGATTTAAAGATTGAAGAATTTAAAGATTTAAAAATTAGCAGCGTTTAATTTTTTTAAATGATAAAAATCATTAAATATTTAAATCTTGACCTAGAGGGGGAATTAGCTCAGCTGGCTAGAGCGCCTGCCTTGCACGCAGGAGGTCAAGGGTTCGACTCCCTTATTCTCCACATATAGATGGTTTAATATTAAATAAGCAGATAGAGCCAAAAACAATATTTGCGAATTAGATCAGAAATAGCATAACGATCATTGACATTAACGGTAAAGACATCACAAAGAGATAACCGAGCACTTTCGAGTGCGAAGTTTACAAAAATATTGATAATTTAAATTATCTAGAAAAATACTGAACTAATAATAATATTAGGAAAGAAATCGTTAAGGGCGTATGGCGGATGCCTAGGCTTTCAGAGGCGACGAAGGACGTGGTAAGCTGCGAAAAGCTGCGGGGATTGGCACACACGAATTGATCCGCAGATGTCCGAATGGGGCAACCCGGCATGTTGAAGACATGTCACTCCGCAAGGAGAGCAAACCCGGAGAACTGAAACATCTAAGTACCCGGAGGAAAAGAAATCGAAGAGATTCCGTAAGTAGTGGCGAGCGAAAGCGGATTAGCCCAAAAAGTCTTTATATATTTAGAAGAACGTTCTGGAAAGAACGGCCATAGACGGTGATAGCCCGGTATTCGAAAGGTATATTAAGATGATAAATGAGTATGGCGGGACACGTGAAATCCTGTCTGAATATGGGGGGACCATCCTCCAAGGCTAAATACTCCTGAAAGACCGATAGTGAACAAGTACTGTGAAGGAAAGGTGAAAAAGCACTTCGAATAGAAGGGTGAAATAGAACCTGAAAACCGTACGCCTACAAGCGGTCGGAGCAGCATTAAGCTGTGACGGCGTGCCTTTTTGCATAATGAGCCTACGAGTTAATTTTACTAGCGAGGTTAAGGTATTAAGTACCGGAGCCGGAGCGAAAGCGAGTCTGAATAGGGCGTATAGTTAGTAGGATTAGACGCGAAACCTTGTGATCTACCCATGGGCAGGTTGAAGCTCTGGTAACACAGAGTGGAGGACCGAACCGGTTGACGTTGAAAAGTCTTCGGATGACCTGTGGGTAGGGGTGAAAGGCCAATCAAACTGGGAGATAGCTCGTACTCTCCGAAATGCATTTAGGTGCAGCGTCGTATATAAGTTTATTAGAGGTAGAGCTACTGATTGGATGCGGGGGTTTCATCGCCTACCAATTCCTGACAAACTCCGAATGCTAATAAATGTTCTACGGCAGTGAGGGCATGGGTGCTAAGGTCCATGTCCGAGAGGGAAAGAACCCAGACCAACAGCTAAGGTCCCAAAATATATGTTAAGTTGAAGCAACGCGGTTGGACTGCATTGACAGCTAGGATGTTGGCTTGGAAGCAGCCATTCATTTAAAGAGTGCGTAACAGCTCACTAGTCGAGCGGTCCGGCATGGATAATAATCGGGCATAAACATATTACCGAAGCTATGGATTTGTATTTTAGATACATCTGGTAGGAGAGCATTCTATTTGCGCCGAAGCAGTACTGTGAGGTATTGTGGAGCGGATAGAAAAAGAAAAATGTAGGCATAAGTAACGATAAAGGGGGGCGAGAAAACCCCCCTCACCGAAAGACTAAGGTTTCCTCAGCCATGCTAATCAGCTGAGGGTTAGTCGGGACCTAACGCGAACCCGAAAGGGGTAGTGGATGGACAATGGGTTAATATTCCCATACTTGCTCACACTAAAAAAAGGGGGACGGAGTGCCGTACTTACTGGAGACTGACGGAATAGTCAAGGCCTAGCCTTCGGGCGAAGCTGCTGTAGGGAAAAGTGCTTCCAAGAAAAAGCCGAAGTGAAGCAACCCGTACCAAAAACCGACACAGGTAGTCGAGGAGAGAATCCTAAGGTGCTAGAGTGAATCATGGTTAAGGAACTAGGCAAAAATAGTCTCGTAACTTCGGGAGAAGAGACGCCATCAGCAATGGTGGCCGCAGTAAAGAGGCCCAGGCGACTGTTTATCAAAAAAACACAGGACTCTGCAAAAATCGAAAGATGCAGTATAGGGTCTGACACCTGCCCGGTGCTGGAAGGTTAAGGAAGGTGCTTAGGGTTAAAACCGAAGGCATTGACTGAAGCCCCAGTAAACGGCGGCCGTAACTATAACGGTCCTAAGGTAGCGAAATTCCTTGTCGGGTAAGTTCCGACCTGCACGAATGGTGTAACGATCTGGGCACTGTCTCAACCATGAGCTCTGTGAAATTGTAGTATCGGTGAAGATGCCGATTACCCGCAATGGGACGAAAAGACCCTGTGAACCTTTACTATAACTTCGTATTGACTTTGAGTAAGTAATGTGTAGGATAGGTGGGAGGCTATGAAGTGGGCACGCTAGTGTCTGTGGAGCCGACGTTGAAATACCACCCTTTACTTACTTGGAGCCTAACTTCTTTTAGAAGGACATTGCGTGGTGGGTAGTTTGACTGGGGTGGTCGCCTCCAAAAGAGTAACGGAGGCTTTCAAAGGTACCCTCAGCACGCTTGGTAACCGTGCGTAGAGTGTAATGGCATAAGGGTGCTTGACTGTGAGACCAACAAGTCGATCAGGTGCGAAAGCAGGACATAGTGATCCGGTGGTTCCGTATGGAAGGGCCATCGCTCATAGGATAAAAGGTACTCCGGGGATAACAGGCTAGTCTCCCCCCAAGAGCTCACATCGACGGGGAGGTTCGGCACCTCGATGTCGGCTCGTCACATCCTGGGGCTGGAGAAGGTCCCAAGGGTTGGGCTGTTCGCCCATTAAAGTGGCACGCGAGCTGGGTTCAGAACGTCGTGAGACAGTTCGGTCTCTATCTATTGCGGGCGTTAGATGTTTGAGAGGGCTTGATTCTAGTACGAGAGGACCGAATTGAACAAACCTCTGGTGTATCAGTTGTACCGCCAGGTGCACTGCTGAGTAGCTACGTTTGGAAGAGATAAGCACTGAAAGCATATAAGTGCGAAACTCGCCTCAAGATGAGACATCTTTTAAGGGTCGTGGGAGATGACCACGTTGATAGGCTATAGGTGTAAAGACAGTAATGTCATAGCCGAGTAGTACTAATTACCCGTAGATTTATAGCCTGATATGGCCGCTCGAAAGTGCAGCAAGGTTAGCTCTTTGTGAAAGTTTTTATCGCTTAAAACAGATATCAGAG
This sequence comes from Chryseobacterium tructae, assembly GCF_030409875.1. Taxonomy (NCBI): domain Bacteria; kingdom Pseudomonadati; phylum Bacteroidota; class Flavobacteriia; order Flavobacteriales; family Weeksellaceae; genus Chryseobacterium; species Chryseobacterium tructae. Next base: position 4,155,045 of record NZ_JAUFQR010000001.1, on the reverse strand, counting down.
ATTAGATCTCAGATATCAGACAAATTCGTCTGAGATCTGATGTCTTGCATCTGACATCTTATATACAACCTTTAGGGTGGTTTTAGCGGTGGGGCTCACCTGTTCCCATTCCGAACACAGAAGTTAAGCCCACCAGCGCCGATGGTACTGCTAACGCGGGAGAGTAGGCCGCCGCCAGTTTTTATTTTATTTTTAAAAATCCTTTATCGCAAGATAAAGGATTTTTTTTGTTATATACCTTACCTCTGTAATCCCCCACAATAAGTAATACGTACTCATTAACCAATAATAAACAGTGAGCAATCCGAAGCTTAGTTCCTCGTTCCTGATTCTTGATTCTCATCCTCATCCTGCTACTTGCTCTTCATGGAAGTCTTTACTCTTTGTTCTTTATTCTTTATTCTTGTTTCTCACTAATATTTCCTGGTATCACTGTATACTTAGCCCTATTCCTCCTCGTTATTTAGGTTTTGGCTAAAGCCTTTTGGAATTGTTATTAATGATAAAGCGGGCTAAAGCCCACTTCTATTGAATGAATGTTGCATAGATAGATAGATAGATAGATAGATAGATAGATAGATAGATAGATAGATAGATAGATAGATAGATAGATAGATAGATAGATAGATAGATAGATAGATAGATAGATAGATAGATAGATAGATAGATAGATAGATAGATAGGTCTAACTCTAGATCCCTACGGGATGACAAGGTGGTGAATAGGTAACAAAGAGTTTTATTACCACAATTCCGAATTGCTTATTATTACTTATCATAAAGTGTTCCTATTCAATTTACAGATCAATATCAATATTCATCAATTCTTTATCATTCATTTTTAAAAACTATTTTCTCCCTATTCTCTCATTTCCTCGAATAAAATCAATAAGTTTGTATCAGTTTTCCAAAAAGAATTATAATGTCAGGAAACATTCTGATCATCGATGATGAGATCAAGCTCCTTAAGTTATTAGGAATGATCCTTTCCCAAGAGAATTTTAATGTAAAAGAAGCTTCAACAGCACGATCTGCTATGACAATGTTGGAGCAGTATGATTTTGATGTTGTGTTGAGCGATGTCCGGCTTCCTGATGCCTTTGGGGTAGAACTGGTAAAATCTATTAAAACAAAATACCCACATTTGGAAATTATTCTAATGACTGCCTTCGGAAATATTACCGACGCTGTACAGGCGATGAAGAATGGGGCGTATGATTATCTGGTGAAAGGTGATGACAATGAAAAAATAATTCCTTTGGTATATAAAGCTCTTGATAAGGTAAAGGACAATAGAACGAGAACAGTTCAACCAACTAGCTTATTAAAAGGTTTTGAGCGTATTATCGGTAATTCTCCTTTGATTTTACATGCTAAGAAATTAGCAGAAAAGGTAGCATTAACAGATGCAGCTGTGCTTTTAACGGGAGAAACAGGGACTGGAAAAGAAGTCTTTGCTAATGCGATTCATGAGGGAAGTGAAAGAAAGAAAAATAACTTTGTAGCCATTAACTGTTCTGCTTTTAGTAAAGAGATCTTGGAAAGTGAGCTTTTCGGGCATAAGCAAGGATCTTTTACAGGGGCTCTAAAAGATAAGAAAGGATTGATTGAAGAAGCCAATGACGGAACTTTATTCTTGGATGAAATAGGTGAAATGCCCATTGAGCTTCAAGCAAAGCTGCTTAGGGTTTTGGAAACCGGAGAATTTATCAAAATGGGTGAAACCAAAGTTTCTAAATCTGATTTTAGGTTGATTGCTGCCACCAATAGAAATCTGGAAGAAGAAATAAAGCAGGGAAATTTCAGAGAAGATCTGTATTTCAGATTGAATGTTTTCGAAATTACACTTCCTTCCTTAAGAGACAGAAAAGAGGATTTAAAAATGCTTACTAAGAATTTTATTGATTTATTCTCCCATAAATTACATTTATCATCCATTCAGATAAACCCGGATTATTACAAAATGTTGGAGAAAAATGACTGGAAAGGAAATATCAGAGAATTAAGAAATGCTATAGAAAGAAGCCTTATCTTAATGAATGATAATATCCTGGATGCAGAAAGCCTTCCGCACTATGCAGATAAGACGGTTCAGGAAAGTGATTCTCTAAGTATGCGTTCATTGGAAAAAATTCATATCCAAAAAGTCTTACAGTATACAAAAGGTAATAAGGCAGAAGCGGCCAGGCTCCTTGAAATTGGAATTGCCACGCTGTATCGCAAACTCGAAGAATACGGATTAAAATAAATATTTTATCATTTTAATAAAGAGCCTATCATTTTGATAGGCTTTTCTGTTTTTATAGAGCTTTTGTTTTTGGGTTAATATGTTGTTTACCAGCTTTTTAAATTATTTATTTCCAAATTGGACTTTCTTTTGGCATATAGTCATTGAATAAAATATTTAAAAATGACAATTTCAAGAAAAACGTTTAAAAAACGGGAGCATTCCACTTTTAGTTTGCTGATTGTATCGTATGTATTGTTGACTCTTTTAACCTTAATAATAAAGATATGATGCTTATAAGTTTAATTCTGCTCTTTGCAGTATTGTTCGGGCTTTTATATAAATCAGTTGAATTTTTTGATAGAATATAAAATTATGTGGAGTTTATTTTTTCTTTCAATACTTGCCTTTGTGTATATCTGTTATGTTTTAATGAAACCTGAAAAATTTTAGAGATCATGAATACAGAAATTTTAGGCATCATAGCAATGTTTGCTATCACATTAGTTATCGGAATATTTTTAGGTAAATATATTGCTAATGTCTATGGATACAAAAAAACTTTTCTTGATCCGGTTTTTAACCCCATTGAAAAGTTAATTTATAAAATATCGGGAATTAATCCCCATCGTCAGATGACCTGGAAACAGAATATGTATGCCATGCTGACTATAAATCTGGTTTGGTTTGTTATAGGATTTATCCTTCTCCTAACTCAGGCCTGGCTACCATTAAATCCTGACGGAAACCCAAATATGTCTCCAGATCTGGCTTTTAATACAACCATTTCATTTTTAGTAAATTGTAATCTTCAGCACTACTCAGGAGAAACAGGAGTAAGCTACTTGAGCCAGCTTTATCTGATGTTTTTACAGTTTGTAACGGCTGCAACAGGAATGGCTGCCATGGCGGTTCTTTTTAAAGCTTTTAAAGAAAAAACGGCTACAGAACTTGGTAATTTTTATGATTATTTTACCAAATCAATGATCAGAATCTTACTTCCAATCAGTGTAGTAGTTGCATTAATTCTTTCTATCAACGGAAGTCCGATGACTTTTGAGGGTAAAGATCATATTACAACATTAGAAGGTCAGAAAATTGATGTTTCCAGAGGCCCTGTAGCTGCTTTTGTAGCGATCAAACACTTGGGAACCAATGGAGGTGGTTTTTTTGGAGCTAATTCTGCTCATCCTCTTGAAAACCCTAATTATACGACAAATATGACAGAGATGGTCACTCAAATGATCATTCCTTTTGCATTGGTTTTTGCACTTGGATTCTATTTAAATAAAAGAAAACTGTCATGGGTTATTTTCACGGTAATGACGATTGGCTTTCTGGCTCTTGCTGTTCCCAATATTGTGAATGAAACAGGAGGTAATCCTTTGATTACAAAAATGGGTGCTGATAGCAGTATTGGTGCTATGGAAGGTAAAGAAATTCGTTTTGGAAGCGCTGCATCAGGATATTGGAGTATTGCCACAACAGTAATTTCTACAGGTTCGGTAAACTCAATGCATGATAGTACGATGCCTCTTTCAGGGATGAATGAACTTCTTGCCATGATGATCAATTGTTTTTATGGTGGTTGTGGAGTAGGGATTCTGAATTATTTTATCTTCATCATTCTCGCTGTATTCATTAGTGGGTTAATGGTAGGAAGAACGCCGGAATTCATGGGAAAAAAGATAGAGGCCAAGGAAATGAAGATTGCAATGATTGTAGCCTTATTCCATCCATTCTTAATTCTTGTGGGAACTGCTTTAACGGCTTATATGCCAGAATTAGGTGCCAAAACCTTAAATAATCCTGGATTTCATGGATTTAGTGAAATGCTATACGAGTTTACTTCTTCATCGGCTAATAACGGATCAGGATTTGAAGGATTGGGAGATAATACACCATGGTGGAATATTTCAACAGGGATCGTACTGCTATTATCAAGGTTTATCCCCATCATTGGCCCTGTAGCCATTGCAGGTTTATTGGCTCAGAAAAAGTTTATCCCGGAAAGCTCAGGAACACTGAAGACAGATACGGCAACCTTTGGTTTTATGACCCTGGCGGTCATCTTACTTATCGCAGCTTTGTCATTCTTCCCGGCACTTACTTTGGGGCCTATTGCAGAGCAAATACAGTATTTCTCTAAATAAATTGTGAACATTAAAAATTAAAATCAATATTCAACCATTAAGGAAATCGAATAGTTTAGGGAACTAGTCTAAAACTTACCGAAACGTTCACTCATAATATTATCCATTCCTACTCCTTATAACTGGTTTACCTTGATGGTTATTATTGATTTAATGATATAAACTCTTTCAAGAAAATGAAAAATCAATCACAAACATTGTTTCAAAAAGATTTAGTCAACGAAGCGATAAAACAGTCTTTCGTAAAATTGAATCCGAAAATTATGTTTAAAAATCCAGTGATGTTCCTGGTGGAGATCGGAACAGTGGTCATGTTTATCGTAAGCATGTTCAGTTTAGCTGGTGATAAGACTCAGGGAAGCTTCTCTTATAATTTCTTGGTATTCATCATCCTGTTTTTTACAGTGTTGTTTGCCAATTTTGCAGAAGCTATTGCAGAAGCCAGAGGAAAAGCTCAGGCTGATACTTTGAGAAAAACTCGTGAAGAAACTCCTGCTAAACTAGTTACTGATAATAAACCTGGATTTCAGATAGAAACCAGCTTAAAAATGTCAGCCGAAATGAAACTCGGTGATATCTTTCTTTGTGAAGCCGGAGATCAGATTCCGATGGATGGAGAGATCATTGAAGGATTAGCCACCATTGATGAATCGGCTATTACAGGAGAAAGTGCACCTGTAATCCGTGAAGCAGGCGGAGATAAAAGTTCGGTAACAGGAGGTACCAAAGTACTTTCAGACAGAATTAAAGTAAAAGTGACCACCAAACCGGGAGAATCTTTCCTGGATAAAATGATTGCTCTTGTAGAAGGCGCTTCAAGACAAAAAACACCTAACGAAATCGCATTAACCATATTATTAGCTGGATTTACTTTAACTTTTATCATTGTAACTCTCACTTTAAAGCCTTTTGCAGACTATGCACAGACTCCCATTACCATTGCAGCATTTATTTCCCTTTTTGTTTGTCTTATTCCAACGACAATTGGTGGGCTTCTTTCAGCCATCGGAATTGCAGGAATGGATAGAGCGCTGAGAGCAAATGTCATCACGAAAAGTGGAAAAGCTGTAGAAACAGCAGGGGATATTGATGTATTGTTACTTGATAAAACCGGAACAATTACCATCGGAAACCGTAAAGCTACTCAATTTCATCCTGCAGATGGAATTAAGCTTGAGGACTTTATTAAAGCCTCTGCATTGAGCTCTGTAGCTGATGAAACACCGGAAGGTAAATCTATTATTGAATTGAGTAATCTCAAATCCGAAGACTTACTGGTTCCTAATCCAACGTATATCGACTTTACTGCTGAAACCAGAACTTCAGGAATTGATTTTGAAGAAACAAGAATCAGAAAAGGGGCTTACGACACGATAAAAAAACTGACTGAAAAAGCCGGGAATCTTTTCCCACAGGAAACGCAGGATGCCGTTACCAAAATTTCTGAAAATGGAGGAACTCCTCTGGTCGTTGCCGTTAATGAAAAAGTATGGGGAGTTATCGAGCTTCAGGATATTATCAAAACAGGCATCCAGGAACGATTCCAAAGACTGAGAAAGATGGGCGTGAAAACGGTCATGGTAACCGGAGATAATCCTTTAACCGCTAAGTTCATCGCCGAAAAAGCTGGGGTAGACGATTTTATTGCCGAAGCCAAGCCTGAAGATAAAATGAACTACATCAAAAAAGAACAGCAGGAAGGAAAATTGGTAGCCATGATGGGAGATGGTACAAATGATGCCCCGGCACTGGCACAAGCTGATGTAGGGGTAGCAATGAACAGTGGTACTCAGGCAGCAAAGAAGCAGGAAACATGGTAGACCTTGATAATGACCCTACCAAACTGATTGAAATTGTAGAGATTGGGAAACAGTTGCTAATGACCCGTGGAACATTAACGACTTTTAGTATTGCCAATGATGTTGCGAAGTATTTTGCCATTATTCCAGCGCTCTTTATCACCTTTATTCCATCCCTTCAGAAGTTGAATATCATGAATCTTCACAGCCCGGAAACAGCCATTTTATCAGCGGTTATTTTCAATGCAGTGATTATTCCTTTCCTTATTCCATTAGCTTTAAAAGGAGTGGCCTATAAACCAATTGGTGCGAGTGCACTACTGAGAAGAAACCTTTTGATCTATGGCTTAGGAGGGGTGATAGTTCCATTCATCGGAATTAAGATCATTGACTTACTGATTAGTTTATTCTATTAAAATTAAAAAAATGAAAAATCATATTGTTTCAGCATTCAGATTAACTCTTATTATGTTGGTTGTTGTAGGTATTTATTTGGGGATTGTCTATGGAGGATCAAAAGTATTGCCTACCCAGGGAAATGCAGAGATCATTAATTATAAAGGACAGAAGTTCTATGCCAATATCGGTCAGGAATTTAAATCTGAGAAGTATTTTCATGGCCGGCCTTCTTCTATAAATTATAATGCAGCAGGAAGTGGAGGAAGTAACAAAGGGCCAAGCAATAAAGAATATTTGGAGACTGTGCAGAAAAGAATGGATACTTTGAAATTACAGAATCCGGAAATGCAAAATGTAAAAATTCCTGTAGAGCTGGTAACTGCAAGCGGAAGCGGATTAGATCCTGATATTTCAGAAGAGGGCGCATTGTATCAGGCAATGAGAATTGCTAAGATGAGAAACCTTCCAGTGGATCAAATCAATAATTTAATTAAAAATCAAACTGAAAAGCCATTTTTAGGACTATTCGGGCCATCGAAAGTGAATGTTTTAAAACTTAACATCGCTTTGGATCAATTAAAGTAACTAACTATTAACCCTGTCAGGGTTTTAAACCTTGACAGGGTTACCATCCCCTAAATTAACGTGAAAAAATATCTATTTATAGGTGCCATGTTGGGAACATTTTTCTCAAAAGCACAATCATCAGACTCATTAAAAACAGGAAATAAACTTACATTTTCTGCGTATGCAGAACTCTTTTATACCTATGATTTTAATGAGCCGGGAAACCATTTTCGTCAAAATTTTTTATACTCTTATAACAGACACAATGAATTGAACCTTAATCTGGGATTGGTAAAAGCCAATTATCAAAGTGAAAACCTTCGAGCCAACCTTGCTTTAATGGGCGGAACCTACGCACAGGATAATATGGCAGCAGAACAGGGTGCTTTACGATACATCAATGAAGCCAACATAGGAATCAAAATTTCAAAAAATAAAAACCTATGGATTGATGCCGGAATCATGCCTTCTCATATTGGTTGGGAAAGTGCAATAGGGAAAGATAATCTCAATCTGACAAGAAGTTTTGCTGCAGAAAATTCGCCTTATTTTGAAACAGGAGCCAAGATCTCGTATACCTCAGACAATGGGAAATGGTTTCTAAGTGGATTGGTTTTGAATGGTTGGCAGCGTATTACTAAAGCAGAAGGTAATCAGAGTATTTCCTTTGGGCATCAGGTAACGTACAAGCCAAATGATAAGATTACGCTGAACAGCAGCTCATTTATTGGAAATGATAAAGCTAAGAATGAAAAAAGAATGCGTTATTTCCATGATTTGTATGGAAGTTTTCAGCTGACAGATCAATTTTCTGCATTGTTGGGATTTGATATAGGAGCAGAACAGAAATCAAAAGGAAGTGAGCAGTACAATATCTGGTATAGTCCTAATATACAGGCAAAATATCAGATTGATCCTAAATGGGCGCTGGCAGGCAGATTAGAATATTATAATGATAAAAATGGAGTGATTATCAGTACCGGAACTCCAAATGGTTTTCAAACCTTTGGATATTCATTGAATGTAGATTATGCTGTTTTCAAAAATGTTGTTTTCCGTACTGAAGCAAGAGGATTTACCTCTAAAGATGCCATTTTTGTGAAAAATGATGGTGTGAAACAAGGGAATTTTTTTGTGACAACAAGTTTAGCAGTTTGGTTTTAATCAAAATGAGGCTAGAAACTAGAACGCGGAAAATACAGAAGTCATAAAAGATTTTAAAACACTTTAGATCACTTAAGTAATTTGACAAAGTTGCTTTTATAAGTATACAGAAGATGAAATTCTTCGATTTTAAATAACTTAAGTGACCTTATAAAGAAGTTAGTAGTAACTTAGAATGACTAAGTGTTTAAAAATAATAATAACATAATACTGAAAAGTAATCAGCAATGTCATCAGCGAAACATTTTTTAGAACTGATCCAGAAATCCCGAAAAGGGAAATTCAAAATTTATATCGGGATGAGTGCAGGTGTCGGAAAAACTTTCCGAATGCTTCAGGAAGCACATGCTCTTTTTCGAAATGGAATTGATGTAAAGATCGGCTATATAGAAACCCATGATCGGGAAGAAACGGTAGCTCTTGCAGAAGGAATTCCGGAAATAGAAAGAAAATCGGTCTTTTATAAAGGTAAAAATCTGGAGGAAATGGATCTTCAGGCCATTATCAATGAACATCCGGAAGTGGTACTTGTGGATGAATTGGCTCATACCAATGTGGAAGGTTCTAAAAATAAAAAGAGATGGCAGGATGTGTTGGAGATTCTGGATAGCGGAATCAATGTCATCAGTGCGATGAATATCCAACATATTGAAAGCCTGAACGAAGAAGTTAAGAAAATAACCGGTATTGAAGTCGCCGAAAGAGTTCCGGATAAAATTTTGGCACTGGCAGATGAAGTAGTTAATATAGATCTTACTGCTGATGAGTTGCTTACCCGACTAAAAGAAGGGAAGATCTATAAAAAAGAAAAAATTCAGACAGCACTTAGTCATTTCTTTCAAAGCGGACATATTCTCCAGCTTCGTGAACTTGCTTTAAAAGAAGTAGCGACGCATGTGGAAAGGAAAGTGGAAACTGAAATCAAAACCGAGAATTTTAAACCTATAAAATTTCTAGCCTGTATCAGCAGTAATGAGAAAATTGCAAAAACCATCATCAGGAAAACAGCCCGACTGGCAAGCTATTACAACAGTCCATGGACGGTTCTCTACATTCAAAAACCTTCAGAGACTCCTGAAAAAATAGCGTTAGACAAGCAGCGGTATTTGATTAATAATTTTAATTTAGCGCAGGAATTAGGGGCAAAGGTTGTCAGGATAAAAGAAAGCAGCGTGCATAATGGTATTCTTGAATTTGTGATTGCCCATAATATCACTACGGTTTGTATCGGAAAACCTCATGCCAAATTTTGGCAGCGCGTGCTTGGATATAGCTGGATTTATACGCTGATGAACAGACTGAATGAAAGACAAATAGATATTATTATTTTATCTTAAAAGTAATGAAATCATAAGGCGATTGCATATGTCTTTTAAAAAACAATAAGTATCTTCATATGAAACTTAAAACGAAACTCACCTTAGGCGTTGGCCTTTTATTTTTACTGATTGTTCTGCTTTCAGTAATAGGTTCTATATATATTAATAAACTGAAATCGGATACTGAAAAGATTCTTACAGCCAATTATAACAGCCTTGAATTCTCTAAAAATATGCTCCTGGCATTGGATCATATAGATACAGACAGTGCCGTTGCAGTGGCTGATTTTCAGAAAAATAACAGACTTCAGGAGAAAAACCTTACAGAGTTTGGAGAAAAGGAAGCTACCCAGAATCTGAATCTGCATTTCAATAGCTATTTAAAAGAACCTACCTTTAATAAAGAGAAACTGATCCGGGAAGATCTTGCCAAGATTATGTCTTTGAATATGAAAGGTATTGAACGTAAGAGTGATATTGCGATCATTACAGCGGGAAATGCAACCTTCTGGATTGTAAGTCTCGGAACAGTGTGCTTTCTGATTGCTTTTATTTTACTTTTTAACCTTCCTCAAACCATTGCAGAACCTATTAACCAGCTTACGTTCAGTATCCGGCAGATTGCAGATAAAAACTATAATGAAAGAGTTCATTTTAAAGGAAGTGAAGAATTCAATAGCCTTGCAGACTCTTTTAATGTGATGGCAGAAAAGCTTCAGGAATATGAAAGCAGTAACCTGTCTAAGCAGCTGATGGAGAAAAAACGGATCGAAACATTGGTGAACAATATGCATGATGCAGTCATTGGTCTGGATGAAAACCATTTATCTACATGATCAATGATGAAGCGTTGAAGATTACCAACCTGCATAAAGAAGAAATTATAGGCAAAACGGCTCACGAAGTGGCTGTCAATAATGATTTGATGCGGGAGCTGCTGAAAAATATTGATCATCCGGTAAAAGATCCCATCAAAATTGTTAGAGATAATAAAGAAAATTATTTTGAACAGGATATTGTTCCGATCAATATTGTAAAAACAGGGGAGAAGGAGAAGAAATATATTGGTAAGGTGATTTTATTAAGAAATATTACGCCTTTCAAAGAATTGGATTTTGCTAAAACCAATTTTATTGCAACCATTTCCCATGAACTGAAAACACCGATTTCTGCTATTAAAATGGGAGTACAGCTGCTTGGAAATCAAAAATTCGGTGAACTGAATGAGCAACAGCAGGAATTATTGAAAAGCATCAATGAAGATGGACAGCGTTTGTTGGATATTACAGGTGAGCTTCTTAACCTTTCGCAAGTAGAATCCGGGAATATACGGCTAACCATTGAAAAATGTTTACCTAAGGAAATTGTACAGACTGCTATGAAAAATGTTGAAAAACTGGCTGAGCAGAAAAATATCTCTATCCATGCAGAATATCTGCTGGCGGATACAGATTTTGTGGCTGCTGATTTTGACAAAACAGTATGGGTGATGAATAATTTCCTAACCAATGCTGTAAAACATTCTTTTCAGGACGAAGAAATTCAGATTATGGTGGAAAAAGTAGAGTCATTCATTCAGTTCAATATTATAGACACAGGAAGTGGAATTGATGAAAAGTACCACAGACAGATCTTTGATCGTTATTTTCAGGTTCCGGGTGAACACCAGAATGGAACAGGTCTTGGGCTGGCGATCTCAAAGAATTTTATAGAAAAACAAAATGGTGAAATTGGGGTTAAAAGTTCTTTGAATAATGGAAGTACTTTCTTCTTCAGATTGCCTGTTTTATAAGGATTATTGTTATATATTTGACCACTAAAATATTCGATTTATTCTCTATTAAAATTTTCAATGCCCACAGATTTTTTTTTCTATTTTATTATAGCCGTTCCCGTATTTTTTATTGGCTCAGGAATTTTCTTTTTTATACAGAAAAGTAAGATTATTGAAAAGTATAAACAGCCGGATGCAGTAATTATAAAAAATATTAATGGAACTATAACTACCGTAACGAAAGGAGGGTTGCAATATAAAAAAAGCTTCCAATGGGCTAGTCTTGATATTCTTTTGAATCAGAACTCCATGTTTTTGTTCCCTCGGAGCTATTATATTTTCCCCCAAGCTTGCATTAATCTAAGATTTAAAATGGATACAAGGAATACAAAAAATCCAACAGTCCTCAGAGAGTTTCAAATGAATGCAAATTCTCTTGAGCTTATATGCTATCCTAATCATTTACTGAACGCAAAACGTACAATTTCTTTGAATGATCTGAGCCAGGAACAAATTTTACTTTTTGAAAAAGCTTTGAACAAACAAGCATAGATCCAGTAGCATAAGCAATACTGACGGATTTTCATATCAGATTGGTTACCCCTAAAGATGTGAATAATCGGTATGCTATTCTGGTTTTTAAGTGATATGATTGGCATTATGATTTATCAAAATTAAATAATCAAATTTCTTTACATTTATACATTCAAAAACTATCATGAAAAGGACTTTCAGTCTTATAGCATTTTTAATCGTTTTTCTTGTCTTTGCACAGGTTTCAGATCGAACTGCTTCTCTTATTAAGCCCCTTAAAAAATTAAAATCTTTTTCCATACTTGATGAAGAAAAGATAAGAGATATTGAAGAACAACTCTATAAAGAAGCTGATATCAAGGAACTTTATTTTTTAGCTGAAAAAGGATCTAATGCATATATAAAAGCTATTGCTATTAATGTTCTTTCTGAAAAAGATAATAGTAAACTTTTAGACATTTTTAATAAACATATATATTCGGAAGAGAAGATTGTTAGAACGACATCTTGTCTTTCCAGTGATTATCTTTTAAGTACTCATATTTTTGAAGCTATATTAAACAGAAGTAAGCTTTCCGAAGATGATAAAGAAAACCTTAAGCGAAGAATGCTTTTTGATGTTCTGGATCACAAGCCTGTAAATAGAGAATTACTGGAAGCTATAAGTGTAGACGCTCCGAAAAGTGAAGAAATGTATTCTAAACTTAGAAAACATGTTGTTGAGATGAGATCAGATGTACTGTTGGCTATTATTGCAGGATATAAAAAACCACAAGATATTGAACTTATAAAAAGCTTTGGAAAAGATGCTTATTTCGCTATAGAAGCTTTTCCAGATCCACAATTTCTGCCATTTATGAAAGAACATGTAAAAGACTCTAAGGATTTTCCTTTTATGTTTGCTTTATCTAATTTCTGTAGTGAGGAGGCAAAGGAAATTGTAATAAAAGCTATTGAACATCATAAAAAAGAGAATTTGAAAAACGATTGTGGAAATGCATGCCTTTCTACTATATATCAACAGGTATATAAGGAAAAATGTACATTGTATTATCCATTGCTGGCAAACCTGTGGCTTACAGACAAGATAATTTCTTTTGATATCCTTGAATATTATGAAAAGACGCATACAAAAAAGGATGTTGAAAAATTTCTGTCAGAAGGATTTTTAAAACCTGGTGAAGCAGAAATTATAGCTTTTAATGAATATGATTTGGATGATAATCTGGATAATCTAACCGATGAGCTTACATTTGACCCTACTTTGAGATTAATTAAACTCCTTGAGAAAACGAAAAAAATTTCCGATACTCTATACGATAGAGCAGTTAGAAATTCACTTGAGAACATTGATTGTCTGTATCTGGATTCTTTTATTTCGGAATTAAAAGATAATTCAGTTATACTCAATAATAAGGATGTTTTGATTGAAAGAGTGAAAGTCAATAAAAAAATAAATGATTTACGCTTTATGATAAAAGGGATTGAAATACTTAATAATACAGATATTTATAATAAATGTATAAACATAATTATCCAAAGAAAAAATGATTTTTTAGGTAAAGAGGCAAAAGAGTATGAAGAATTCCTGGAAGACCATAAACTTAAATAGAAATATAATCTGCCATTTATTCGGCTTGTTCTCTAATTAAGTGAGTTCTTTTATCATTCGTGTTTTAAAATACATTGTTAAAATATAAAAGGCTGTGAAAACTATTCGCAGCCTTTATTATACAGTAGTTTTGATAAGTTTACTCTTTTACAAATTTCTGTACAGAAACTTTATCTTTTAAGAATAGCTTAATCAGATAATTGCCTTTAGGCAGCTCCGAAACATTAATTGAATTTTCTTTTGTTCCTATAGAGGAAATAACTCTTCCGGCAGTATCATAAATTTCGATTTTGTTGATTGCCTCTTTAGTTTTTATATGGAGAATATCTTTTACCGGATTTGGATAGATGATGAACTGATCAATTTTTCCATTCGTTTCAGAGGTTGCGAGAATTTCTTTATTCAGAACACTTGTAGTGAAAGTATTGGTAATGATCGGGTGATTATAATCAAAGTAAATATTTGCGGTATTACTGAAGCTGTCCCCAATATTCAATGTAGATTTAGTTTTAATCTTAAATGAAACATATCCGTCATTATTAGCATCATCAATAGGGAGCTGGATATTTTCGAAAATAAACTCAATAACATTAGGTTGGCTGATTTGGGTTACAAAATTATGACTTCCACTTAATGCAACCACAGATGAAATATCAAATTTTGCGGCATCGATTTCATCTTTTACCACAATATTACGAGCATTAGCTGTTCCTGTATTTTCAAATCTTATCAGGTAATGAACGTAATCTCCCACTTGTATTTTTTCAATAGAAGTTCCTTCAAGGCAAGTCTTATCATTAGGATCAAAAGAATTGATAACGTTTTGGTTCAGTGTGAAAATATTGTCATTGGGGGTTTCATCGGTGCCTGCATTAATTTGAGCGTTATACTGTAAAATAGTACCATTGTTTAATGGAGGAGTTTGTGTAGGGGTATTCAACTTTAAAGTGACTGTAATCTCTTTCGTTTCAAAAGGAAGAAGATTGGTGAAGTTCCAATTTAGAACTCCCGGTAACTGTGTACTTGGAGCAAGGGTTGAAGACTGAAAGTTGGATAAGCTATTATTATAGTTCAATGTTAGCGTTCCTGATTGTACCGAATTACCTTTATTTTTATATACCATCTTATATTGAGAAAGATAACCTGGAATGGCAGACGTTGTCGGGATAATCACGACTTCAAGATCGTTGTGAATTCCGTTTGGAGCAAGACAGAAGTTTTGTAATAAAGGGCTTGCCTGAGTAGGAAAATTGGCTGTAATACTTGCAGGAGAGATCGTAAAATAAGAAGGGTTTTCAACAACAGGCGTGATGGTATGTGTACCTGCTGGCAAAGGCAAAGAATAATTTCCTGTGTTATTGGCAATATAGCTGCCTGAATTGCTTCCATTGGTAATATTGAATTTTTGGAATGCCTTAATAGGGTCAGTTATATCGCAACCGTTGTTATCAACATCAAGTTTTGTATTTCCTTGAACAAGGTAAGTTGTTCCTCCCGGAGCGAAAGAACAATAGCTGTTAACAACTACATTATTTTGTCCATAGCTAAGCAGCATATTGGTGATTGATTTTACTTTATTGGGGTCACAACATACATAAGCTAAATTCGGGGTCAATGATTTCGGGCTGGCATTGAATTCCGTATTAGGTTTTCCATTTTTCACATTTACAGTAGTCATTGCATTACCAGCTACATTTAAAGAACTCAGTTTTGCATTTTGACTTACATCGATGCTTGTAAGAAAATCTTCACCTAGGGAGAGAAAGATAAGATCTGTAACGGGTGACACATCTAAGGAGGAGATTTTATTATCGCCCAATGATATACTGAATATTTTGGGTGATCCTGAAAAATTTAAAGAAGATACATTGGTAGCGGATAGAGTGAATCCTAGTAAAGTAGGCTTATTCTGAACGCTGATTGAAGCAAGCAATGGACTGTTTTGAATTCGTACATACTCTAAATTGTTATTATTCTGAATCGTAAGTGTACTAATTGCTGGATTTTTATCAAGAGTCAGATTTGTGATCTGGGGAGTATTGGTAAAGTCAAGAGAAGTAAGTTGGGTTCTATTGATAATTACTTGTTGAAGTTGGTTTAATGTACCTAATATAAGTGAAGTTAGATTAGGTTTGTCAATGTGAATCTTTTTTAGATTGAGATTATTAGATAGGTTTAAGCTAGTGAAGTTCACATTAGTGCTTTCCCCAATAAAAAGATCTTCCAGCCCTGAAAGATTAGAAAGATCTACATTGTCCAAATTGGTATTTTTCATCATGATAAGCTTTTTCAAAGAAGGGTTTTGTAAAAAACTAAGATTCGAAATAGAACCACTATTGCCACTAAAAGAGAAGCTTTCGAGTTGGTTACACCCTTGTGTATTGATCGCATTTAAGGTGTTGGTGAAAAGAACTAACTCTTTAGATTGGTCATATTACTCACATTCACTGTCGTAAGTAATGGATTTCCCATTACACTAAGAGAGGTAAGGTTAGTAAAGCTCTGTATTCCCATAATATCAGTAATAGAAGTACCACTAAATGACAGCTTTGAGATGTTTTGAGCTTCACTTATCTGAATTTCTCCGTCGTTATTGGTATCTATGGCAGTCGCTGATCCATTGAGATTATAAGCAATATAATTCCCCGAAGTTGCTGAGACGAGTTTTGCTTTGAATGCAGGATCT
This sequence comes from Chryseobacterium tructae, assembly GCF_030409875.1. Taxonomy (NCBI): domain Bacteria; kingdom Pseudomonadati; phylum Bacteroidota; class Flavobacteriia; order Flavobacteriales; family Weeksellaceae; genus Chryseobacterium; species Chryseobacterium tructae. The sequence goes on along the minus strand of NZ_JAUFQR010000001.1, from coordinate 4,138,812 downwards.
GGAAAATTAATGATCTGCGCAGCTGCAGATACTTGTGCTAGTAAGAGCACAAAAAAATAAATATTTTTCATGGTTTAGTGATGTTGGTTAATGTAAATATATGAATAATTTACTCATTTTTAATGTTTTAAATTAAAATTATTCTATTTTGTTTGATTTTAATTTAATATTTGAATCTTATTGTTGAAAATTAAGTGTATTTATTTTAAAGTATTTAAGTCCGGTATTTGTACTTACAGAAAGTATGGGTATGGTAGCAATAATTAAAAAAAGCCGTGAAGAATTCACAGCTTTTGATCTTTAATAAATAACGATTTTTAAAGGGTTACTCTTTAATAAACTTCTGAACAGAAACGTTATCTTTTAAGAATATCTTAATCAGATAATTTCCTTTAGGCAACTCCGAAATATTCACAGTGTTTTCTTTTATACCCATAGAAGTAACAACTCTTCCGGCTGAATCGTAGATTACAGCTTTAATTACTTCAGTTGGTGAATTGATGTGTAGTATATCTTTTGCAGGATTAGGATAAACACTCATTAAACTCTTCTCATTTTTGATCTCATCAGTAGCCAATGTACCCATTACAGATGTTGTATAAGTATTGGTGACAATAGGAAAATTGTAATCAAAATAGATCTTGGCTGTATTACTGAAACTATTACCCACTGCTAAAGTAGATTTTGTTTTAATCTTAAATGAAATATATCCTTCATTATGAGCATCATCAAAAGGTAATTGAATATTTTCGAAAATAAATTCTACCACATTAGGATCAGTTATTCTTGTGACATAGCTGTGACTTCCATCCAAAGTAACTAAAGAAGAAATATCAAATTTCGAAGTGTCGATCTCATCTTTTACTACAATATTTCTGGCATTAGCTGTTCCTGTATTCTCAAATCGAATGAGATAATGTACAAAGTCTCCCACTTTGGTTTTTGCAATAGAAGTTCCTTCAAGACAGGTTTTATCATTAGGATCAAAAGAATTGACCACAAGTTGATTTAAAGTAAAACTATTGTTTGTTGGTGTTTCATCTGTTGCTCCATTGATTTTTGCTGTATAATGCAGAATGTCGCCACCATTTAAAGCAGGGATTTGTGTTGGAGTATTTAGCTTAACTGTAATGACGATTTCTTTGGTTTCAAAAGGAAGAAGATTGGTGAAATTCCAGTTCAATGTTCCTAAAGATTGAGAAGATGGTGACAATGTTGCACTTATATAATCCATTACACTATCATTGTAAGCAAATATCAGATTGCCTGATTGTGTGGTATTTCCTTTGTTTTTATAAATGATTTTATAGGTTGATTCGAATCCCGGAGCAGCGTCTGTTACAGGTATAATGACTGTTTCCAAGTCATTATGAACACCATTAGGAGTTATACAGATGTTTTGAGTAAACGGGCTTACCTGTTGAGGGAAGCTTGCTGTAAAACTTGCAGGGGAAATATTGAAATAGGCAGGATTTTCAAGAACCGGAGTCACCGTATGAGTGCCTGCCTGAACCGGAATAGAAAAATTGCCGGAAGTATTGGCAATCGCAGTCCCTGTAATACCATTTCCTGTGATGATAAACTTTTGCGAAGCCTTGTTGGTATCATTGGCATCGCAGCCATTGTTATTGCCATCTACCTTTATGTTTCCCTGGATGTTGTAAAATGTTCCTCCAGGAGTAAATGAACAGTATGAATTGATTTCTGTATTATTATTGTAAATATTATTAGAGATATTGAAAAAATTGATTTCATCTTCATCACAACAAATGTAAGCAAGCTTTGGATTAGGAAATAAGTAAGTAAGATATGACGCCTGAGATGTCCCGTTCTTTAAAGAGATTTTTTGGAGGTTGGGGTTGTGGTTACAAGCTACATCTTGCATTGCCTTATTTTTGGAGAAATCAAGCTCTGAAAGTAGATTATCAGAACATTGCAATGAAATAAGATTGGTAAGCATGCTGACATCCAGACTTAATAGTTTATTGGTGCTGCATGTTAAATTTTTGATCTTGGTTGCTGTAGACAAATTAAGAGCCGAAAGCTTATTGACATTAATATGCAGTGTTAAAAGATTAGGTGCGTTATTGATGGTAAGATTCGTAAGTTGGTTATTATTACATTCTAAAAAATTAAGATAATAAACGTCATTTAAATTACAGAAGTAAGATTGTTATTAGAAAGACTCACCACACTGAGCGAAGGAACATTGTTGAGGCTGATGGTTGTAAGGAAACAGTCTTCTATTTTGACATAAGAAAGAGCAGTACAACCGTCAAGAATCGCTGTCTGAAATTTATTATTGGTACAGTCCAGTGTTTTAAGGCCTGTAAGATTACTCAGATCCAGATTACTCAAACCTACAAATTTCATGTTTAAAGTCTTAAGTTTTAAAGATCCGCTCACATTAAATTGTGAAAGATTTGGAGCATTGCCTATCTCAAGTTCCTCCAAAAAAGGCATATTTGCGGCATTAATTGTTTCAAGATTAGAATAGCTTATCGATACTTTTTTTACTGCTGGAATTCCTTGTAGATTTAAATGATGCAACTCATCACCGCCGGTATATAAATTGACTAAAGAGTTATTGGTAAGAGCCTGTGTTGAAAGATTGTTGTTTGTGATGTCTATTGATTGGAGAAGAGGGCAATTAGTAATATTTATAGAAGTCAGATAGTTATAAGAGATATTCAGAGATTTAAGTTCAGGAAAACTGAGAGATGCTGAGATTAAATTATTACTCATTAAATTTAATTCTTTCACATTTGAAAATGCTTCAAGACCACTTATATTAACGATTGTAGAATTCTCAACGTACAGTTTCTCAACGGCGAGAGCTTCAGACAGCTGAATTTCACCATCATTATTGGCATCTATCTTAATACTGCTTCCTGTGGAATTTATTGCAATATTATTTGTAGCCGTTGAAGATAAAAGTTTGTTTTTTAATTTAACATCAGGAATCGTAACGATTTGTGCCTGTAGGGCGGAGAACATAGTCATCAGAAAGACTAAGTAAATTTTTTTCATGGTTTAGTTTAATTTTTAACAAAAATAAACTTTTAATGAATTGATTTTATTTTTTTTAAAATTTTATTATGGTTTAGTTGCTAATCGATTGTATTTTTTGTGAAAATAAATAAGCCACGAAAGATTTCGTGGCTTATTTAATAATTATTTGAATTTTATTATTGTTTCTCAATCAAATCCAGGAATTGTTGCTCATCCAGAATTTCAATCGTTCCTATATCCTGAGCTTTTTTCAGTTTGCTTCCTGCTTTTTCTCCAACCACAAGATAGTTGAGGTTTTTAGAAACGGCAGAAATATTCTTTCCGCCATGTTTTTCTACCATTTCCTCAGCAGCTTCTCTGGTAAATAGTGATAATTTCCCGGTGAAAAGGAATGTTTTTGCTTCAAGAACGTTAGACAAAATCTCATTGGTACTTTCTCCTTTTTCAAGTTGTACTCCATAAGATTTTAAACGCTCAATCATCAGTATATTTTCAGAATTCTGGAAGAAATCTACAATACTTACAGCGATCTTAGCACCAATATCTTCTACCTGACAAAGCTCTTCAACAGTAGCAGCTTTTAATTCCTCTATAGTAGGGAAGTTTTTAACCAGTTTTTTAGCAACCGTTTCACCTACATGCTTGATCCCGATTCCGTACAATACTTTTTCAAATGGAATTTCCTTAGACTTTTCAATCCCTGAGATGATATTCTGAGCAGACTTTTCTGCCATCCTTTCCAGTGGGAGAAGTTGTTCTTTCGTTAAAACATAGAAATCAGCAGGATTTTCAATCAGTTTTTCTCTGTAAAGCTGTTCAATCGTCTCGCTTCCCAGATTATCTATGTTCAAAGCCTTTCTTGAAACATAGTGAATCATTCTTCCCACAACCTGTGGCGGGCAGTGAAGTTCGTTCGGGCAGAAATGAATCGCCTGGTCTTCAATTTTTACCAGTTCCGTTCCACATTCCGGGCAGTGTTTGATATATTCTATCTCTCTGCTTTCATCCGTTCTCTTATCCGTATTTACGCCAACGATCTTTGGAATAATTTCGCCTCCTTTTTCTACATAGACGAAGTCATTTTCATGAAGGTCAAGCTTTTTGATGATGTCTTCATTATGCAGAGATGCTCTTTTTACAATCGTTCCAGCCAACAAAACAGGCTTTAAATTAGCCACGGGAGTAATCGCTCCGGTTCTTCCTACCTGATAAGAAACACTTTGAAGCTCAGTTTCTACCTTTTCGGCTTTAAACTTATAAGCCATAGCCCAACGCGGGGATTTGGCTGTGTATCCAAGCTGTCTTTGTTGCTGTAAAGAATTTACTTTTAGTACAATTCCATCAATTTCGAATGGTAGGTTATGACGTTCTGTATCCCAGAATGTGATAAATTCTTTTACCTCATCCAATGTTTTACAAAGCTTTGCCTGTTGAGATGTTTTGAATCCCCAGCCTTGTGCCTTTTGTAGCAATTCCCAGTGTGTTTCAGCAGGAATATCTTCAGAAATAAATTGATACAATACAGAAGAAAGAGAACGTTTTCTTACCTCAGCACTGTCCTGCATTTTCAAACTTCCACTTGCCGTATTTCTAGGATTCATGAATGGATCTAATCCTTCCTCTTCACGAAGTTTATTAAGCTTGTCAAAATTCTTTCTCGTTAAATAAATTTCACCACGCATAAAGAATTGCGAAGGAAAATCACCTTTCAATGTCAACGGAATATCAGAAATCGTACGCACATTTGGAGTGATCTCATCACCCTGGAAACCATCGCCACGAGTTACAGCCTGTGTAAGCTTTCCGTTTTCATACAGAATAGAAATAGAAGCACCATCATACTTTAGTTCGGCTACAAATTCTACAGGTTCATCAATGGTTTTGATAATTCTCTTTTCCCAATCTTCAAGATCATCAAAGTCATAGGAATTATCCAGAGAATACATTCTGAATTTATGCTGAATAGTAGGGAATACCTTTGTAATACCACCACCTACACGCATGGTTGGTGAGTTTTCATCATAAAACTCAGGATGTTTGGCTTCCAGATCCTGAAGTTCCTCCAATAACATATCAAATTCGTAATCTGTAACAGTAGGAGTATCCAAAAGGTAGTAGCTTTCGTTATGCTGGTGCAGCTCTTTACGGAGCTGTTCTATTTTTTGTTGAATGTTTTCAGACATCGGGTTTATCTCTTTTGAGCAAAAATAGCTAAAGTAATTTCATTTAAAAAATAATAGAATTAAATAGTATAGGAAAATTAAGAATCTGTAATATGCTTCAATCAACTGGTTTTGTAATAAATAAAACAGTTGTTTAAAATAATTTAACATATCGTTTTAATTTAATTAAAAAAATGTTAAAACTCCCTTAAACAGATGCCTCTTAAAGTAAAAATACCTTTGCACATCTAATTTGAAGAAATGAAAAAAGTAAAGATTGTACTGGGGCTGTTGTTTTTAGGATTTGGAACAATAGCGTATGCACAGACTACGCAAGCTTCTATTGTAGGAAAAGTAACCGGACCGGGGAGTTCTGCTCAGGAAAAAGTGAAAGTGACCATTGTGAATGAATCTACAGGATTCAGAACGGAAACAGAAACGAACTCAAAAGGAGAATATATCTTTAAAGAGATTCCTTTGGGAGGACCTTATACGGTGATCGTAAATGATGATAAAAGAGAAGGCTACAATGTAAATTTCGGAGATCAGGTAACGGTGAACATGGATTTGGGTAATGAAAAACATATTGAAGAAGTAAAGATTACCGGAAACCTGAAAAACAAAATCGGAAACCTGGGAGCCGCAACAGCTATTTCTGCGAAGAACATCGGTATCTTACCAGTAAACGGAAGAAACTTTACTAATCTTACAGAGCTATCCCCCTTAAGTGGCAAAGGTGGAAACCTTTCCGGACAACTGGGGTCTTCTACCAACTTTACCATTGACGGGATGACAGCTAAAAACCCAACATCTGCAGGATCTACAACCAGCCGAAGTGGTGCGCCTTTTTCTATCTCAATTGAAGCTGTACGTGAATTTAAAATTACCACCAACCAATATGATGTGACACTGGGGAGAAGTGGTGGTGGTACAGTAAGTGCTGTTACCAAATCAGGAACCAATAAATTTTCCGGAAGTGCCTGGGAATACTTAAGAGCTAATTGGCTTTCTAGTCCTTATGACATCAGAGGAAATAAAAGACAGAATGATTTTTCTACTTCCCAGTTCGGATTCTCTTTAGGGGGACCAATCATCAAAAATAAACTTCACTTCTTTGCAGCATGGGATCACCAGCTGGATTCAAGACCTTTGATTATTGCAGATATCAGGTCTAAAGATGATGAAAAAAGATTCAATACCACCACTGAAACGCTTAATAAATTTTTAGACATTGCAAGATCTAAATATGGAGTAGGAAACACTCCACAGTTCGGAAGCTTTGATAAAGTAAGAAACTCTGATGCTGCATTTCTACGTTTAGACTGGCAGATTAATGAGAAACATTTGTTGACTTTAAGAAACAATTTTACTTACGATCTGAATAAAAATGGACTTGGTGATAACACCAGTATCAATTTTTTTGAATCATACGGAAATGATAAAAACCTTGACAACAGCTTGTTATTGACTTTAAGATCAAACTTAAAGCCTAATTTAACGAATGAATTGAAAGCACAGTATTTATATACTTTCCAGAATAGTTATCAAAATGATGAATTAGGAAGACCTGTACCAAGAGCTATTGTTGAAGGAGTAGCATCAAGTGCCGGGTCTACGAATATCCAAATCGGTGGACATCGTTTTGCTCAGGAAAGCTTTAGAAATAATGTATTCCAGATTGTAGATAATTTATACTACAACACAGATAAAGTAAAATATACCTTCGGTGCAGATTTGATGTATACCACTTCGAAATCTGTTTACGGAAGTGAGGTCAACGGAAGATTCCACTTTAAAGATGATCCGGATAAAAAAATAAGCAGTCTTGATAATTTTGATAATCTTAAGCCTTACAGGTTTTATAGAGAAGTACCTTTAATGGATGATCCGTCTGTAAGATCTAATATCTGGAATATTGGTGTCTATGGACAATTCCAGACTAAAATTGCAAAAGGCTTAGATTTGATGGCTGGTCTGAGATTAGATTATGGAGGATATCCAAAAGCAGAACTCAATCAGAAATTGCTTGATGAAATGGGGATCAGAACGGATAATAAGATCAAATCTTTCGTCATTCAGCCAAGATTCCAGTTTGAATGGAATATCAACGAACAAAATAAAGACTTCCTGAAGTTTGGAGCAGGGGTATTCTCTTCAGATATCAACAATTATATGATTATCAATAATCTGGTATTTGACGGAAAGCACTTGGCAACAGTAGATGTAGATCCTGCAGTTGCTGGGCTGACACCGGATTTCAATAGCTATAGGAATAATTACGGATCAGTTCCTACACTTACTAAGGATCAGGTTCCAACCATCAACTATACCGGTAAAGATGCTAAAATCCCAATCGTTTACAAAGCGAATATCTCTTATACCCACTTCTTTAATGATAGATTCAGAGCAGGATTGGCAGCCTATATGGCCTTGGGTAGAAATAACTATTATTACTATGACAGAAATATGGTTGCGAACCCATTCTTTACATTGGATAATGAAGGGGGAAGAGGAGTGTATGTTCCTACCTCTGCAATAGACGGCGCAAAAATTGACTGGAAAAAAGGAAGAATCAATAATAATTTCGGAAGAGTATTGGAGCTGGTAAGTGATGGTAAAGTCAATCAGTTTTCATTTGTAGTAGATACCAGTTACCGTTATTGGAAAGATGGAGAAATTACTGCAAGTTATACCTGGTCTGATATTAAAGACAATACTTCATACAACGGAAATGTAGCGAATTCAGCCACATTATCTACAATGGTTCAAGGAGATCCGAGAGATTTGAGAATGACATATTCTGATAACCAGTTCCGTAATAAGGTGGTTATCTATGGTAACTCACCTACTATTGCTGGATTTACACTCGGAATCAGATATTCTGGAATCGGTGGAACGCGTTTCTCTATGACGGCAGGAGGAAACATTAACGGAGATTTTGTGGATAGCAATGACCTTGCGTATATCTTCCCGAATATAGCCCAATCTATCCTGGATGATCCTAATGTAGGAAAAGCATTGAAAGATTATGTGAGTGAATACAATGGTAAAATTGCAGAACGTAACGGTGGTAAGAATGGATTTTATGGAGTTTGGGATTTGCGTATCGCGAAGAAAATAAAATTTGATAAAGTAGGTGCATTTGAACTTTCAGTTGATATCTTCAACGTAGCCAACCTGCTTAATAAGGAATGGGGCGTGAATGAGTCCTATGGAAATACCTCTATGTATAGAATCAAAAGTTTTGATCCGGTTACCAAAAGATTTGAATATACAAAAAATGTGAGTGGTAACGGATTAGCACCTCTGTCCGGAAATCCATATCAGATTCAGATTGGAGCAAAGTATAGTTTTTAATCAATAGTTAGTATCCACAAAAGACAGGTTTCTTAAAGAATGGTATTCTAAAATACTTTATTAAGGCCTTTCTTTTGTGGTTTATATTTCTCAATAAGTCCTAATAATAATTACCTTTATCAAAAGTTTCAGGACTTTGTTTTAATTATCTAAATTATATTATGAAAAATTTTATCTTAGGGTTAGCAGTTTTAAGTACAGTTTTGATGAAAGCACAAACTCAGATTATCGCACATAGAGGATATTTTCAGGCTCAACCGCCTACAACTGAAAATTCGATTAAATCATTGGAGAATGCTCAGAATTTGAAGGTTTATGGATCTGAATTCGATGTGAGAATGACAAAAGATGGTGTATTGGTGATTAACCATGACGAGCACCACGGTAAAATGGAAATCTCTGAAACATCATTTAAAGAATTGGAAGCTTTAAAATTATCAAATGGAGAGAAATTTCCTACACTGAAAGATTATTTAAAGCAAGGGAAAAAAGATAAATCTCTAAAGCTGATTGTAGAAATAAAACCAGCTAAAACTCCTGAAATCGAAAATGAAATCACCCAGAAGACCATCAAGATGATTAAGGATATGAAACTGGAATCCCAAAGTGAATTCATTTCTTTCAGCCTGAATATCTGTAAAGAGATCAAAAAACTGGCACCAGCATTTAAAGTACAATATCTGAACGGAGAATTATCACCTGAGCAGATCAAAAAAGAAGGATTAGATGGGATGGATTATCACTACAGTATTTTCCAGAAAAATCCAACATGGATTGCTGAAGCAAAAGCTTTAGGACTTATTACCAATTCATGGACGGTGAATGATGTGGCAATATATGATGAATTAAAAAAGCAGGGAATTGGCTTTGTCACAACAAACATTCCTGAGCAGCTGAAAAATAAATAATAGAAGCTAAAACAGCAACCAATAATTTTCAAAGTCTATCCTTGTAAGGGTAGGCTTTTGTTTTATAGTAATTCTGGAGCCTTATCAGATCATAAAATTTCAACAGTATTTATCGTAACTTTATTCTCATCGGTTAAAACATAAAAGTTATGGATACAGAGTTCAAAATAGGAGATAAAGTGAGCTGGAACTCAGAAGCGGGGAAAGTATCCGGAACCATCATCAGAATTCATACAAAAGACTTTAATTATAAAGGATATACTCATCATGCTACAGAAAGCAGTCCACAATATGAAATTAAAAGTGATAAATCGGAGCATATTGCCGCTCATAAAGGATCTGCACTTACAAAAATAAGTTAGAGGATTTCTTGATTATTATCTCAGGGCAAGACAATAAAGATACATAAATAAACAAGATCTGGAAATAGTGTTAAAAATTCTTAATTTCTTAAACGATTGTTAGCCAATATTGTATCTAATGTTGTTAAGGAATATTTAATATATTATTCAATAAACCTTTAATAAACGTTAAAAGGTTGTTAAAATCATACTCATAATGTCGTTTTAATTTTGCGCAAACAAAAGGATATGCGTAAAGAGACACAAAAGTTGTTGGTTTTGTCACTGTTAGGATTATTCAGCGTTAATCTGACAGCTCAGCAGAAAGCTAAAAAAGATACGATTAAAGGACTTGATGAAGTAGTGGTGACTGCTTTGGGAATCAAAAGGCACGACAAGTCTTTAGGGTACTCTACCCAGACTATTAGTTCTGATGAGGTTTTAAGAACTCAGAATAATAACTGGGCGCAGGCTTTAGAAGGTAAAGTAGCTGGTTTAAAGATTCAAACCGCTGGAGCAGGGCCTTTAGGCACAAGCCGAATCACGCTTCGTGGAGATATTTCTATGAGTATGGGGAATAATGATGCTTTGATTGTTGTGGATGGCGTTCCTTTGAGTGGAAGAAAAACAGGAACCGGAACAGCAGCTTATGGAGCCGGTTCGGGGGGGGATTTACCCATTGATTATGGAGACAGCTTCAATAGCATTAACCCTGATGATATTGAATCCATTTCTATTTTGAAAGGGCCTACAGCATCAGCATTGTACGGTTCCAGAGGTTCCAGAGGAGCCATCATGATTACCACCAAATCAGGGAAAAATAAAAAAGGAAAAGTTCAGGTTGCTTTTAATTCTTATTCAAGCTATGATTCAGTGTTGAAATGGCCGGATTATCAGTATGAATATGGGCAAGGAACCCAACAGAAAGATAAAAATGGGAACTACTATTATTCTTATGGAGCTTCTGCTGATGGGGTAAATACAGGTTCTACCAGTAGTGCCTTTGGACCAAAGTTTGCAGGACAATATTTTTTCCAATACGATCCAACTATAGAAGGCCAAAGCCTGGAAAGACAGCTTTGGAGACCGTATAAAAATAACATTAAAGACTTCTGGCAGGTAGGATCCAATTATTCAAACAGTTTATCAATAGAACATTCTAATGAAACGACAGCATTCAGAACGTCACTTACCTACCTGAAAAATGAATGGATGATGCCGAATACAGGTTTAGACCGATTTAGTGCAGCGTTATCCTTAGATCATAAACTAAGCAGCAGATTGAAAATAGGAACTAAGGTCAATTTTAGTCAGACAAAAAGTGATAATCTTCCTGCAACAGGTTACAACAATCAGTCGATCTCCTATTTTATGATTTTCCAGAATCCAAACGTAGATCTTGCCTGGTATAGACCTATCTGGAAAAAAGGACAGGATCAGGTAGATCAGATTCATCCTTTCAGTTCTTATATTGACAATCCTTACCTGATTGCGTACGAAACCTGAATGGTACCAATAAAAAAACAATTACAGGAAATATTAATCTTAGTTACCAGCTGGCAAAAAACCTTGATGTAGCCTATAAAACAGGGCTGGAATGGAACAATGAATTTCGTACTCAAAGAAGACCATGGAGTTCTGCCAACTATGCTAAGGGATATTATAGAGAACAATACATCCGATATATGGATCTGAATAATGATATTTTATTCACCTATAAAAATAAATTCGGAAACTTTGGGGTAACAGCCTCTGCCGGAGGAAATATCAGGTATCATGAATATACGATGAATGATTACAGAGGAAACGGACTTAATAAAGCAGGTCTTTATCAGCTGTCTAATGCTACTCAGGTAGAGTATAAGCTGCCAAAACCTAATGACAATCAGGTGAACAGTGTGTACGCATTGGCCAATTTCAGTTATAAAGATATGATTTTCCTTGATGTGACAGCCAGAAATGACTGGAGCAGCACACTTCCTGCTCATAACAGATCTTATTTCTATCCCTCTTTATCATCATCCTTTATATTATCGGATATCTTTAAGCTAAAATCAGACAATTTAAATTTCTGGAAGCTGAGATTATCATGGTCTAAAGTAGGAAATGATACTTATACCTATATGTTGGACAAGTATTATGAAAATAGTGGTTTTGTAGGATCTGTAGAATCTCCGTTATTATATCCGAATCCGAATCTGAAGCCGGAGATGATTACCAATATTGAAGGCGGTATGGATTTTACTCTTCTTAAAAACAGATTAACATTCAATTTTACAGCGTATCAGAATAATTCCAAGGATCAGTCTATTATTATTCCGATGTTGCTTGAAACAGGATATAACAAGAGAATTATCAATGCCGGTGAACTGAGAAACAGAGGGATTGAGATGACCTTAAATGCCTATCCGATCAAGAATAAAGACTTCTCATGGAATATAAGTGCTAATTGGTCCATGAACAGAAACAAGATCCTTTCCCTTCCGGAAGAATATCAGGGGAAACCTTATACAATGGCAAGTGTGGGAAGCGTAGTTTTCTATGATGCCGTAGTTGGAGGTTCTCTTGGAGATATGTATGGTGCAGGATTATTGTATTCACCGGATGGACAGGTAATTTATGACGCGAAAGATGGATTAACGGCCAAATCAACGGAAATGAAGAAGATAGGGAATGCTTATCCGAAATGGAGAGCAGGCCTTCAAAATGAATTCAGATACAAAAATATTACAGTGAGTTTCTCATTTGATGGGCAGTACAAAGGAATTGCTTACTCTCATTCCCATCACAAAATGTCAGAGCAAGGGAAGCTTACTCATACCCTTGTAGGAAGAGATAATCCTGGAGGGTTGATCGTTGGACAGGGAGTTGTGCAAAATCCTGACGGAACTTTTTCTCCCAATACAAAAGGAATTCCGGTTGCTACCTATTATGGAGATTATTACAGAAGAGCCAATGTGGAAACCAACTCATTTGATACTTCATTCCTTAAGTTAAGAGATGCCAGAATCTCTTACTCTTTCCCAAAATCAATTGTGGAACCTTTAAAAGTTACAGATATTACCCTTGCAGTATTTGGAAGAAACCTTTGGATGTGGACGAAATTCCCATTATTTGATCCGGAGGCCGCTACTTTAGATGATTCTACAATCACACCAGGAATTGAGATGGGGCAGATGCCTCAGGCCAGAACTATTGGTTTCCAGGTAAACGTTAAATTTTAAAATCAAAAAAAATGAAAAAGTTAATCTATATATGTTCATTTCTAGCTCTTGTGGGCAGTACTGTTTCGTGCGACAGAAGCCTTGATGAGATCAATAAAGATACCAGTAGAATTAATGTGCCTGTTGCCAGTGCATTGTTGGTTCCTATCCAATATAATATGGCAACTGTAGGCTACAATAGAGCAAACGATTTTACCTTTGATATCATGCAGGTTTCTTTGGATTTTCCGAACGAAGGAAACTCTTTGAGCCGCTATTATTTAACAGAAAAAACAGGAAACGGCTTCTGGGACAATTCCTACCGATGGCTAAAACAGGTAGATGACCTTAAAAAAGCAGCGATTTCTGAAGGGGACAAAAATTATCAGGCCATTTCGATGGTATTAAATGCCTGGATCTATTCCAATCTTACCGATACTTATGGAGATGTTCCATTTTCTGAAGCGTCACAACTGGATGATAAGGTCATGTATCCGAAGTTCGATAGACAAAAAGATATTTATATTAAATTATTGGATGATTTGAAAGCAGCCAATTCTCTTTTCATTACCAATAAAACACTTACCGGGGGAGATTTGTTCTTTAAAGCAGATTCAGATCCTAATGGAATCATTGGCTGGAAAAAATTCTGTAATGCTCTTTCTCTAAGACTTTTGATCAGGATCTTAAATAAAGATGGTGAAGTAAATGTTAGAGAAAGAATTCAGGAAATTATTAATAACCCGACAACATATCCCATTTTCCAGAATAATGCAGAAGGAGCAAAAGTTGATCTTACTGGAATCTTCCCATTGATGCCGCCTATTGCAAGACCTCAGGATTTTACGACAGGTAGAGCCGCTTCAGAATTCTTTGTAGAGACATTGAAGGCCAATAATGATCCACGTATGGCATTGTTTTTCTCGCAGGCAAAAGACCCAAAAACGAATGCTAACTTAGGATATTTAGGAGCACCATCAGGATATGCACAAGGTACTGTATTTACCTATCAGCCATCAAACCTTAACCAAAACCTGGCGAAGGCACCTCTTAAAATTTTAGTATATCCATACGCTGAGCTTCAGTTTACATTAGCAGAATTGGCATTTAAAGGAATCATCCAGGGAAGTGCAAAGACGTTTTACGAAAATGGAGTAAAAGCAGCTATAGAACAATGGGGAGCTGTAGTTCCTGCTAATTATTTTGATAATCCCGTGGTAGCATTTGGAACAGGAGATATGAAGAAAATTATGCTTCAGAAATATGTTGCATTATTTTTTGTAGACCATCAGCAATGGTTTGAAAGAGAAGAACAGGGTTGCCGGTACTTCCTAATAATGGCGGGCTCTTAAATGGCGGGAATCTTCCTCAAAGATTGATGTATCCACCTAATACAAGAGTTTTAAACAAAGAGAATTATCAGGCAGCAGTTCAGCAGATGGGCGGTGATGATATCAATGTAAAAGTTTGGTGGAGTAAATAAGTATAATCAATAAAAAAAATAAAAGATGAGTATTAATATAAAATTTTTAATGCCTTGTATGCTGGTGTCAGCAATGGCTTTTTCCCAGTCTTCGGTTTCAGGATATGTATATGAAGACAGTAATAAGAATCAAAAGAAAGAAAACCGTGAAAAAGGAATTGAAGGAGTAGCTGTTTCTAATGGAGTTCAGGTAGTCTTAACGGATAAAAATGGACGTTACAGTTTACCTATTCAGGAAGATCAGACCATTTTTGTCGTCAAGCCCTCAGGATACCAAACAGCTTTAAACAGCAATAACTTGCCTCAATTTTATTATCATCATAAGCCAAAAGGTTCTCCGGCTGATTTTAAATACAAAGGCGTTGCTCCAACAGGTGAGCTACCCAAAGAACTGAACTTTCCGCTTTACAAACAGGATGAAAATAAAAACTTTGATATTCTGGTTTTCGGGGATCCACAGCCTTATACAGAGAAAGAGCTGGATTATTTCAAAAGAGGAATCGTAAACGAAGTGAGAAACACCAAGAAAAATGCGGTGTTGGGAATCAGTTTAGGAGATTTGGTAGGCGATAACCTAAGCCTTCAGAAACCTTATGCTGAGGTAATGAAAGAAGTAGGATTGCCTTGGTATAATGTGATGGGAAATCATGACATGAACTATGATGCCAAAGAAGATCAGCTTTCAGACGAAACCTTTGAATCCAATTTTGGTCCTGCCAACTATTCTTTTAATTACGGAAATGTACACTTTATTATCCTGGATGATATCCTATATCCCGATCCGAGAGACGGAAAAGGATATTGGGGTGGATTCCGTGAAGATCAGCTTCAGTTTATTGAAAATGACCTGAAATTGGTTGATAAAAACAAACTGATCGTAGTGTCTTTCCATATTCCGCTGGAGCATAATAACGAAGATAGCTTCAGAAATGCAGATCGTCAGAAATTATTTGATTTCCTGAATCCTTTCCAAAATGTATTGCTTTTATCAGCACATACCCACATTCAGCAGCAGATTTTCTATGGTAAAAAGCAGGCTGGAACGGGAGTAAAGAACTTCATGAATATAACGTTGGAACCACTTGTGGCGACTGGTATTCCGGAACAGCGGATGAAGAAGGGCTTCCTACTTCAACCATGAGAGATGGGACAGCAAAAGGCTATTCTTTTATCAGCTTTACCGATAACCAATACAAAGTAAAATACAAGACAGCCGGAAAGCCGGAGGATTATCAGATCAAATTATATGTTCCGAAAGTAATTCCGTTCCCTTCCAAAACCTCTGCTAAAGTGTTGGCCAACTTCTTTATGGGAAGCAAAAAAGACAAAGTGGAGTACAGAATAGATAATGGAAAATGGGAACAAATGGAATACGACGAAACCATAGATCCCAACTTTGCGCTTTCCGTTTTCAAATGGGATACAACTGAGAAAATCCTACCAGGAAGAAGACCTTCTAACCCTGAAATGTCAAAACATATCTGGGAAGCAGACTTTCCTAAGAAACTGACATTAGGAAAACATAAAGTTGAGGTGAGAGCCGTAGATATGTATGGAAATCAATTCTCCGCTTCAGAAGAATTTGAAGTACAGAATGCCATTCAGATTCCTTAAGCTTTTCATTTTTTACTATACTTTTTTTAGATTTTGGAACCGGCTCATCATGAGCCGGTTTTATTTTTTGCTGGGGCTTAAAAATGATGAACCACAAAAGCGACAAAAGATTATTGTATTGTTTTTAGAATAGTAAAGATTTGTATGAAAGTTCACATAAGATAAAATCATAGATTTTTATAAAACTTAAGTGCTCTTCTCAACAGCATCTATGATAGCTTTTATTTTACTAAAGTGTTTTAAACTTTTGTGCCTTTTGTGGTTTTATTAAAATCTAAGTTTTCAATATTCCTCTAGAAACCATTAAAAAACTATTAAATATCCTTTCTTTCCATTCCATAAAAATGTTCTTTCGTAACTTTGTCTTACGAAAAGTATTACACTATGAATATAAACGGAAAAAATGCCATTGTAACAGGTGGTGGAAGAGGATTAGGGAAAGCTGTAGCATTAGCTCTGGCGAATGAAGGTGTGAACGTTGCCATTACAGGAAGAAACGAAGAAAATCTTAAAAATACAGTTGACGAGATCCAAAAATTAGGAGTAAACTCTGCATATGCAGTATTTACAATTGATGATGAAGCAGCAGTAAAAACAGGAATTGAAACTTTAGCTGAAAAACTGGGTGGGGTTGATATTCTTGTAAACAATGCAGGAATCGGAGATTTCGGAACAATTGAAGAGATGCCATCTGAAACTTGGGAGCAGGTAATCAAAACCAATTTATTTGGAGTATACTATGCCGCTAAAGCAGTTCATCCATTCATGAAGGCGAAAGGAGAAGGAGATATCGTAAACGTTGCTTCTACTGCAGGATTAAAAGGGGGACCAAATATGTCTGCATATGCAGCTTCAAAAGCAGCAGTAGTTTCTTTATCTCAGTCAATGATGGCGGAATGGAGAAAGCAAAACATCCGTGTAATCACTCTTACGCCAAGTACCATCGCTTCTGATATGAGTATCCAAGGTGGGCTTACAGACGGAAATCCTGACAAAGTTTTACAACCTGAAGATTTTGCAGAATGGGTGAGAGATATCCTGAAAATGAACAGAAGAGCATTAATTGCTAACGGCTCTATTTTCTCTACCAATCCATAAGAGGTTTAAAGTTTAAAATTCAAGGTTTAAAGTTGTCGTAAAACAACTCATCCAATTTTATTTTAAATGATACCTAAAGAAAATCAATAGAAGCGGGCTTTAGCCCGCTTTCCTTATAATATGCAATTCCAATGGCTTTAGCCAAAACCTAAATAGACCATACAGTTTCCAATCTGCGTTATCAGCATAATCTGCGAGAGATAAAAATTCAATAGGAGCGGGCTTTAGCTCGCTTTCTTTATGATATCAAATTCCATGGGCTTTAGCCAAAACCTAAACACAACCTACAGTTTCCAATCTGCGTTATCAGCATAATCTGCGAGAGATAAAAATTCAATAGAAGCGGGATTTAGCCCGCTTTCTTTATAATATGCAATTCCAATGGCTTTAGCCAAAACCTAAATATACCATACAGTTTTCAATCCACATCATCTGCATAATCCGTGAGAGATAAAAAATCAATAGAATCAGGTTTTAGCCATTCAATAGAACACAAAATCCTCCAGCTTTATTCAAAACTTACCTTTTCCATTTTTTTAACCGTGATAACATTAGTATTTTTGCAGCAAATTATTCACATGCAAAATTATTTAGAATTCAATTTCAAGATTTCTCCATTGCAACCTTGGAACGAGATATTAATGGCAGAGCTTATTGAAATAGGTTTTGACAGTTTCACAGAAGAAATTCACGGAATTTTAGGATATATCCAGACTGATTTATTTAATGAAGATCAGCTTAAAGCACTTCCGATCTTTGAAAATGAAAATGTAAAAATTGAGTATTCCTTTGAAGAAATGCCTAATATCAACTGGAATGAAGAGTGGGAAAAAAACTTTTCACCTATCAACATTGATGATAAAGTATTAATCAGAGCAGAATTCCATGAGTCGGTACCAGGAATGCATGAAATTATCATTCAACCTAAAATGTCATTTGGAACAGGGCATCACCCTACAACACACCTGATGATCCAGCAGATGATGGATATTGATTTCAAGGGTAAGAAAGTCTTGGACATGGGATGTGGAACTTCTGTATTGGCAATCTACGCAAAACAACAAGGAGCTGGTGATACAAAAGCTATTGATATCGATGAGTGGTCTGTAGAAAACTCGAAAGAAAACGCAGTAAGAAACAATGTTGAGCTGGAAATTGAGCAGGGAACTGCAGATAATTTAGGAAGTGAAAATTTCGATATCATTCTAGCTAATATCAATAGAAATATTCTGATCTCAGACATTCCAACCTATGTTTCGGTATTGAACGATGGTGGGAAATTATTGCTTTCGGGGCTTTGTTTCTTTGATGTGGATGATATTCTGGAAGTATGCAAAGAAAGTGGTCTTACATTGAAGAAGCAGTTGCAGAGAGAAGAATGGGTAAGCCTGTTGCTTGAAAAGTAAATAAAAAACGAAATACAAATATGAAAACCTTATTAACGGCTTTATTTTTATTGATGTTGCAGCTGTTTGCAGCACAGGAAAATGAAGTATATGCAGATGGTGTTTTCAACTTTCCGGAAAATAAAAGCCAGAAGATTTTTACAGATTGGACAAGGGTAAGAAAAGAACCGGGTGTGAATGCACAGATTTTGGATTCATTGCAGAGCAATCAACAGATAATGATCCTTGAAAAAGAAGAGGCATTACCCGTCTTGCAATTGGGAGAAAGAAGAGCTCACTGGTATAAAATTTCTTATCAGAAAGGAGAGATGATGACTGACGGCTATATTTGGGGTGGAAACCTATGTGTGGGATACCGCAATAAAAATGGATATGACTTTCTTTTCGGACTTTCAAAGACTGTAAATAGAAAAACTAAGACTTTGAATGAAATTGATAAACAGAACATTGCCGGAATAAAAGTGATGGAAGGTAATACCCTCATTGATGAGGTATATTTTGATACCGGAAAGGAGAGGAATTAAGTACAGCTTCTTTTGGCATTGAAAGCAACCATAAATTACAGGATATAGAATTTACCTTAAAGGCAATGGTGTCCGGTGAGGCTTGTGGTATTGCAACCTATGATCAATATGTGCTTTATAAGGATAAAAAGCTTATTACGCTACCTCAACTGATGAATGTAGGTGATGCCGGAGCATATTATCACAGTGAAGAATATGTTTTTCCTAATGATAAAGGAGGCATTTCTAATGCATTTATCCTGAAGGTAGAAGATATGGAAACAGATGATAAAGATAGAGAGAAGAAAAAACGTTCTTCCAAAACTTATCTTTGGAATGGAAGTTCTTATAAACTTAAGTAAGCTTTTTTGTTTAAAATAAATAAAACCGTTGTCATTATACAGCGGTTTTTTTGATCAAAATACCTATTTCTCAATTGAAAAAAATCAAATACATTTAACCAGAGAAAAAACAAAGCAAATGAATTTGTTAGATAACATCCTTCCCATTTTGTTTTCGGTGGTTGTAGGAGGTATAATTGGGATTGAAAGAGAATATCAACTGAAATCGGCAGGGTTGCGGACCATGATATTAGTGACCTTGGGAGCTTGTATCTTTACCATGCTTTCTATGAACCTCGGTGAGTCGGGAAGCCCGGATCGTATTGCAGCCAATATTATTACAGGAATAGGCTTTGTGGGAGCTGGGGTAATCTTTAAGGAAGATAACCGAGTTTCGGGGCTTACAACGGCTGTTACGATATGGATCTGCGCGGCATTGGGGATGACAATAGGAGCTGGATATTATGAGGAAGCTACAATCGGTTCAATAGTTGTGTTTTTATTGCTTATTATGTTCAAATATATCCAGGGTATTATTGACAGGATCAGTACCCGATATATCTATCAGATCACTCTTCCTTATGAAGATGGGGTTATGGAAAGATACGAAACCCTTTTTAAAGAAAATGGGTTAAAATCTATCAGAGGAAAACAAATGAGAAGTGGAGAAAAATATACAGCAATGTGGAGAGTACAGGGAGCTGCCAAAAATCATGAGATCTGTACAAAAATACTATTGAATGATCCCGCCATAGACGAATTTAAGTTTTAAAAATAAAAGAGCCTTTACATCAATGTGAAGGCTTTGTTTTAGGCTAAACGATAGGTATGCAAAAACAAAAATAGGATTGGAATAAACCAATCCTACCCAAACATGATTAAGTGTATAGTTTAGCCATAAATGGCTACAAGGAATATTTGCACAAAAAAGATTTTTATTGATGCTTAACCAATGTTTCCTTAATACTAATTAAAACTAACTTTTATAACGGTCTCCCGATTAAAGATTATCCCTGTAAAAGTACCACGAATTGAAGTTCATCTGCATAAAAGTTCATCTGATTCCGCAAAATAGACCAATGAAACGTAATTTTCATGCGGTGAACCGTATGGAACTATTGCTGCACTAGAAAATAATACTAATTGGGAAGTGAGAAATGATAAAAAAGAAAGATAAAGAGAATAAAGACCGTAATATTCATTAAAAGGATTATCCACCATAGCGAATGACGCTTGTTTAAAATAATAGCTATTGAAACAGAAACAGTAGATATGATAAGGAGTAGTATTCCTAATAAGAAATCAACACCCTTAAAGCCTCCAAAATAGGAAACAATTACTATAATCAGACAAGAGATGGAGATACCACCCAATATAGAAGAAAATTGATGTTGACTGATTTTATTCATTATTATTGTAAATATAGACTTATTTGATTTAAAATCAATTGATTATTTTAGAGATAAATATATCTGCTATGAAAGAATCCTTCAGGACAATTGAACGATGGCTCTCCGAAAATGCTCCAAAAATTGTAACGAATTCTCTACAGCCTCCTGTTGCAGAAGAACAGTGGGGTCAGTTTAACAAAAGCATAGGCAAAGATTTGCCGGATGACTTTAAACAACTTTATTTATGGCATAATGGGATGAATGATGATGAAAATCTTGGAAGTTTATTTTATGGAATGAGTTTTTATACTGTAGAAGAAATGCTTCAGGATAAAGAAAATAGAGGAGAGCGAGAACAAGTGTCTTTACAACAAAACGATCAGGAAATTAAACCAGATAATATTTGTAATCCTGATTGGATCAGGTTTGCGTTTGATGGGGCACACACTGGATTATATATTGATTTGGATCCAGGTATTGGAGGAACTTATGGACAAGTGATTTTTATTGATGATGAGTATGAAGTGGGGATGTTGGTCGCTGATTCTATACGTGATTTGGTTCACCAATTTATCATAGATTTGGATAAAGAATTATATCATCTCCATGAAGATGCTTTGGAAGATGGAAATCATTTCCTGGAGGCAGATGATTCTATTGATATTATCAACTGGCAGGATAGTATGAAATGGAATCGTTTGGATGAAAATAAGTAAGATGGATCATTTGGTTCTGAAATAATAAAACCCTTACAGTAAAAGGCTGCAAGGGTTTTGTATTTTTGAAAATATAATAAATGTCAGATTATCTGTTAAGGAGTTGCCTTTACAGCATTGTACATTAAAGAGTCTTTTTTCGAAGGGGTGTAATCATATTTGTAATTGTAAAATGAAGCCTCCCAGTCTCCATATCCTACATTAGGAATAATAATGAATTTTTTACCAAATTCATTAGCAGAGTTTTTCACTGCTGCTGATCGCTCAGTTTCAGATTTTTTATCAAATAAGTTAGAGAAATCGGCAAGATTATCGCCTAGTAATAAAACAATATTATAGTTTTTAGCGATATCAAGTCGACGGTTTTCCTTACTGCTTTCTTTAAATCGAACAATAAGATTAGTCTCTTTTTGAATAGGGAAATTGTATTTTTTTAAGTTGTTTAAAGTTCCTGTGCGCTCTTGTTCCAAACGGTTGGTCACATAGAAAACCTGTATTCCTTTACTTGCTGCATACTGATAGAACTCCTGAGAACCAGTCAATGGCTTGGCGATGCCTTTAGCCGTCCATTCTTCCCATGTTTTTTGATCGTAATCTTTTCCCATCTTAGCACGCTCAACGGCATAATAAGAGTTGTCTAAAAAGGTCTCATCAATGTCTGAGATAATAGCCAAAGGCTTCTCTGATTTTTGAGCCAAAGCTTCATCCAAACGAAGTTTAGCGATATTGTAAGCTTGAAGGCAAAGAGCTTCATATTCTGCAGAACGTTGCTGATAAAATGCTGCATATATTTTCCCGTCACGCCCAAGATTTTGATAAGGTGCATCCTGAATAGATATTTGGGAAACTGGAGTAGCTGTTTTACACGAAAGAGTCAATGCAAAAGCACAGCTTGCGATAATGAACTTGAAATTTTTCATTGAATTAAAATAGAGAGAGCAAAATTATAACAATTTGATTTTTATTACAACTATTTTCGATGCAGATTGACTCTCCTCAATTTATAATGAGCTCAGAATATTCAACTTATTTTAAAACCAAAAAACCTCACAGTAAAAAACTGTGAGGTTTCAGTGAGCGCGAAAGGATTCGAACCTTTGACCGTCCCGATAGAAAATCGGGATGCTCTAACTGTGCCTCTAAGTTTTTACAATTAATAAATAAAGTTTAAAAACCAAAAAACCTCACAGTAAAAAACTATGAGGTTTCAGTGAGCGCGAAAGGATTCGAACCTTTGACCGTCCCGATAGAAAATCGGGATGCTCTATCTGTACCTCTAAGTTTTTACAATTAATAATAAAGGTTAAAAAACCAAAAAACCTCACAGTAAAAAACTGTGAGGTTTCAGTGAGCGCGAAAGGATTCGAACCTTTGACCGTCTGCTTAGAAGGCAGATGCTCTATCCAGCTGAGCTACGCACCCTTAAAATCTTAAAAGTCGGGGCGGCAGGATTCGAACCTGCGACCTCCTGGTCCCAAACCAGGCGCGATGACCGGACTACGCTACGCCCCGAGATGTCATCCTTAATGAATTTGACTTCATAATTTAAATTTTAAAAAGCAAAAAGCCTCCAAAATTTAAATATATAGTTTCACTTAAATAGTGATACTTTTGTGAGCGCGAAAGGATTCGAACCTTTGACCGTCTGCTTAGAAGGCAGATGCTCTATCCAGCTGAGCTACGCACCCTTGAAAATCTTAAAAGTCGGGGCGGCAGGATTCGAACCTGCGACCTCCTGGTCCCAAACCAGGCGCGATGACCGGACTACGCTACGCCCCGATTAAAGGTCATCAATAACGAATTTTACTTCGTTTTTGCGGTTGCAAAGGTACAATACTTTTTGAAATAAAAAAATAAATTAAAGGATAATTTTTAATTAAATTTTTGGGAAACTTTTTTGTTAACTTTACTTGATTAATAACCATGGATTTAGGCTTTCTGAAAAATTTTAAGTTTTTTTGCAGCTCCTTGGTCTATCAGTGAATTTTGACCTTACAATTTTTTAAAAATAGAAATATGAAAACTCAGGATTTTTATAAAATAGACCTCCCCACTTTGGAAAAAGCGCTTCAAAATGATGAGGTCAACTTCTAACAAAATAAAATACTATGAACTATTTTGTATATGCACTAGAACATATTTATACAGATGAATCTCACACAGCTTGTAAATTTCTGGGATATTTTGATGATTTAGAACTGCTTGAAAAAGCAAAAGAAAAGGCATTGACTCTTCCTGGATTTAGAACTTATCCTGATGGAGTTGTTACAAGGAAATATGAATTAAATAAAATCCATTGGCAAAATGGTTTTAATAGTGTTGTGGGAGAAATTGGACGGGATTATTTAAATAAAGAAGATGTAATGAGTGAGGGAAGTGAATCAATCAAAGAATTGAACTTACAGTATATTTTTCAAGTGAGTCATACTTATACTATCCATACCTTTTTAGACGATGAGAGAATCATTGGTATCTTTTTAGATGAACAGCTGGCAAATGAGGTTGTTGATCATTGTAAAAAGAAAGAGGGGTTTAAAAATTATCCCGATGATTTTATAGTGGATAGGTTTATTTTAAATAATTTATTGTGGACTACCGGGTTTGGCTAAAAGATAATGGCTTTTTTCCTGTTATAGAATCTTTTATTTGTCATTTTAATACATTCAATCCTATGTAATTAAAACAGCTCTGAACTTTATTTTCAAACTTCATTACTTCCAGCTTTCATCCTCCAACTTCCTTTATTTCTCGTTAATCCCTATATTTGCCTCATGAAACGATTAATGTTGATGAGCTTGCTTTTTCCGGTTATTTTGTTTTCACAGACAAGCGGAAAAGTAGTAAAGATTTCGGATGGGGATACCATTACAGTACTTTTAAAAGGTAATAAGCAGAAGAAACTAAGATTGGCAGATGTAGATTGCCCGGAAAGTGGACAGGCCTTCGGTAAAAATGCCAAACAATTCACATCTGGCAAGGTGTTTGGGAAAATAGTTACATTCACTGAAACCAGTACGGATCGCTATGGACGTTCCATTGCTAAAGTATATTACGATAAAGATAAATACCTCTCAAAAGAGCTGATAAAAGCTGGAATGGGATGGTGGTATTTCTCCTATTCTAAGGATGATTCTTTAGGGAAACTGCAAGAAAAAGCTCAGCAAAATAAGATCGGGCTTTGGCAGGATATTCATGCTGTTGCACCTTGGGAGTACCGTAAAATGAAAAGGGAAGAATCGAAAAATAAAAGAAATGAAGCTTCTAAAATTCAATTAAAAATAAAAGGAGCTGCTTAATAAAAAAAGTCTTGAAATGATATTTTCAAGGCTTTTTTTATGTAAGATTTGTTAGGGGATCTAAATTGTTATATTTGTAATGTTCACATTTCTAGTTCTTATTTGTTATTGATAGACTAAAGTAGATAGGAGGAATGAATGCTAGTAAACTATTTAATCATGAAGAGATCCATCATTTCGATATTGTTGTTTGTTTTGCTGATCCAAAATATAAGTGGTCAAAAAAAGAATATTTCTTACGATAGTATTGCTGTTTATTTTGATGAGATAAAGACTGCATCCAAGAAGAATTTTGGACTTTGGGGTCAGGACTTGTATGGAGCAATGATCTTAATTGATCCTAAAACCCGAGAATTCTTCACTAATGAATCTGATAAAATGGACTTTTTTCCTAATGATATTAATATTGCCAATACAGCCTTGAATTGGAATGGGAAAAAATGGGCGATGATTATGCTTCCACTTCCGCAAAATAAATATGATAGGATCGGTTTGTTGGCTCATGAATCATTTCATCGTTTACAGCCATTGTTAGGTTTTGAATTAAACAATGTTGAGAGCAATCATCTGGATCAGAAAGAGGGGCGAATTTATCTTCGTTTAGAGCTGGAAGCTTTGAAGAAAGCAGTGAAATCAGATTCGGAAAAGGAGTTGAAGAAACATCTTACCAATGCACTTACCTTTAGAAAATACCGGCATAGTCTTTACGAAGGCTCTGCTTCCCATGAAAATCTTTTGGAACTTAATGAAGGCATGGCAGAGTTTACCGGAGTTGTAGTGAGTGGCAGAAATAAAGCTCAAACAACTGCTTTTTTAGCCAATGGAATTAATGATTTTTTTAAGAATGCAACATTTGTTCGATCGTTTCCTTATCATACCATTCCTGTTTATGGGTATTTACTCTATAACAAGGATAAGAACTGGAATAAAAAAATTACAGCAAAAACAGACCTGACTGATTATTTTATCAAAGCATTCAATATTATTATTCCTAATAATGTAAATACTGTTGTAAAAAAGATATCGGATCATTACAAAGGAAAAACTATCTTTGAAGAAGAAGCTAAAAGAGAAGAGAAAACAAAAAAGCGTATTGCTGAATACAAACTCAAATTTATAGAGAACCCACATTTTGAAATAAAATTTGAAAAGATGAATGTTTCTTTTGATCCAAGAAATATAGTGCCTATTGAAAATAAAGGAACCGTATACCCTAATATAAGAGTTACGGACAAATGGGGAATTTTGACGGTTGAAAACGGTGCATTAATGAGTCCAAATTGGGATAAGATTTCAATATCTAATCCTGTTCAAGTGGAAGATAAAAAGATATCCGGTGATGGTTGGATTCTTGATCTGGCTGACGGATATGCAATAAAGAAAAATGAAACTACTGGTAATTATACATTGATTAAATAGTAGTATTTGTCTGTAATGAGTAAGGACAGATCTGTTACGATTAGATTTGTCCTTACTGAGATGCTTTACAAGATGTTATTCAAGCTCTTTTTATGGTTCGAGTCCAAGATCACCACATGACTTATAGGGAACGCAGGTTAATTTGTCATTTACAAAACATAACCTTATACAATTCCCACCTCCAAGAATGGCTTTTAATTCTGCTTTTTGAAGTTTTTTTAAATTTTTCATATCAATAATATTTTATGTTGTTGTACAAATTTGATATTAATTATCATACAGCGGTTAAAATTAACAAATTTTAACCGCCCTAATTATTGCAAGAAAAGTCATAATAAAAGTACAATTTAAAGCTTAAAATGATATTTTGGAATTTATAATACTCCAATCCTTACCTTTAGAGGTAAATCCTTTGTGGTCTGATAGGTGCTTTCTAATTCTTTCTTGCAAGTCTTCACAAGAATGTCCAATATAATATTTGTCAAGTGACACAGAATAAAGTATATAACAATAACACATGATCTAATATAAAATAAAAATCTGTTGTTCTTGTAATAGGAGAAGATTTTAAACTTTGACTGTTCTAATTATGAATTGAAGAATGAGATGATAAAAAAACAAAAAACCTCACCATAAAAATGATGAGGTTTTTGTGAGCGCGAAAGGATTCGAACCTTTGACCGTCCCGATTAACGATCGGGATGCTCTATCCGGCTGCTACTATTAATAAGCGCTGTGATTTAGCTTTACTTTTCCATTCTTTTATTTCTCGCTCTCTTTTATAAGCATCAATTTTAGAATTGAAGCTTTCAGTATAAATAATAATCCAGTCTTTGACTTTTGATGTAAATCCTTTGTGGTCTGAAAGGTGTTTTCTAAGTCTTTCTTGCAAATCTTCACAAGAATGTCCAATATAATATTTGTCAAGTGACACAGAATAAAGTATATAACAATAACACATGATCTAATATAAAATAAAAATCTGTTGTTCTTGTAATAGGAGAAGATTTTAAACTTTGACTGTTCTAATTATGAATTGAAGAATGAGATGATAAAAAAACAAAAAACCTCACCATAAAAATGATGAGGTTTTTGTGAGCGCGAAAGGATTCGAACCTTTGACCGTCCCGATTAACGATCGGGATGCTCTATCCGGCTGCTACTATTAATAAGCGCTGTGATTTTAGCTTTACTTTTCCATTCTTTTTATTTCTCGCTCTCTTTTTATAAGCATCAATTTTTAGAATTGAAGCTTTCAGTATAAATAATAATCCAGTCTTTGACTTTTGATGTAAATCCTTTGTGGTCTGAAAGGTGTTTTCTAAGTCTTTCTTGCAAATCTTCACAAGAATGCCCAACATAATATTTGTCAAGTGACACAGAATAAAGTATATAACAATAACACATGATCTAATATAAAATAAAAATCTGTTGTTTTTGTAATAGGAGAAGATTTTAAACTTTGATTGTTCTAATTATGAATTGGAGAATGAGATGATAAAAAACAAAAAACCTCACCATAAAAATGATGAGGTTTTTGTGAGCGCGAAAGGATTCGAACCTTTGACCGTCCCGATTAACGATCGGGATGCTCTATCCGGTTGCTACTATTAATAAGCGCTGTAATTTTAGCTTTACTTTTCCATTCTTTTATTTCTCGCTCTCTTTTATAAGCATCAATTTTAGAATTGAAGCTTTCAGTATAAATAATAATCCAGTCTTTGACTTTTGATGTAAATCCTTTGTGGTCTGAAAGGTGTCTTCTAAGTCTTTCTTGCAAATCTTCACAAGAATGCCCAATATAATATTTGTCAAGTGACACAGAATAAAGTATATAACAATAACACATGATCTAATATAAAATAAAAATCTGTTGTTTTTGTAATAGGAGAAGGTTTTAAACTTTGATTGTTCTAATTATGAATTGGAGAATGAGATGATAAAAAACAAAAAACCTCACCATAAAAATGATGAGGTTTTTGTGAGCGCGAAAGGATTCGAACCTTTGACCGTCCCGATTAACGATCGGGATGCTCTATCCGGTTGCTACTATTAATAAGCGCTGTAATTTTAGCTTTACTTTTCCATTCTTTTATTTCTCGCTCTCTTTTATAAGCATCAATTTTAGAATTGAAGCTTTCAGTATAAATAATAATCCAGTCTTTGACTTTTTGATGTAAATCCTTTGTGGTCTGAAAGGTGTCTTCTAAGTCTTTCTTGCAAATCTTCACAAGAATGCCCAATATAATATTTGTCAAGTGACACAGAATAAAGTATATAACAATAACACATGATCTAATATAAAATAAAAATCTGTTGTTTTTGTAATAGGAGAAGGTTTTAAACTTTGATTGTTCTAATTATGAATTGGAGAATGAGATGATAAAAAACAAAAAACCTCACCATAAAAATGATGAGGTTTTTGTGAGCGCGAAAGGATTCGAACCTTTGACCGTCTGCTTAGAAGGCAGATGCTCTATCCAGCTGAGCTACGCACCCTTAGAAGTTGATTTTTGCTTAGTGATAAGCACATTAAAAAAGTCGGGGCGGCAGGATTCGAACCTGCGACCTCCTGGTCCCAAACCAGGCGCGATGACCGGACTACGCTACGCCCCGAGATATATAGAGTGCGGAGGGTAAGGGATTCGAACCCTTGCGACACTTTCGCGTCGACAGTTTAGCAAACTGCTCCATTAACCACTCTGGCAACCCTCCTTTTTGTTTATTTTTTAATGATCGTTGTTCCGTTATTGCGAGTGCAAATATAGAATAGATTTCCTTATTTACCAAATAAATTTCAAGAAATTTTTGTGTATTTTTGAAGTAATAAATTGATAAAAAACCAAACTGATGCGTAAGACATTATATATCATCGGATTAAGCACTTTAGTTTTTTCATGTACTTCCCAAAAAAATGTGAAAAAAAATACGTACCAATCGAAAACCCCCGTGGTACAGCCAAAAACTGCTGTTAAGACCGCCACTCCGGAAGTCTCAAAACCAAAAGTTGTAAGTGATCATGGAGTAGACTTTTTTACTACTAATATAGCAGACCCAGCAAAAAATGATAATACGGCAAGTTATGGTTCTATTGTCTCTGCAAAACCTGCAGGATATAAAGTCGTGAAAACTTATTTCCCTGCGATGGCACAGAATTTCAGACAACGTTACCTGATCATGCACTATACCGTGTTACCTGATGACAAGTCTATCACTGTTCTTACTCAGCCGGGAGTAAGCGCACATTATCTGGTAAACAATACCGGAGACAATGAGATCTACCAATTGGTAGATGAAAATAAGAGAGCATATCATGCTGGAGTAAGTTCATGGAGAGCTGATAAGAATCTTAATGATACTTCTATAGGTATTGAAATTGTTAATCCTGGGTTTACTACTGATGCTACAGGCAAAAGAGTTTTTGTTCCTTTCAGCGAAGCGCAGATAAGAAAAGTAGCCGCGTTGGCAAAAGATATTGTGACCAGATATCAGATTCCGGCAACCAATGTGATTGGTCATGCTGATATTGCTCCTACAAGAAAACAAGATCCGGGGCCAATGTTTCCATGGAAAAGACTATATGATGAATACCAAATAGGAATGTGGTATGACGAAGCTGCTAAGCAAAATTATTTTGACCTTGCACAAACAGAACTTTCTACAAGATATAGTGATACAACTTTTATTTTTATGGTACAGACTGCGTTGCAAAAATTCGGTTATGGAATAGAACTTAGTGGAAAATGGGATGATGCAACAAAGAAGACTATTGAAGCACTTCAGTACCATTTCCGTCCGCAAAATTATGACGGAATTATGGATGCCGAGACATGGGCAATACTGCAAGCTTTAAACTTAAAATATTCAGGAAAATAATTCAAATTAAAGCGCATCGAATCGATGCGTTTTTGCTATCTTTAAACGATCAAAAACAGTAAAATATCTGTAATGGAAAATTTCAGAAAAGAAAGTGATCTATTGGGCGAATTGAACGTACCATTAGACGCTTATTATGGAGTGCAAACGCAACGAGCAATCAACAACTTCAAGATTTCGGGACAGCTATTGTCTTCATACCCGGATTTTATTAAAGGACTGGCTTTCGTAAAAAAAGCAGCCGCAAAAACCAATTATGAATTAGGACTTCTTGATGAAAACCTATATTTCAAGATCGCAGAAGCATGTGATGAAATTGTTGCAGGGAAATATCATGAGCAATTCCCGGTAGATATGATCCAGGGCGGAGCAGGAACTTCAATCAATATGAACGCAAATGAAGTGATTGCGAATGTCGTATTGGAAAAATTAGGAAAAAATAAAGGCGAATACGAATTCTGTTCACCAAACGACCATATTAATCTTTCACAATCAACGAATGATGCTTATCCTACGGCCATTAAAATGGGGCTATTGCATATGAACATCGGATTGGTAGAAAGACTAAAGAAAATTATTGATGCCTTCCGTGCAAAAGGGCAGGAATTCCATGATGTTATCAAAATGGGACGTACACAGCTTCAAGATGCAGTTCCTATGACATTAGGCCAGGAATTTGAAGCATATGCCGCTACATTGGAAGAAGACATCTCCAAGCTGGATAATAATGCTAATCTTTTTGTGGAAGTAAATATGGGGGCAACAGCTATCGGAACAGGATTGAATGCTCCGGTAGGATATGCAACCCTTTGTGCTAAAAATCTGGCTCAGATTACGGGATTCCCAATCATCTCAGCACCTAACTTGGTAGAAGCTACACCAGATACCGGATCTTATGTGATCTATTCTTCGGCTATGAAACGTCTTGCTGTAAAATTATCAAAGATCTGTAATGATTTAAGATTACTTTCATCAGGGCCAAGAGCTGGGCTTTTTGAAATCAATCTTCCACCCATGCAACCAGGATCATCTATTATGCCTGGTAAAGTAAACCCTGTTATCCCTGAAGTGGTAAACCAGGTTTGTTTTAAAGTAATTGGAAATGATTTGACTGTAACTTTTGCTGCAGAAGCAGGACAATTACAGCTTAATGTAATGGAACCGGTACTTTCTCATGCTATTATGGAAAATATCAACTTCCTTTGCAATGCATTAGATACCCTTCGTGATAAATGTGTGGTAGGAATTACAGCCAATAAAGAGGTTTGCCTGAATATGGTAAAACATAGCATCGGAATTGTAACGGCATTAAATCCTTATATCGGTTACAAACAATCTACACAGATTGCAAAAGATGCATTAGAAACCGGAAAAAGTGTATATAATCTTGTTTTAGAAAGAGGAATTCTTTCACAAGAAAAACTTGATGAAATCCTTGATCCCAAAAATATGCTGAAGCCGCATAACAAGTAACAAAAAAACAATAAGTGATAAATGGTGTTTTCATCATTTATCACTTATCATTCATCACTTATACAATACTCCGTGAGGTTTTTAATTATTATACCTGCCCATAACGAAGAGCAGAACCTCTCATTCACTCTTGATTCCTTACAGCAGCAGACTAGTAAGGGCTTTAAAGTGGTCGTCGTTAATGACGGATCCACAGATCGTACTCCTGAAGTGATCAGAAAATATACAGAGACTGATTCCCGTTTTGAAACTATAAATCTTCAGAAGTCAGAACATCAACCTGGTTCAAAGGTGGTTCATGCCTTTAAAAAGGGTTTGCAGACACAATCTGTAGACGAATTTGATATCATCTGTAAATTTGATGCTGATATTATCCTCCCTGAAAATTATCTGGAAACGGTAGAACAAGCGTTTGTCAATAATTCTGAATATGGATTGGTTGGAGGATTGCTTTATGTGGAAAAAGAAGGAATTTGGGTCTATGAAGGTAATTCCAATAAGCACCATGTCAGAGGGCCAATGAAGGCTTACCGAAAAGAATGTTTTGTTCAAATGGGAGGTTTAAGGGAAACATTAGGTTGGGATAACATCGATTCTATTTTATTGGAACATTTAGGCTGGAAGGAAGTTGTCTTATCTGAACTTCATGTAAAGCTTATTAAGGTAAAAGGAGCTGACTATACCATAAGACCGGCAGATTATTACGGTCGTTATTTCTATTTTTTAGGATTAAGCAGATTTCTGGCTTATATTGCTGCGTCAAAGGAAGCGATGAAAAGTAAATCTCCATCATTTTTCTTTGATATTATAAAGTCCTATGAAGGTTGTAAATCCAAAAAATTAGAACTTAAAATCACAAAAGAAGAGCAACAAGCAGTCAATGATCAACGTTGGAAAATGTTGAAAAAGAAATGGCTGAGAATGTAACTCAAATATATCAATAGGAACGCGCTTTAGCCCGTTTAACAAAAAAAATAAAATTCAATTGGCTTTAGCCAAAAACCTAAAAATAATTCCAATAGGTCAGTGAGAAAGATAGCCTACATAGAAATTGATACCCATGCAGAAATTGCACAAGCTTTTATGAATGTCATGGAAGGTTCTGAACATTTCAGTGTAGATTATTATTTTTCAAAAAAAATCAAAGATCAGGTGAATGAAACAGAGACGGAAATTTTTCTGTCAGATAGTTCTATGATTTTAGATCAGCTGAAGACTAAAAAATATGATCTGGTTATTATTGGAACAGTCCATCGTTTTTTCAATACATTTTTAGCGATAACAAATAGGTATAATACTGCTGTTATTACCCATAATCTCAACTTTACCAAAGCTTCAAAACTAGATTTGATAAAGAGTGTATTCAAAGGAGATGTTATGTACCGAATGAAACTGTGGTGGAAGGAAGGATTGCTGTATGCAACAAAAGTATATCAAAATTCAAAAGCTCTTGTGGTGTTGGATGAAGCGTTGATTTCCAATAAACATCAGTTTTTACCCCTTTTTTATACAAGAGATTTTGACAAAGTTCACCATGAAAATCTAATGATCGTTATTCCTGGAGGAGTTTCGCAGAAGAGGAGAGATTACAATCATATTTTTAAAACGATTAAAGAGATCAAAACAGATCAAAAATGTGAATTTATTTTTCTTGGAAAAGCCAAGGGGAGTGAGCTAAGGCAACTTGAACATTTATCTTCAAACTTGCCAGAACCTATTTCCATTACTTATTTTTCTGAAAGAGTTTCTACTGAAGACTTTGAAAAATGGATGGAAAAAGCAGATGTTCTTTGGTGTCCGATTCAACAGGAAACAGAATTCTTCAGCATCAAAGAAACCTATGGGAAAACAAAAATGACCGGAAACTTAGGTGATTCTATCGGCTATGGGAAACTGGCTGTTTTTCCTGGAAATTATTCCTCCAAACTCAATTTTATTCTACCGGAAAAAGAAAATATCTTTGACCAGTTAAACGAGCTTTCAAAAATACATTTTGATTTTCAAAATCAATATAGTAAGGCAGAAGTACAAAGAAGACTGGAAGATTTGCTTAATAGCCTTATCTTTATTCAGAAGTAGATTTGCTTTAGATAATCCTGGAATTATTTCTGTGTTTGTCTTATTTGTGTGAACCTTATTTAATTTTAAAAACACTCTTAATAAATCTCATATTCAGGTAATCTTCTATAGGGAAAATCTTTGTGAAATAATTTCCAACAAAGATCAATGCCAGTACTACAGCAGGTTTGTAAATAAGATTGATAAAATTGCTGTCAAATTAGGAAGAACAATAGCTACAGTGATTGCCAATGTACAGATAATGGAAACAAATATCATTTCAATCGTTAAAGGAGAGACCTTAAATACGATGTAGTTAAATGCAATTTTAATAACATTGAAAACGATCAGGGAAATCGCGGTAGACATGGCAATTCCAATAAGCTTCAGAGAAGTATTCTTGATAAAATAATAATTCAGTCCAATCGTTAATCCCGCTAATAGAAGCATAACGATAATATTGAATCTGTAATATTTTGAAAGGGAAATAATATTTCCGTTAAATCCGGTGGCTAAATCAATTAAAACTGCAGAACCCCAGATCCATACTACAGGCTCATATTCTCTAAGCATCGTTCCGTTTTTCGGCATGAATTGCGTAAGATAAGGGAATCCTACCATGATGCATGAGAACAGAACAGCTCCCAGAAAATATAAAGTTAATGACGTCTTTTTGTGAAATTTATCAAGCCCTTCAATATCCCCATCAGCAAGGTGTTTGCTAATAATAGGGGCAGAAATATTAAACAGCCCTAATTGTGGAATGGAAATTAAAGAAATAAGAGCATACAGAACGGAATAAATACCATTTTCCTCCATTCCCATAAATTCTCCGATCATAAAGCTGTTGATGGCAAGATAATTTCCAAATGTTCCTAAAAAACCAAAGAAGCTATAGTTTAAAAACTCTTTCCAGAAGTTGTCTTTCTTAAAATAATCCGTGCTGATATCAAAATGGATCTTCTCAAGTTTATTGGTGTAATAAATGTACCCGAAAAGCATTAGAGCAAATACTCCAAAGAAAAATGCAAGTGCTATATTCTGTGATAGAGAGAAGTAAAAGAAAAGACAAAAGGCTCCTAAATTGGCTATTTTAGGCAGGAGATTATCAAAGATGTTAGAAACAACAATTCTTTTGTAATTGGAAGT
Source organism: Chryseobacterium tructae (assembly GCF_030409875.1). Classification (NCBI taxonomy): domain Bacteria; kingdom Pseudomonadati; phylum Bacteroidota; class Flavobacteriia; order Flavobacteriales; family Weeksellaceae; genus Chryseobacterium; species Chryseobacterium tructae. The sequence continues at coordinate 4,104,006 of NZ_JAUFQR010000001.1, read as the reverse complement.
GTACTTATTGAAAATAGCACAAAGAGATAAAACTAAAATAAGAGGTAAGATAATTCCTTTAATCTTCCAGGCTTCCGAGTGAATAAACTTTGGATACAGATAAGGAAGGATAAAAAAGACGACGGAAAAGATAAGAAAGTTGATTAAAATAGTGACTAGCGATAGCGAAAGCATATTCTGATTTTTACCATCTTTCTGCAAAGAATGAAAAAACTTTACATTCGCATAAGAAATTCCAAAAACCACAAAAGGGACAAGCATTTCTGCTGTTTGCATACTATAGCGAAGTTTTCCATAAAATTCAAAATCATTCGGGAAAATGAATATTGCGGAAACTGTGCCCAGCAAAAAACCAATATAGCCAATAATGGAATATTTGAAGCCTTGTCTCGCTACTACACTCATAAAGTTGTTTTAAGGGTTTTTAGGTATAAAAATAATATTGTTAATGTACTGAGTTTTATTTTTTTCGTCGTTTGTATTTTGCAAAAGAATCTCCTCTGTAAGGGTTTCTAGGGTGAAGCTATTTCTGTTTAAATAGTTTACTTCATATCCCCAGCTTTGCACTTCAGAGATCTCATTCCATATTGGTGTTTGGTGGTGTCTTTGTTCCATTTCAACCATTAAGGTTGGAAGAAACTGTTTGATGGTTTCTTTGGCACCCGACAGCGTTTTTATTTCATTACCTTCAACATCAATTTTGATGAAATCCAGTCTGTTGAAATGTTCCAGAGCTGCCCATTCGTCCAGTTTGATGACCTTTACTTTCTCAGTATAGCTTTTCTCTTCGCCTTTTTCTTTGTAAGCAGTGTTTAAGGTTCCACGGGAAGCAATGGTTTTTCCGTTGATAATAGGAACTTTGAATTCCGCTATCGTGTTTTCGTCAGAAAGAGCCAAAGGAAGTACCCGCATCGTAGGGAATAATCTTTTCAGTCTGGTGTAAAGCTTTTTATTGGGCTCGAAGGCATAGATATGCTCATGATCCAATTTGTTTTCCAATTGATAGAGGAAAGTTCCTACGTTGGCACCAATGTCCAGTATTACAGCATTTTTAGGAAGGTATTCTTTGATCCATACCAGCTCCGGTTCTACATTGCGCTCCGAAAAATTATCTTTATTAAGATTGTTTAAGTTCTTAAAATACCTTTTTTTATAAAAATCCGGACTTATATATTGTAGTTTTTCTGCAATTTTTTGGTATAAAGACATCCTTAGCTTTTTGACGAACAGCAAAGATAAGCAAAAATGTAAAACTTGTCTTAAAAAATGTTAAATATAATAGATTGATTTTCAATTACTAGACTTTATAGTTAGTTTTATAAGAAGCTGAATGATAGTGAATTTTGAATTTGTCACAGAAACGCCTTGTAAGATAGAATGTTGTAAAGATTTTGTGTGCTTTTTTATTACCTTAAATTTTTATTTGAGTAAGAAAATGTAGGAGAAAACAGGAAAAATTAGAGAAAGGATTACCTTTGCTATTAGCTAATACACTATGGAAAACTCAGACTCTGAAACAAGCATTCAGCTCCTGCAGCACTATCAGTCTCTTGAAGATGATTTTAATCGTAAAAAGATAGAAGGAATTGAATTTAATTCTTTTAACCTTATCCATTCAATTTTTGGTATTTCCGAAACAAAGCACACTAAACTTTTAGCATTTTTTCTTGACCCTGAAGAATCCCATGGACAAGGAAAGTTGTTTTTAAATAAATTTTTGGAAAAGATAGAAGGGCTGCAACTTAATGATCCTATTCACCAATATAAATGGAGAGTTACTACAGAAGATCGAAATGCAGATATTGTTATTAAGGCAATCAGTATCATCGGTTCTGAAAAGATCAGTATTGTCATTGAAAACAAATCTAATGAAGCTGTTGATCAGGATAATCAGCTGTACAGATATTGGTATGAACATATTTATAACTTGTTTGATCATGATTTGAAGAAATCACAGGATCGGTCAAAATGCAGGATCATTTACCTTACAAGCGGTTATACAGATAAGTTTGTTTCTGAAATTTCAATCCGAAAACCTGATTTTATCAATCTGGACTATCCGATGCTGGATAAAGAAAAAGGATTCATTACGAATTGGACTTATTTTGAGGAGATAAAAAGCTGGCTTAAAGACTGTATCAACGCAGAATCCTTACATGAAAAGCATCGATTAAAACTTTATATTGAAGATTATTTACAATTTTGGGATAACACCCGTTTTAAAAACGAATTTTTTATGGAAGGACTTAAAGAAGAGTTGAATAACAATGAAGAAAAATGGAATAGCTTTGTAGAAATGTGCCAATATAAAGATAGCTTGATTAAAAATTGGAGTGATGATTTTATAAAAAAGCTTGATACATTGGCGGCTGGTTCAAATTGGTATTTTTATAACGTAAGTAATAGTGATCTAAGGTTTAATCTTAATAATGGCTGGAATGATATCGCGTTAGTTTATGAATGGGGAATTGGTTTGACAATATGGAAAGGAGCAGGTGATAAAATAAAAAAACAATACAAAGGAAAGTTGTGCGATCTTCTACAGAAGTATTTTAATTTTTTAGATGGCCCATTGGGGAAAAATGATAACTATGTCATGGAGTATTCTAAAAATTCAGAAATGAAATTTAAGAAGTATGAAGATTTTATCTGGAAAGCCAATAATGAAGAAACAATATTAAAAAACATAAAAGAGGTTTTTGAAGCATTAAGAAATGATCAGGTAGAAAGCCTTTTTAAAGAGATAGATCGTGATAACCCTGTTCAATAATTGAATAGGGTATTTGTTTTGGTTACTTGTTCTTTTAGGATTAATGAAAAGGGGTATTCAGGAAATCATTAAACGGTTTCATGAGTTTAAAGATCTTACTCATATTTTTTACTGCATTTTTATCTAAGATCTCTTCATCTTTGAGGGAGTATACCACAATAAAGTTTTTGAGTTTTAAGTACTCAGCCATAGGATCTTCCTTTTCAAAACCTTGAGGTACTTTTTTTAATTTGTCATCCTGATCCAGCTCCGGGAAATGCTTTTTGAAATCCTTATTGTTTAGAATGGTAAGAAAATCATCGCCATACAGAGAAATCTCTTTTCGGACTTCTTTCAATACCGAAGACTCAGGCATATAGATTCCTCCAGCCAGAAAAGATTTACCAGGTTCCATATGAAGGTAATATCCTCCTTTTTGATTTCCTTTTCCCATTCCGAGTGAAGCTCCAAAATTCGTTTTATACGGAGATTTATCCTTTGAAAATCGGGTGTCCCGGTAAATTCTGAATAATGACTTTTTACTGTCGATTTTAGCAAGTTCTTCATCAAATCCGGACATATCCTTTATCAGATCATCTAGAAATTCAATGACATTTTCCTGAGATTCTGTATAGAGATTTTTATTCTCATTGAACCACTCACGATTGTTATTTTTACTTAATTTTTTTAGGAAATCAAAGGTTTTGGAAGAAATGCTTACTGACATAAGGTATTGGTGTTTGTTAATTTTGCTGGTTACTGATTATGGTATTCCAAATTTTATATTTCATTATCCCGAAACTCCAAACCTGCATCTCGTATCAGCAACGCTATTCAAATTTACATAAAACTATTCATATCTCAATGCCTCAATAGGATCAAGTTTTGATGCTTTCAGGGCAGGGTAGTATCCGAAAAACACTCCGGTAACGGCACAAACAATGAAGGAAATAATGATCGAGGATTCTGTAATGAAAGTAGGCCATGATAAGAAGAAGGTGACCAGTTCCGAAGTGAGGATTCCTAAAATAACCCCCAGAATTCCTCCTGTAATGCTAATGAGTATTGCCTCAATCAGAAATTGATATAGAATATCTTTTCCTCTGGCACCAATAGACATTCTTAAACCAATTTCCTTAGTTCTTTCGGTGACAGAAACATACATAATATTCATGATCCCAATTCCTCCTACAATAAGTGAGATCCCAGCAATAGCAGAAAGCAGTACCGTGAGAAGCTGGCTGGTAGAGCTCATGGTAGAAATAAGCTCCGCCTGAGTTCGTACACTGAAATCATCATTGCTGCCATCAACAGGAAGTTTATGCTGTTTCCTTAAAATCTCTGATACCTGATCCGTAGCCTGCTGTGATGTGTTTGCATTGGTAGAAGCAGCATACATAGTCTGAACATAGGTGATTCCTAAAAATCTTCGCTGAACGGTATTAAAAGGAGCAATAATGACATCATCCTGATCTTGTCCGAAAGCATTGGAGCCTTTTGGAGCAAGAATTCCAATAATTTTCATGGGAACTTTATTGAATCTGATGATACTGCCAACCGGATCTTCTCCATTGGGAAATAGGTTTGTATAAACAGTTTGACCAAGGAGACAAACTTTATTAGAAGACGTTACATCTTTTCTAGTAAAAAGGTTGCCGCTGGATATACTCCAATCTCTGATTTGAAAATATTCTTCATTCACTCCTTGTAATTGAGTAGGCCAATTATTAGGACCATTGATGGATTGTCCATTGGTCTGTACAGCAGGAGAAACGTATGCCACATCGGGAGCTCCCTTAGAGATGGCTTCGGCATCCTGAGGTTTCAGGGTTTGTAGTCCGGATGCACCTATTCTTGCTCCTCCCGAAACATTCACATTGCTTGAAGGACGAATGGTGATCATATTAGAGCCCATTGAAGAAAGCTGATCACTGATACTCTTTTTAGAACCTTCACCAATGGCGGTCATCGCAATTACCGATGCTACACCAATAATGATCCCGAGCATCGTTAAAAATGCACGCAGCTTATTTCTTAAAAGAGCTTTCCAGGCAATTCTGAAGAGGTTCGAGAGATTCATAACAATGGGTTTTTAGTTGAACTATTGATAATCATCATTGGTAGGAAGGTTATCCAGGGCTTCTTTGGCAGACTTGATATTGTCATTTCTAACATCTTTAATTACTTTTCCGTCTCGCAGTGTTACCGTTCTGCTGCTAAAGTGGCAATGTCAGGTTCATGCGTTACAAAGACGATGGTACGTCCCTGTTTGTTTAAATCCTGCATAAGTGCCATAATCTCATAAGACGTTCTGGTATCAAGATTTCCGGTAGCTTCATCCGCAAGAATCATAACAGGTTCATTCACTAAAGCACGGGCAATAGCTACTCTTTGCTGTTGCCCACCGGACATTTGATTAGGAAGATGATCAACCCTGCTTTCAAGTTTTACAGCAGTTAACGCTTCCAACGATCTTTTATGACGTTCTTCTGTCGAAACTTTAGAATTATACAGAAGAGGAAGTTCTACATTTTCTCGTGCAGTCGTTCTGGGAAGAAGATTGTAGGATTGAAATACGAAACCTATTTTTTGATTTCTTAATACTGCTAGTTCATCACGATCCAGCTCTTTAACGTTCACCCCATCCAGAATATAATCTCCGCTGGACGGCTTATCCAGACATCCCAGGATATTAAGTAGAGTAGATTTTCCTGAGCCGCTACTTCCCATGATGGTCACGAATTCTCCTCTCTCTACAGAAAAAGTAATCCCTTTCAATGCATGAACAATTTCTTCACCCATCCTGAATTCTCTTTTCAGATCCATGATATCAAGAATTTTTTCTGCCATGACTTTTCGTTTTGCTAGTTGCTTTAATTAGATGAAATTGTGGACTAGATATTTCTATTATCTTGGCCCACCGCCACCGCCGCCTTTATTGTTCCCGCCTCCCCTTCTTTGAGGCATGAATGGGCTTTTTGCCTGTCCGCCAGATGTTTTTTTAGATAAGACTTTATAACCGGTAATGATATTGTCATTTTTATCCAATCCGGAAATTACTTGTATTTCAGTGTCATTATCCATTCCTGTTTTGATTTTTTTACGCGATAGGGTACTGTCTTTAGCAATAACCCATACTCCGGCTTCACTTTTTTTGTCTGTTCCTTTTGTGCTTTGTTTTTTCCATTGTCCTTTTTCGTGTTTTTTTCCATTAGCAAACGGAGAATTGACTTTGTATTTTTGGATAACCAGACTATCTGGTCTAAAGCTTGTTGCAGCTACTGGAATTTTCATTACATTATTCAAAACTTGCGTGTAAATTGTAATATTAGCGGTCATTCCTGGCTTTAATTTTAAACCGGAATTATCAGCATTGATAATCGTTGTATAATTCACGACATTTGATGAAACGGTGGGGTGAAGCCGAACTTCAGAAACTTCACCATCAAATGTTTCATCAGGGAAAGCATCTACCGTAAAGGTGGCTTTTTGTCCCACTTTTACATTTCCAATATCTGCTTCATCCACAGAAGCACGCACTCTCATTTTCGTCAGATCCTTTGCAATACTGAATAGAGTAGGTGTGCTGAAACTAGAGGCTACGGTCTGTCCTTCACTCACATTTCTGTTGAGAACCGTGCCGTCGATCGGGGAATAAATATTCGTAAGTGACAGGTTTTTATTTGCAGTAGAAAGCTGAGCGGTTACAGTACCTACTTGTGCTTGTGCTATTTTGTATTGATTGGTAGCATTGTCATAGTCTGCTTTGCTGATGGCTCCTACTTTATAGAGTTGTGATTGTCGATTGATATTAATTTCGTTATAAGCAAGGTTGCTTTTTGCATTTTGTAGATTAGCCTGGTATTGTTCAGATTGAAATTTGAGGAGATCAGGATCCAAAGTAGCCAAAAGCTGTCCTTTTTTCACGGTAGAATTAAAATCTACATAAATATTTTTAATGATTCCTGAAACCTGAGTACCTACTGCAACAGTATCCACAGGCTGAATGGTTCCCGTAGCGGTAATGGAATTGGAAATTTCTCCCATTTCAGGCTTCACTGTTTCCAGTTGGATTTTTATTTCTTTCTCTCTAATGAAGAAAAACCAGACTGCACCAATCACAATGATGCCGCCCACAACCCAATACAACCATTTTTTATTCTTTGTTTTCATAGTTTATTTTAGATTTATAGGGTTACCTGCATAGAATTCGTAAATCTGTTTATTGAGAACTGCAGTATATTTGGCCTGCAGATAGTTTTGAATAGACTGAATGTAAAGCAATCTCTGCTGTTGAAGTTGTACATAATCAATGCTGCCTATCTTCATCTGTGCATTTACGATGTCATAGCTCTGTTTGCTGATATCCATTTGTTTAGAGGCAGAATCATATTGGGCTAAAGCATTCTGGAGGTTGATGTAAGATTGCTCAATCTGTTGATTAAGAATAGTTTTGGTGTTTTGGAGATCGAGATTAGCCTGTTCGATGGCAATCTTTGATTTTTCAATCTGGGTCTTATAAATTCTATTATTATAAATCGGAATTCCGAGGCTTAAACCGATAGGCATATAAAAATTGTTACCTAATTGATTAAAATAATCTCCATTTCCATTAGAATAGTTCGTTGAAATATTTCCAACTACACTTAAGGTAGGCTGAATAGAAGCCTGGGACATTTTAAGATTGGTATTAGAATTTTCTACATTAAGTTCTCCGTATTTGACTTCCGGACGTTGGCTCTGTGCCAGATTTGAACATCCTGTAAAGATTTTAGATGGTCATCAACAATAATACTGTCCGGTTTTACAATCTGGAAATCATAATTAGTGGGCAATTGAAGGATTTGCTTTAGATTCACAATCGTAGTCCGCAAGTTATTTTGAGTTGAGGTCAGATTATATTGATCCTGGGCAACCTGTGATTGAATCTGAAGATAATTGAGCTTGGAAAGACTTCCTGCTTTATAAAGCTGATCACCTTGTTTTAATTGGGTCTGGGTTGTTTTTAAGACATTTTCAAGAGAAACAATATTTTCTTCATTCATTAGAATATTCAGATATGCCTGGGTGATGCTCAGGGTAATATTATTTTCAGACTCCTGTACGGATAAATCAGCCATTTGAACCAATAGATTTTTTGAAGTTTCATTATTGTTAATGTAATTGGCGTGGTAAAGTGTCATGGAAGAGTTAGCTCCAATACTTTGGGTTTGGGCACCAGTTACATGAAGACCATTACTGCCATTTAGTGCGAAAAGGCCTTGAGAAACAGTTCCGTTAAGGTTAGGGTATCTTGCATCTTTGGCCTGAAGCAGATCTTGCTGAGCTGAATTTTTTGAAAGCCTTAATGAATTGATAGAAATATTATTTTCCTTTGCATATTCAATACAATGATCCAGAGTCCAACGGGTAGGATAATTGTGAGTCTGAGCAAATATTTCAAGCGTTATCAATGAGAATATCAAAAAGAAAAATTTGCGTTTCATAGTTTTGTTTTTGAAAATTCATAAATAATCCAGAAAAAATCAATCCAATTTAATAAAAAAAACTAATGTTTAACAAATTTTTAACCCAGAGCTTGTTTTTTTAGATTAAATTTTTTAAATATTAAAAAAGTATTAAAGGATTCTGAATTTAAGTTTGGATATTTAAAAATTTATTCAAAAACAAATCAAATATTTATTGTATCTTTGCAAAAATTTTAAAATAGTTAATGAATTTATTTACGGAAACCAATTTAAGTCCTGATATCCTTAAGGCAATTGGCGAACTGGGTTACGAAAGCCCAACAGAAATCCAAAAACAGACTATCCCTTTTATTCTTTCAGATATTCGCGACTTGATCGCACTTGCGCAAACAGGGACAGGCAAAACAGCAGCGTTTTCGCTTCCGATTTTGGATATGATTGACGATACGAGTCGCAAAATCCAATTATTGGTGCTTTGTCCGACACGGGAATTATGTCTTCAGATTTCTAAAGACATAAAGAATTACTCTAAGTACATGAAAGACATCAAAACTACAGCAGTTTACGGTGGAAGCAGTATTGTAGAGCAAATGAGATCTTTAAAAGACAAACCACAGATCATTGTGGGAACTCCAGGTAGGGTCATTGACCTTATCAACAGAAAAGCATTAGATTTTTCTGCGATTCATTGGTTAGTATTAGACGAAGCTGATGAAATGCTTTCAATGGGATTCAAGGATGAATTGGAAACCATTCTAAGCGAAACTCCGGAAACGAAACAAACTTTCTTATTCTCGGCTACGATGAATAAAGAGGTGGAAAGAATTTCCAAAAACTATCTTACAAAACCACACCGTATTTCAGTAGGTTCTATCAATGAAGTGAAGAAGAACATTACGCACGAATATTATGTGGTAGGATACCGTCAGAAAAAAGAAGCATTAAAGAGATTAATTGATGCTAACCCGAATCAGTATTCCATTATTTTCTGTAGAACAAGAATGGAAACTCAGGAAGTTGCAGATTTCTTAATGCAGAACGGTTATGCAGCTGATGCTCTTCACGGAGACCTTTCTCAAGCGCAAAGAGATACGGTAATGAAGAAATTCAGATTGAAAAACATCGATATTCTTGTAGCAACAGACGTTGCGGCAAGAGGATTGGATGTAAACTCTCTGACTCACGTTATTCACTTCTCTTTACCTGATGATCCTGAAGTATTCGTTCACAGAAGTGGAAGAACAGGGAGAGCAGGAAAAGACGGTATTTCCATGGCTTTAATCAAGCCTGAAGAAAGCAGAAAACTGAAGCAAATCAAATCTGCTACTAAGATTGAAATTAACGAAAAATTCATTCCTACAGGAGAAGATATCATTAAAGCTCAGGTTGGAGGTGTTTTCGAAAAATTATTGACGGAACACGAAGATCTTTTCGAATTTGATGATAGCTTAATTCCAGATCTTAGCAACTTCACAAAAGAAGAATTAGTACACCAGTTGTTACAATTCCAATTGAAGGATCTTGCTTTATACTACAAGGATAAACATGATCTTGCTGAGCAAAAACTGAGCAGCAGAGATGATGACTATTCAAGAAGAGACCGTGGACGTGAGAGAGACCGAGATAGAGGAAGAGACAGAGACGGAAGAGACAGAGATCGTGGAAGAGATAGAGATCGTGGTGGAAAACCAAGAAGAAGAGATGAAAACATGGTAAGATTCTTCTTCAACCTTGGTAAAAAAGACCATTTGAAGAAGCTTGATGTTTTAGATATTATCAATAAGGCTACTGCTGACGGAAAGAGTAAGAAAAGAGCTGAAATCGGTGATATTGAGATTTTAGAGAAATTCTCTTTCTTTGAAGTTGAAAAATCATTCAAAGACAATGTTTTAAGTAACATTCAGTCAATGAAATTTAAAGGAAAAGATATGAGAGCTGAAGTAGCTAACTAATCCCTTTTTATACTATACAAAACCGGCAGTAATGCCGGTTTTTTTATTTGATAATCAGCAGGTAAGCGAATGTTAACAAAACTTAATGTTATATAGTTTCATGGGCAATCCTTTTTTAGGAAATTTGCACTCGAATTATAAATACTAAAAAATGGGAATTGGTAATATTTTCCACGCTTTTCAACCAAAAGATAAAATCTTCTTTGTACTTTTTGAAAAGGTAACTGAAAACCTAGTTGCAATGTCTGAAGATTTCAACACCGGGATCAAGGATTTCGATCTTAATGACGATTCAATGTTGAAAAAAATGAGTGATTTCGAACATAAAAATGATGAGCTTACTCACGAAATCTTCGTAGAACTAGGAAAAAACTTCATTACTCCTTTTGATCGTGAGGATATTCACACATTGGCAACAGGACTAGATGATATCGCTGACTATATCTATGCTTCTACAAAATATATCTTCTTATACAAATCTCCTGAGATGAAAGCGTATTCAGATTTCTCTCTATTGATTCACAAAGCATGTCTTGAAATCCAGAATGCAATGAAAAACCTTAAAGGGTTTAAGAATATGGAGCAGGTGAAAGAAGCTTGTATTAAAGTAAACTCTATTGAGAACATTGCAGATGACCTGCTTTCTAACTCAATGGTAGAATTATTTGAAACCAACGATGCTATCAACATCATTAAGGTTTCTTCTGTATTGAACTATCTTGAAATCGTAACGGATAAAGCAGAAGATGTTGCCAATACAATTGAGAACATCATGATTAAATACGCCTAAAAGATAATAATACATAGCAAAAAATGGAATTTCCGATTTTACTTGTAGTTATTATTGCGTTGGCGCTGATCTTTGATTATATCAATGGTTTTCATGATGCTGCCAATTCAATTGCAACTATAGTTTCTACAAAAGTTTTAACTCCATTCCAGGCTGTACTTTGGGCGGCACTTTGGAACTTTGCAGCTTTCTTTATTGCTGCTTACATTATTGGAGAATTCAAAATTGGTAATACAATTGCCAAAACAGTTAACGAGAATTTTATCACGCTTGAAGTAATATTTTCCGGTCTGATGGCAGCTATTGCCTGGAACCTTTTAACATGGTGGTTTGGAATTCCTTCCTCATCATCGCATACATTGATCGGAGGATTCCTGGGAGCCGCTTTAACGCATGCTTTTATGATGGACTACCATGATGTAGCGGCAGCACAGCCAGGACTTGGGATGTGGGAGACCATTAAAGAAGCTTTCATTCAGGTAACTCACCAGGGTGTGGTGAAGTTTGATAAAGTTATTCCTATCTTCTTGTTCATTTTCATGGCACCTATCATAGGGATGATTATTTCAATCATTATTACATTAATTATTGTTCACCTTTATAAAAGATCAAACCCACACAAAGCAGACAAATCTTTCAAAAGATTGCAGCTGGTTTCTTCAGCCCTGTTTAGTTTAGGACATGGTCTGAATGATGCTCAGAAAGTAATGGGAATCATTGGAGCGGCGGTAATTTACTATCACGTTAATATGCTTCAGGATACACAGTATTTGGATATTCCTTCTGCGGGACGTTTTGATTACTTTGCACAACATTATATTTGGGTTCCTTTAGTTTCATTTATTGCCATTGCTCTAGGTACTATGAGTGGGGGTTGGAAGATCATCAAAACAATGGGAACAAAGATTACTAAAGTAACTTCATTAGAAGGAGTAAGTGCAGAAACTGCAGGAGCGATTACTTTATTCATCACAGACCACTTCGGTATTCCTGTATCTACAACACATACGATTACAGGTTCTATCATTGGGGTAGGATTAACGAAAAGAATTTCAGCAGTAAGATGGGGAATTACTGTAAGCTTACTTTGGGCTTGGGTATTAACCATTCCGATTTCAGCAATAGTAGCAGGTATCACTTATCTGATTGTAACTTTCCTTTCATAAGTTAAAAATCACAATTATCATATAAACTTTGTCCATTTGGGCAAAGTTTTTTGTTTTATAAAGCCTTGAAAAATTGTATTTTTGTTCAAATTATAAGATTTTATGGAATTTTTAGACAGATACCAGCAGATTGTTGGGGAAGCCATCAATAAGTACACTTTTAAAGATAAACCTACGGAGTTATATGAGCCGATGAATTATATTATTTCCCACGGTGGAAAACGTCTTCGTCCCATTATGGTGCTGATGGCTTGTGATCTGTTTGGGGGTGACCTTAAACAGGCTATAAAACCTGCTTTGGCTATCGAGTTTTTCCATAACTTCACCCTGATTCATGATGATATTATGGATGAGGCTCCATTAAGAAGAAATAAACCTACAATTCATACATTACATGGGATCAATGTTGGAATTCTTTCAGGAGACGGATTAATGCTTAAGGCGTATAAATTCTTTGAAGACCTTGAACCTGAAATTTTCAAGGCTTGTATCAGAATCTTTACGCATACAGGACTTCTTTTATGTGAAGGCCAGCAGTATGATATCAATTTCGAAACTCAGGAAAATGTAACTTTTGATGATTATATCAGAATGATTACCTATAAAACAGGAGTATTGAGTGCTTCTTCCTTTGAGATCGGAGCTTTAATCGCTAAAGCTGATTTTAAAGATGCAAAAGCGATCTTCAATTTCGGAAAACATATTGGAATTGCATTCCAGATTATGGATGATTATCTTGATGTATTCGGAGATCAGGCTCAGTTCGGTAAAAAACACGCCGGAGATATCTATGAGAACAAAAAAACGGTTCTTTACCTATTAGCAAGAGAACATGCTACGGAAGAAGAAAGAAAAGAGCTTGATTACTGGTATTCAAAAAAGACAGACAACGTTGATAAGATCTACGGTGTTGAAAAGATCTTCCGAAGAACAAAAGTAGATGAAAAAGCCCTTCGTCTGATCGAAAAGCATAATGAGATTGGTCAAAGCTACCTTCAGAAAATTGATATTCCGGAAGAAAAGAAAAAGCCGTTTATTGAGCTTGCAAATTACCTTTTAAGAAGAGAAAGCTAAATGAGGTTGCAGATGATAGGAAGCAGGTAGTAGAATTGCCTGCTTCCTATGATTTGCCATCCTATATCTGTTATTATGAAATTCAGAACAGAAGTTGATATTCCAAAATCAGAGAAAAAGATAGAAATTGAAGATAGAATATTTTCAATCGGTTCCTGTTTTGCCTCTGAAATGACAGAATTGCTTAAAAATGGACAGCTTCAGACCTTTAATAATCCTTTTGGAACAATTTTTAATCCTTTTTCTATTAATAATGCAGTAAAAAGACTTCATGATTCTGCTTTTTATGTGGAAGAAGAACTGATTACCTATAATGAAGAATACATCTCTCTGGATCATCATACCAGTTTTGATACAAGGTATATTCATCAAACACTGGATAGGATCAATGAGGAAATTGAAGAGGGAAATGCCTTTCTCCAGGAAGCAGACTGGATTATTATTACTTACGGATCTTCTTTCATCTATGAATTTGTTCCCAAGAACAAGCTAGTCGCCAATTGTCATAAAATTCCACAGAAGTTTTTTGAGAAGAGATTATTGTCACATCAGGAACTTACAGGCTCCATTTATAATACTATTTTGGAACTTAAGGATATATGTAAAGAAGGCGTTCAGATTTTGTTTTCCGTTTCTCCGGTAAGACATACTAAAGACGGAATGGTGGAGAATCAGCTGAGTAAATCCAAATTGATTACCGCAATTCATGAGTCCATATCACTGTTTGAAGACTGTCATTATTTGCCTGTCTATGAGATTTTGATGGACGACCTTAGGGATTATCGTTTTTATAAAGAAGATATGATCCATCCAAGTACTCAAGCTGTTAATTATATTTTTGATAAGTTTGGAGACTCTTATTTTTCAGAAGAGACTAAAGAATTCATTAAAGAAAATTTTAAGATCATGAGAGCACTGGAGCATAGGACGAACGATACAAAAGATCCGAAATTTATCGAATTCAGAGAAAAATTAGATCAGAGAATCGATATTCAACGCAAAAAGGTAAAACATAAAATATTTTAAATGCCTGATTTTACCAGAATTGATTATCTGAAAAATGGAAACGAAAGGCAGAGAAGAGCTTATGAAGTTCTTACAAAGCATCGTATTCTTGGAAAATTAAAAGATTATTCACCCATTTTAGCAGGAACTATTCCTATTGAAATTGATATAGAAGGAAGTGATCTGGATCTTATTTTTGAGGTGGATCTAGCATTTGAAGAAGATTTTCTAGATGATTTAATGTTTAGTCGGTTTATTCCTCATGATGTAGAAGTGGAATATCCTATCGTAAATGGTGAAAAATGTATTACATTAAATTTTATGTTAGAAGGATTTCCTATTGAAATTTTCGGACAGAATAAACCTACCACTCAGCAAAACGCCTATCTTCATATGATTGCTGAACACAAAATATTACAGGAAAAAGGAGAAGAGTTTAAACAAAAAATAATAGAGCTTAAAAAACAGGGAATCAAAACAGAACCGGCATTTGGAATACTGCTTGGACTTGAAAATCCTTATGAAGATCTATTGAAATTTTAAATATAATGATTGATACACATACCCATTTATACGCGGAAGAATTTGATGAAGATAGAAAAGAAGCTATTCAAAGAGCTTTACATAAAGGAATTACAGAATTCTACCTTCCTGCTATTGATTCCGAATCTCATGAGAAAATGCTGCAGCTGGAAACTGAATATCCAGGACAGATTCTTTCAATGATGGGACTTCACCCTTGTTATGTAAAGCCAGAGTCTTGGGAAAAAGAATTAGAAATCGTTAAAAATTATCTTGACCAGAGACATTTTCCAGCCATTGGAGAGATAGGAATTGATTTGTATTGGGATAAGACCACTTTAGACATTCAGGTAAAAGCTTTTGAACAGCAAATCGACTGGGCAATAGAAAAAGACCTGCCGATTGTGATTCATACCAGAGAAAGCTTTGATGAAACGTTCGAAGTACTGGAAAGAAAAAAACATCCAAAGTTAAGAGGAATTTTCCATTGCTTTTCCGGAAATCTGGAACAGGCTCAGCATGCAATTGACCTGAACTTTATTTTAGGAATTGGTGGAGTAGTGACTTTTAAAAATGGAAAAATAGATCAGTTCTTGAGCGAAATTTCTTTAGATAAAATTGTCTTGGAAACAGATTCACCTTATTTAGCACCGGTGCCGCACAGAGGAAAAAGAAATGAAAGTTCTTATCTTGATCTTGTTGCCGGAAAATTAGTGAATATTTACGGGAAGGACTTCTCCGAAATAGATAGGATCACTACAGAAAATGCGCGAAATCTTTTTAAAGCCGACTCATAATGAACGGAATTCAAAAGTTTGTAAAAGGTAACCAGCTTAACAGTATTCTTCTGTTTGCTGTTTATTTTGTTGTTAATCTTTTATTCCTGACAAAATATGGCATTAGGCAATCTTTTGTTCCTCTCAGCATCTTAGTTGTTGTTTTTTCTGTAGCTAATTTATTTTTGTTTTTAGCGGGAAAATGGGAAAGGCTTAAGAAAATAATATCGGGAAAGTTGGTATATATCCTGATTGGAGGAATAGCTGTGGCTTATATTGCATTATGTCATGTGATGAAAGATCCTTACAAAATGAATATAGACCGATGGCAGACTTTAGAGTTTTCTTTAGAATATTGGACCAAAGGAAAATATATTTATGATACCCCGAATTTTATGGGGAATCTGTCTTCCTATCTTCCGGGGCAGTTGCTTCTGGCCAGTATATTCTATTTTATAGGAAATGTAGGATACCTTCAGGTAGCCGCATTTTTATTGTTTTCATACACGATCTGTCTTGAATTTAAAAATAATTTTATCAGGTTTATTGGCATATTGATGCTAGGCGTATCTTTAGCGTACATTTACGATGTAGTCTGTAAAAGTGATTTTATTGCTTCTTTTATTGCCGTAGCAGCCTTTATGCTCTTTTGGCATAGTCAATTTAAACATAATTATTTTCAAAAGCCGATTTTGCTTGGAATAGGCATCGGTATTCTGTGTCTTACCAGAAGTGTAGCCATTATTCCGTTGATTATTTTCCTGTTAAGACCTTTTATGAACACTGGTTGGGAAAAGAAAATTAAATTTGGAATAAGTTATCTGCTCACTGTAGCCATATTATTAGCCACTGTTTTTCTACCAGCCAAAAATATGGATCATTTGTTACAGTATAACCCTTTAACTCTTCAGGGACAAAGCAATAAATATGTGATGTTATTCTTTATTGTGTTGGCTATTCTGGCATCATTTTATGCTAAAAGAATAGAAACTGTATTTTCTTTTTCAGCTTATATTACATTTTTAGTCATGGTAAGTTTTGTTACCGAGAAATATTTGATCTTGGGTTTTGATTTTCAGAGTAATTTCTTTTCTACTACCTATCTGGCAGCCTGTTTACCTTTTTGTATTATAGGATATTGTTATACCAAACGAAAAGAATTGGATAGAAATTAATAAGTTATAATAAAAAATAAACCCCTTTCAAAATGAGAGGGGTTTGCTTTTTATTTTTTTCTGGTGAAATTTTTGTTCTTAGGCTTTTTAAATCCGGTAGAAGGAGTTTCAGAAGATGTTGGCTTCTTTTTATTTCTATTATTGTTAGGTCTTGAGTTGTTGCTAGGCCTTTGTGGTCTCTCAGAACCTGCAGAAGCTGGTTTGTTATTAGAATCTCTTTTCTGTGCTACCAGATCATCCGTATGGAATGGGTGGTTCTTGATAACAGGAATCTTCTTTCCGATCAGTTTCTCCGTATTTTTCAGATTAAGAAGATCCAGTCCATCTACAAAAGAAATAGAAGATCCTTCAGCTCCGGCTCTTCCTGTTCTTCCGATTCTGTGTACATAAGTTTCAGAAACGTCAGAGAGCTCAAAATTGATAACGAATTTTAATTCATCAATATCAATTCCTCTTGCAGCAATATCGGTAGCAACAAGAACTCTGGTTTTCCCTGATTTGAAGTTATTAAGGGCATTCTGTCTCGCATTTTGAGATTTGTTCCCATGGATCGCTTCTGCAGAGATATTATCTTTTTGAAGCTTTCTGGCAATTTTATCAGCACCATGTTTTGTTCTCGAAAATACCAATACAGAATCTGCAATGTCATTTTGAAGAATATGAGATAAAAGATTCAGTTTGTTTTCCTTTTCTACAAAGTAAACAGATTGCTGAATAGTATCTGCAGTAGAAGAAACAGGGGTTACTTCTACCTTTACAGGATTGTTCAGGATAGAATTAGCCAGTTTCTGAATTTCTCCCGGCATTGTTGCAGAGAAGAATAAAGTCTGCCTTTTCTGTGGCAATAGCTTGATGATTCTTTTTACATCATGTACAAATCCCATGTCAAGCATTCTGTCTGCTTCATCAAGAACGAATATTTCAAGATTTCTTAAGCTGATAATTCCTTGAGCAATAAAGTCAAGAAGTCTTCCTGGTGTAGCCACCAAAATATCAACCCCTCTTTTTAGAGCAGCTTCCTGGTTTCCTTGTTTTACTCCTCCGAAAATAACAAGTTCCTTTAACGGAAGATATTTACCGTAAGCATTAATGTTCTCTTCAATCTGGATTGCCAACTCTCTGGTAGGCGTAAGGATTAAAGCTTTAATATTTTTGTTCGGTATTTTATTTTTAGATAGATTCTGCAAAATAGGAATAGCAAATGCTGCTGTTTTTCCTGTTCCGGTTTGTGCACAGCCTAAAAAGTCTCTGCCTTGTAATATTTCAGGAATAGATCTTTCCTGAATGGGTGTTGGAGTCGTATATCCCTGTTCCTGGATTGCCTTAGCAATAGGTTCTATTAAGTTTAAGTCTGTAAAATTCAAATGAATTATTTTAAAATTTAAATAAAAATTCCTTCGGTTTGAAAGAATTACATCCTGCAAAGGTAGTTTAAAATTTTAAGAATTTGATTTTAAGCTTCAATAACCTGTTTTTTGGAAAGAGTTCAGCTCATTTATCTATCAAAAAAAGACTGCTCCAGGCAGGAACAGTCGTATATTATTGAAAATGTATGTTTTATTTAAATCGATATCCTACACCAGCTTGTAGAAAACCAACTTTTGTAGGCACGGTATTACTTTTATTCATTTCAAAGAAATTGAAATTGTATCGGGCATCCACAAAGAACTTTTCAGTAATTTTATACTCTGCACCAAGGAAAGGGAAAAGATTTACTGTTTTTAAGCCTTCAGATTCTCCGGTATCTTCACCAAACATAGTGCTGATTTTTGTTTTTGATGAAATATTAAATCCGATATTCATTCCCACGGAAGCAGAAAATTTTGGAATAAAATAATATTTTGCTGAAATAGGAACCTGTACCTGATTAATTTTATAATCAAATTTCATATCCCCTACATCTACAATTTCATTACCTACCAGTTGGGTCCATGGGTATGAAATACTGCCCCCTAATTGAGTATATAATACTTCTGCCTGTACACTAAATTGAGATGAGATCGGTTTTTCAGCAACTATACCAGCATAGAAATAAGATTTTGAATCCAGTTTTTCTCCGTAAAATTTCATACTGGATAACGAATAGCCTCCTTTTACTCCAAAGCTTATGGATTTTGAAGAGTTCTGTGCATTACTAAAGGCCGAAGCAGCCAATAATAAAATGAAAAAAAAGTTTTTCTTCATGTTTCTTGATTAATAGTTTTATAAAAAAATAATTCCTTGTAGAAAGGAATTATTATGCAAAAGTAAATTAAATATTTTAAAAAGTACTATTGTACCTTAGTCCAGTTCTGATTCTTTCTTAAGTTTTCAAAAAATTGATAGACTTCAGAAAGCTTTTGGCTTCCACGTTTGCCATAATCTTCTACATTTTTTGAAGTACCATCAGTAAAGTTGATTCGTAAATAAGAGGTAGGTAGATCTGTAATGTTTTTTTTACCGTATTTGTCATTTAGATTTTTTACCTCTAAACCATCCAGTAAACTGATGAGTTTATTGTAATCAGACTCTTTAATGGTTC
Source organism: Chryseobacterium tructae (assembly GCF_030409875.1). NCBI lineage: Bacteria > Pseudomonadati > Bacteroidota > Flavobacteriia > Flavobacteriales > Weeksellaceae > Chryseobacterium > Chryseobacterium tructae. Next base: position 4,084,808 of record NZ_JAUFQR010000001.1, on the reverse strand, counting down.
CTTTAAAAGTTCCCTCACGAGGTTTTGAAAATTCATCTTTTGAAGGCTTATCATTAAAATTAAAATGTTCTGCTTCAAAGACTGCTGTTCTGTCCGGATTGATCGTCATTGTAAATACAGGACAGAATCCGAAACATGGAGTTGCCTGGTATTCAATTTTAGAATATTTTGAATTGACTTTCTGAGAAGTACAGGAAAATATAAATATAAAAGCACAAAGGCCTAGGACATATTTCATAGCTTACAATTTTATAGACACTCTTTCAATAATTGTTCCAATTTAAAATAAGCTGAAAAGAAAATTAATTGTCAACTGGAAATATAAAAATTCAACCCTTGGAATAAAAAAATAAAGAGAAGTAATTTTACTTCTCTTTATTTATATTGTTAAATCAAATTTCAAATCTGATATTATCCATGCAGTTGTTTCCAGATAGCATCTTTCAGTTCTACAAGGCCTTCTCCGGTAACTCCAGAAAAGAATAAAGGCTGTTTATTTTCTGGGAATTCAGCAGCGATCTCTTTTTTCAGCTCATCATCCAAAAGATCGGATTTTGAAACAGAAACAATGAAATCTTTATCTAAAAGCTCAGGGTTATATTCCTTCAATTCATTTTCAAGAATCTTGAATTCCTGGAAGTGATCTTCAGAATCTGCAGGAATTAAAAATAACAGGATTGAGTTTCTTTCGATATGTCTAAGGAATCTGTGTCCTAAACCTTTTCCTTCTGCTGCTCCTTCAATGATTCCTGGAATATCAGCCATTACAAATGATTTGTAATTTCTGTAATCCACGATCCCAAGGTTAGGAGTAAGGGTTGTAAAGGCGTAGTTGGCAATCTTAGGTTTTGCTGCAGAAACAGAAGCTAGAAGTGTAGATTTTCCAGCATTAGGAAATCCAACCAGTCCTACGTCGGCTAAAATTTTAAGTTCGAAGACTATATAGCCTTCCTGTCCGTCCATTCCAGGCTGAGCATATCTTGGGGTTTGATTGGTAGAAGATTTGAAGAATTCATTTCCTCGTCCTCCTTTTCCACCTTCCATCAAAATGATTTCCTGTTTGTCTTCAAGGATCTCGCCGATAATTTCTCCTTCTTCATTTTTAGCGATCGTTCCGATAGGAACATCAATATAAATATCAGAACCGTCAGCACCGGTAAGCTGGTTTTTTGCTCCGTTTTCACCACGTTCTGCTTTTATGTGACGGGTGTATCGAAGCGGAAGTAAAGTCCATTCCTGAGCATTTCCTCTCATTATAACGTGTCCTCCACGACCTCCGTCGCCTCCATCGGGACCACCTTTAGGAATATACTTTTCACGGCGAAGGTGGGCAGAACCAGCACCTCCGTGTCCGCTTTTACAATGGATCTTTACGTAATCTACAAAGTTAGACATATAGTATTTGTTACGAGTTGCGAGCTACGGGATAAAAATACGAATCCCGTATCCCGAACCTCGATTATTTAATTTTCTCTACTTCAGCGAAAAGTTTCTGGGAAATTTCGTTAATTTCCCCTACGCCGTTTACTTCAACATATTTACCTTGTTGTTTGTAAAGTTCGGCTACTTCTGCTGTTTTAGTATAATATTCTTTAATTCTGTTTTCAATGATCTCTACATTGCTGTCATCCGATCTACCGCTGGTTTCTCCTCTTTTCAGAAGTCTTTCCACCAAAATTTTATCCTCTACGATCAATGAAAGACAGATGTCGATCTCGTCGTTAAGTTCTTCTTTAACGATTTTTTCCAGTGCTTCTGTTTGCGCAGTCGTTCTTGGATAACCATCAAAGATAAAACCATTAGTGTCGGTAGGTTTTCTGATCTCGTCAATCAGCATATCTGTTGTTACCTGATCCGGAACCAATTCTCCCTTATCGATGTATGACTTAGCCAGTTTTCCTAGTTCAGTGTCATTTTTCATATTGTATCTGAAAAGATCACCTGTTGAAACCTGCTTTAGATTAAATTTCTCGATTAGATTCTGAGCTTGTGTTCCTTTTCCACTTCCTGGAGGGCCGAACAGAACTATGTTTATCATAATGTTGTTTCGCTTCCGGCAATGAGCGGCTGCTTCTTGCTTTTAGCTTTATTTAGTTAATATTTTACTTTATTTAATATTTAAAGCTAAAAGCCAAGTAGCTAATAGCTATAGGCATTTAATGATTGATTTGTCCGTCTTCTAATTGATACAAATTAGGTAGGTTTCTTCCTAATTCATCATAATCCAATCCATAACCAAGAACAAATTTATTTGGAATTTCTTTTCCAATATAGTCCAGTTTGAAATCCTTCTTGTAAATTTCAGGTTTCAATAAGAAACTTGCTAGTTTTACAGACTTAGGACGTTGTGTTTCCTGGAAATATTTGAAAAGACTTTCAACCGTATTTCCTGTATCAACGATATCTTCTACAAGGATGATGTGACGATCTTTTACATCTTTTGTAAGCTCCATTTTTTGGTAAACAATTCCTGTAGATTCAGTTCCTACATAAGAACTCATTTGTAGGAAAGCGATTTCGCATTCCCCAGGATAATATTTTAAAAGATCTGAGAAGAACATGATAACTCCATTCAAAACACCAATGAAAACAGGAACTTCGTCTTTGTAATCTTCATAAATTCTTAATGCGGTCTCTTTTACAATTTCCTGAATTTCGGCATCCTTTAAATAAGGAACGAAAGTTTTGTCGTGAACTTTAATACTTTCCATAAAAATTTTTAGTAGGCGGCAAAGTTACGGATTTTTGATTTTTCATTAAAATCTTTTTGTGTTTAATCACAGATTTATACTATATTTGTTCTTTCAAAACCCATAAATACAGACATGTAGGATATAATTTCTTTCAGATTCAATGAAGCGGTAACCCATGAGTTACCGGTGTTTAACCTTTATTAAGAAAGAAATCATGATTTTACTGCAAAATATATCCTTTGGGTTTCCGGGAGGAAATCTCCTTTTTAATCATATCAATTTAACAATACAATCTAATACCAAATCAGCTTTGGTAGGGAGTAACGGCACGGGAAAATCTACCTTGCTGAAGATCATAGCGAACGAAATACAGCCATTGAATGGTACGATAAACATTCAGGGCGATATTTTTTATATTCCCCAAATGTTTGGGAATTTTAATCATTTAAGCATCGCAGAGTGTCTGAATATAGATCAAAAGCTTGCTGCTCTTGAAAAAATTACGAGTGGGGAAGTACATGAGCAATATTTTGAAGTCCTCAATGACGATTGGGATATTGAAGAACGTTGCCAGAACGTATTACAATACTGGAATCTTCAGGATTTTGATTTAAACCAAAAGCTAGAAGGGCTAAGTGGTGGCCAGAAGACCAAAGTCTTTCTTGCCGGAATCCAGATCAATCAACCTGATGTCATTATTTTGGATGAGCCGACCAATCATCTGGATTTAGAAGGAAGAAAACTATTGTATGACCTTATTGAAAAGGTAAATGCTACTGTTTTAATGGTGAGTCACGACAAAACATTGCTCAATCTGGTAGATGCAATTTTTGAACTAAGTAATCAGGGAATTGCTACATATGGAGGAAACTTTGATTTCTATGCAGAACAGAAAGAAGTGGAAGATGAAGCTTTACAAAACGACATTCATGCCAAGGAACGGGCATTGAAAAAGGCAAAAGAAAAAGAACGCGAAACCCTAGAACGTAAGCAAAAGCTTGATGCCAGAGGCAAACAAAAACAGGAAAAATCAGGTGTTGCCAGAATTATGATGAATACCCTTAGGAATAATGCAGAGAAAAATACCTCAAAGCTGAAAAGTGTCCATACAGAAAAGATCAGTGGAATTTCAGGAGAATTGAGAGATTTGCGTTCTTCTGTAAAGAATTCTGATCAGATGAAGGTCAATTTTAATGATTCCGGGTTGCATTCCGGGAAAATCTTAATTACAGCTGAAGGTATTAATTTTAGTTATGGAAATGAAAAATTATGGAAAGAAAACCTTGATTTTGAAGTGCGAAGTGGTGACCGAATTTCCATTAAGGGCTCCAATGGTTCAGGAAAAACAACCTTGATAAAAATGTTACTGGGGAATATTAAACCTACCATTGGAAATATTAACAGAGCAGAATTCAATAGTATTTATATTGATCAGGAATATTCCCTGATTAATAATAATCTGACAGTTGATGATTTTGTACAAACCTTTAATGATAGTGCATTACCGGAATCAGAAGTGAAGACTTTGTTGTCCAGGTTTCTGTTCTATAAGGATACATGGGATAAAAAATGTGGGGTTTTAAGTGGAGGAGAACGTCTGAGGTTACTTTTGTGCGGGCTTTCCATCAGTAATAAAACTCCTGATATGATTATTCTTGATGAACCTACGAATAATCTGGACTTGCAAAATGTTGAAATTCTGACCAATTCTATTAAGGATTATCTTGGAACATTGCTGGTGATCTCACATGATGAAGTTTTTCTGGAAGAGATTGGAATTGGCTGGGAAGTTGTGCTGGAATAGTTTATTTCTCGCAGATTTGATGGATCTGGCAGAACTTTATGAGTGTTTTTATCTGTAAAAGCTGTAAGAAAATTCAATAGGAGCGGGCTTTAGCCCGCTATAAAATAAATGATCAAATTCAATGGGCTTTAGCCCAAACATAAAAAACAATATCCTGGAAATAGCTTCCAGGATATTTTATATCTGTCGATTCAAAAATTACTTTTTTGTTTTCTTAATCGCATCCAGATAAATTTTCTTGATGCTGTTCTTTTCCTCTTTTTCACTGATATTCTCAAGTGCCGGAAGAAGCGTTGTATTATGTGGTGTTTTCAGTTTCAAAATTTCTCCCAATGCAAAAGCGGCACTCCAGCGGACAACCGTTCCTTCATGTTCAGTATTTGTAATCAAATTGGTAATGGCCAGATTCAGGCTCTGGGGAAACAATTGAGCGGTATTGCCAATTACTTTAGCACTTTCCCATTTTATTCTGGGTGCTTTTTCAGTAAGAGTTTGGGTAACAAATGTGAATACGGTTTCATCGGCTAGGTTAGGATTCTGTTTGGTAGCATATTCCATAGCTTCTATACAGCTTCCTTTTACTGGATCTTTTGCTTTTTCAGCAAAGGCTATTAATTCGTCTGTAGGAAGTGAATTGTCGATAATCCATTTACTGATGATATCTGTCTTTTCCTTGGCTTTGGTGGTTTTGTCTTTAAAAAGGTCTTCTATAGTCATGGTATTGATTTTAATTTTTCCAGCGTTCTAATTTAGGAATTCCTTTTGAAAATAAACCGGCCAGAAAACCTGGAAAGCCCATATCTTTCATTTTATTTTTTACAAATTCCTGCATCTCTATTGCTGTGATCTCTGGCTGTTTAAACTGTCCTTTTTCATAGCAATAATCGCAATAGATTGTGCTTATAGAATCGTCTGTATTAGTTCCGCCTCCATTAGGTGATTTTTTCAGAGGTATTCCGCAGCTCTGACAATTTTTGTATACTTTATCCATATTGTATGATATTTTGGACAAAAGTAAATAGGGCGACTGTCAACCCTATGTCAGTCTGATTTTTTTATACGAAAGTTTGGAAGCTAGAGGCTGGAAGAGGGAAGTTATGGATATTGGAAGTAGGAGTGTATAGTCTATTTATTCATTTAATTTTAAAAAATAGTTATTACAAAGATTTTCAGAAGACATTTATCTAGCAGAAACTTCCAGCCTCCCTCTTCCTGCTTCCATCCTAACTACGTCAAAGAACTAATATACTCCTCAAGAGTAAAATGCACCTCTTTTTTAAATGACTGTTCTGTATTCTTCAAATCCTGAATCTGTAAAACTTTAAAATCCCGGTATTCATTTCTTTTCCAGCACCATGCGATCAGATGCCATTGATTGGTGTAAAAGCTCATTCCGATGGGTTCAATTTCCCTTTCACTGGCTTCATTTGAGTTATTGAGATAACTTATTTTTAAAATCTGCTTATCAACAATAGCATTCTGGATAATGGTAAGATGATCTTTACTGCGATCAGTCTCAGGGGAAACATAGATGCCAATCTTTTTCTGTAGTTGATCTGCTTTTTCCTTTTCAGAATATCGTAAAACAGATTTTATCTTGTCTATTGCATTGAAGACGTTTTTCTGTATTGTTTTATCTGTATAACGTTCAGCCAATTTGGAAATCATGATCAAAGCATTGGCTTCATCACTGGTCAGAAGAACTGGAGGAAGAAAGAAACCCTGTAAGACGGTATAGCCTTTCTGTGGCTCATAATCAATAGGAACTCCAATTTCACCTAGCGCTTTAATGTCCCTGTAAACTGTTCTGATACTGATCTCATATTTATCAGCAATATAATCAGCAGTTACAAACTTTTTAGATTGTAAAGTGGTAAGTATGGAAATCAGACGGTCAATTCTGTTCATTATTTTAAAACATGAGTTTCAAAAATATAAATTATTAGGAATATGACAGCCATTGCTTACGAAGCAATCTTTAGAAATTCAGTTGCAATATTTTTTATCTCTCACAGACTTGTATAAATACTAATCCGCTCAATTTGTAAACTCAATATCCGTCATTTTAGATGGAGCGCACGGAATGAAGAATCTCAATATAGAAAGAGTCTCATAGATTTCGCAGATGTTTTTCATATAATTTTAATCTGCATAATTAGCAAAACCAGCGAGAGTCTATTTACAATGCTTCAATATCCAATCATAAATCTCATTCAGAACCTGTTCCCGTATTTCCTCATTGAGAATCTCATGACGCATTTCCGGATAAATATTTGCATCCACATCCTGAAATCCATCAGATTTTAGATTGTGAACAGTAAGCATAACTCCCTTACTGAAATCACCAATAGGATCATTCTGCCCGCTTACAAATAGAAAAGGAAATGACGGCGAAATAGAAGCAGCCCAATTCTTAGATGTAGCTCTTTTATAGACTGTAAATAAAGTATAAAAAGCATTGTGAGTAAAAGGAATTCCACACAATTTATCCTGTTCAAAAGCTTTTCTGTTTTTAGGATTAATGCTGAGCCAGCTTGTATCACCAAAATCTTTATCTTTCTTAAACTGTTTATTATTTACTTTTGTAAAAATAGAATTTAAAAAAGTACGATGCTTTGGAGCGATCATATTGGCTAATGATAAATAACTTCTTAATAGATCAATACCAGGCAAAGGGCCACCAGTTCCGGTAATAATGGCTCCTGTAAACTTATTACTAGCTTTCTGAAGAAGACAACGAGTAATAAAAGATCCCATAGAATGTCCCAGAATAAAATGAGGAACATTCGGATATTGCCCAGCAAGATGATCGGCCATCATTTCCACATCAGCAATCAATCTTTCATCCGGTTTTTCAAGTTGAAAAAAACCAATCTCGCTTTTATCTTTTACAGACTTTCCATGACCCAGATGATCATACGTCAGTACTGCAATGCCATGGTTTGCAAAATACTCTGCTATTTCTGTATATCTTCCACTGTGTTCCTGCATGCCGTGAACGATGAGAAGGGTGGCTTTTGTGTTTTCCGGAGAAAATAGAGTATGGAAAAGCTGGGATTTACTGTTTATATTTGATGGCAGGTATGCTGATTTTTGAGATGTAGTCATTAGAAGTGTTTAAATATTATACTATTTTATCTTGATGTCAGGAAGTTTATAGCTTCCTACAGCTTCAATCAATTGATTAGGATTCGCTTTCAGATTTTTAAAAAACTGATCCATATTCTCTTTATATCCTCTCTGGCTTATTGCAAAAAGCAAAAGCCCATTGTTGGTACTATTGCTGATAAGTTTGTAGCGGTAGACGTTTCTTTCCGCAATTAGAATTTCCTTTCCATCTTTTGAATTTTCACTGATCAGAAAATCTAAAATATATTCTCCATTCTTTTCAAGAACTTGGTAATTAACAATCGGATTGATTTTTTTCATTTCGTCAAGTTCAGTTATTTTGTGGTCAATAACTTCTTTAAGGTTAAAATCCCCTTTTATAAAGTCAATCAAGACCATGCTGTTGTACTTTTTAAGATTGTCCTTAGATTCTATATATTCCTGTTTGAAGTAGACCTCATTAGGATGTGAACTCCAAACCAGGTTATAAACCTTTTGTCCTATATTGATAGGGTTAGGTATTCCTAAATATTCATCCACCTTATTTTTATTTTGTGCTTTTAAACAAAATATAGGAATGATCAGAAATAGGAACAGAATTTTAAATTTCATATAGGTAAATTTATTGTATAGTAAATATAGACCATTTGGAATAAACATAAAAGCAGAATTGATCTTCAGGAGTGATGGTTTTATGGGTTTTTATTTATAAAATATTGTTAATCAATGAATTTGTATAGGTGTCTTAGGCTTCCAATTCTATGATTTTCACCCTGGCTCAAAATAAATATCCCCTATAATTTGGCTGTCATTTTTTTTAAAAGTAATTTTGCACGAATCTTAAAACAAAAGTAAAATATGTCAACTTATGTAGTTGTAGGTCTTCAGTATGGAGATGAAGGTAAAGGTAAAATCACGGATGTTTTATCTGCAAAATCAGACTATGTAGTGCGTTTCCAAGGGGGAGACAACGCAGGTCACACGGTTTATGTTGGTGAGGAAAAATTCGTTCTACACCTTCTTCCTTCAGGAGTTCTTCAATGCAAAGGGAAATGTATCATTGCGAACGGAGTAGTGGTAAACCCTAAGTCTTTTATTAGAGAAGTTGGTCAGATCGAGAGCAAAAACTTGAGAACAGATCACATTTTTATCAGCAGAAGAGCGCATGTTATCATGCCTTACCACATCCTTTTGGATACTTACCGTGAAGAGGAACACGGCGGAACTCAGATCGGAACAACCAAAAAAGGAATCGGACCTTGCTATGAAGATAAAATCGCAAGAGTCGGAATCAGAATGGTTGACCTATTAAACCCTGAGATTTTAAGAGATAAAATTGAGAAAAACCTAAAAGTTAAGAACTCTCTTTTTGAAAAATATTACGGAAAACCAGCTTTAGATGTTGAAGAGATCTATAATGAATATTTAGAAATCGGAAAACAGCTTCAGGATAGAATCGTTGATACTGAATTAGAATTAAACGAAGCGATCAGAGACGGTAAAAATGTTTTATTTGAAGGAGCTCAAGCATTAATGCTTGATATTGACTTCGGTACTTATCCATACGTAACTTCATCTTCTCCATCTACAGGAGGAGTTTGTTCAGGAGCAGGAGTTCCACCAACGTCACTTCAAAACCTGATCGGTGTGGCAAAAGCATACTGTACAAGAGTAGGAAACGGGCCTTTCCCATCTGAATTAGATAATGAATTAGGTGAGAAAATCAGACAAATTGGAGGTGAATTCGGTGCTACTACAGGGAGACCAAGAAGAACAGGTTGGTTAGACCTTGTATCTTTGAAGCATGCTTGTATGATCAACGGAATCAATAACCTTGTTATTACCAAGCTTGATGTTCTTACAGGAATTGAAAACCTTAAAATCGTTACGCACTACAAAACTGAAGACGGAAAAATTATTGATTACTTTACTTCGTCAACAGAGAAGTTGTATAACTATGAGCCAATCTATCAGGATTTACCAGGTTGGGCGGAAGATATCACAAAAGCGAGAAGCTATGATGAACTTCCAGACAATGCTCAGAAGTACATCGAGTTTATTGAAAAATACTTAGGAATTAATGTATATTTAGTTTCTGTAGGTCCTGAAAGAAGTCAGAACATTATCAGAAAAGAATTATTCTAATATTCTTAGAACATAATAAAGTATAAAGAGACTGTCCGATTTGATGGTCTCTTTTTTTGTCTAAAAATGAATGAGCTTTCGTTTTATTTTGCTTATCCAACCATGTCAAGGTTTTAAACCTTGACATGGTTGTACTGAGATTTTACTTGGCAATACTCATTTTATAATCCTCTTTTATTTTAAATATTTACAATTTATTAAGAGTACATTTAAACTGTAAGGGAATAATTTCAGTTTTGAATTTTTGTATACTTTTGTTTTAAGAAAAAGCGTAAATGAAATATATGGAAGAAAATAAAATACCCCAGCGTTTTCTGGACAATATTGTAATTAGCTTATACTTTACGATTGCATATGCTGTTTTACTAAGTGTTTATTTAGGATTCCCAATAAATATCCGCAGTAATTTTCTGCTGATGTTATTTGTTGTTTGTAGTTTGCTGTTTAGTGTTGCTGCTATATATTTTGCCGCTAAAAGCTATAAAAAAACAAAGATCAGTTCAGTAATTCTCATTATTATCAATGCGGTGGGATTATTAATACCATTGATAATGGTACTGATGATTTTTACGTAACTCAATATTTTGATGGATTTTAGGTGTGTATTTTCAATGTTTAAAATGTTAAATTTTAAACATTTTCATAAAATTTTATAATATTATGTTGTTTTGATAAAATTCTGGCAGATCTTTTGATATTGAAACATTGCTTATCGATAAGAACTAATCAAACTAATAATCACATTTTTTAACAGTTTAAATAGTAATAGTGATGAAACACCAGAATCAAAACCAGGAATTTCGCTTCAACGAAGTTCTTTTTGAGCACCGAAACAAAGAATACGGTGCCTATGTATTAAGAAACGAATCAGATAGAATATTAACCAAAGCACTTTTTATAGGAGTAAGCCTAATGGCGGCAGTCTCTCTAACACCAGCGGTAATTTCTGCCTTTAAAACAGACGCACCTGTCCAGAGAACCGGAGATGACGGAAAGAGAATCTTTCATGTGGTTGATGTACCGGAGAAAGATCCACCTGTGACCATTACACCTGTAAAACCAGCATCTGCGCCTGATAAAAAAACATTTGACAGCACAGTTCCAACACCATCAAGTACAGCTCAGGACAATGTGAAAAAGATCCTGTTCCGGATGATGCTGTAGCAGGCTTTACAGATCATTTTAAAGGCGAGGTGGTGACTCCGAATACCCATGTAACGACAACTGTACCTACTGGGTCGGTAATCAATACTCCGCCGCCAGCCATTCAGGATCCTGTAGATAAGACTAAGATTGTAGACGCAGGCGATCTTGGGGTAGAAGCCAGCTTTAAAGGCGGTATAGACTCTTTCAGAACAAAGTGATGAACAACTTCGATGGATCAAGTATTGAATCAGAAGAACTAATAAAAACTACGGTTACGTTCATTGTAGAAATGGACGGAACAATCTCAGGGGTAAAAGCTAACGGAACCAATGCCGATTTTAACAATGAGGCAATCAGAACAGTGAAGGCAATTTCAAACAAAGGAATCTGGATTCCTGCCAAAAATAAAAAAGGTGAATTTGTAAGAAGTTACTTCAAGTTTCCAATCTCCATGAAGTTTGATAATTAATATCAAAAATCAATTTTTAATAGTTATCCACAAAGAATTTTTTTTGTGGATAATTTTTTTTATCGTTAAATTGCTTATTAACAATATTTTAACTCAATTTTGATTTTCTCCATCTATCGGGAGCAAAGAAAAAAGTGTATTTTTGAAACTTAAAGTTCTAATAATGGCAAAAATCATAGGTATTGCTAATCAAAAAGGTGGGGTAGGAAAAACTACTACCGCTGTAAACTTGGCAGCAGCATTAGGAGTATTGGAAAAAAAAATATTGATCATTGACGCTGACCCTCAGGCCAATGCTACATCTGGTTTGGGAGTAGAAGATGTTCAGTATTCCACATATAATCTACTGGAGCATAGTGCGGATACAAGGGTTTGTATCAAAGAACGGCAACGCCGAATCTGGATATTATTCCATCACATATTGACTTGGTAGCAGCGGAAATCGAATTGGTAGACAAAGAAGATCGTGAATATATGCTGAAAAAAGCATTAGCGAGTGTAAGGGATGATTATGACTATATTATCATAGACTGTGCACCGAGTTTAGGTTTGATTACAGTAAATGCCCTTACAGCAGCAGACTCGGTAATTATTCCGATTCAGTGTGAGTACTTTGCATTAGAAGGGCTTGGGAAGCTTTTGAACACCGTTAAAAACGTTCAGAAGATCCATAACAAAGATCTTGGAATAGAAGGTCTTCTTCTTACCATGTATGATAGCAGATTAAGACTATCTAATCAGGTAGTAGAAGAAGTAAATCTTCACTTCCCGGAAATGGTTTTTGAAACCATCATCAGCAGAAATGTAAGATTGAGTGAAGCTCCGAGCTTCGGAGAAAGTATCCTGAACTATGATGCCGAAAGTAAAGGGGCTGTTCAGTATATTCAGTTAGCTGAAGAAGTTCTTTTAAAGAACGAAAACTTAATAAAGAATTAAATTAATAATAATGGCCAATAGGTGAATGGTAGCCATCACTTAACAAACATCATTTATCAATTATATCTATGAAGGACAAAAAAAGAGCTATGGGACGCGGCTTGGGCGCCATTTTAAGTGCAGAATCCAAAGCAACTGTCAACTCCGCTACAGATGAGGGAGCAGACAAGTTCGTGGGAAATATTGTAGAAGTTGCGCTTGAAGATATATATCCGAACCCGACGCAGCCGAGAACTTATTTTGATGAAAAAGCATTAGAGGAATTAGCACAGTCTATTAAAAACTTAGGGATCATCCAACCAATTACCTTAAGAAAAGACGGTGAGAAATTTGAGATCATATCCGGGGAAAGACGTTACAGAGCAAGTAAAATTGCTGGTTTAACGACAGTTCCTGCGTACATCCGTTTAGTAAATGATCAGGAGCTTCTTGAAATGGCTCTTGTTGAAAACATTCAGAGAGAAGATCTTGATGCTATTGAAATTGCTCTTACTTATCACAGGCTTTTAGAAGAAATAGGTCTTACTCAGGAAATCTTAGCCAGAGAATAGGGAAAGATAGAAGTACAATTACCAATTCAATCAGATTGTTAAGATTGAATCCGGATATTCAGAATGCTATCAGAAGCGGTGAAATTTCTGCTGGACATGGGAGAGCAATCATCAGTCTTGAAAGTGAAGAAAACCAACAGATTTTATTCGATCTGATCATTAAAGAAAAGCTGAATGTACGTCAGGCTGAACAAGCTGCGGCTGCATTTAAAAATCCAAAATCTCCGGCTGCTAAAAAAGTAAGTGCCGAGTTATCCAATAACTATAAAAGAGCTCAGAAGACCATTGCTGACATCCTGGATGTAAAAGTGGAGATCAAAGCTTCTGGAAATGGTAAAAAAGGTAAAATTGTCCTGGACTTCAAAAATGAAGAAGAACTGGAATATATTTTATCCCATATTAAATAAATGAAGAAAATATTTTTCACATTTTTCTTGTGTATTGCTGTATTGGCTTACTCACAAGTTGCGCCTATTGATACTGTTCGGGTACAGACACCTCCGAAAGAGGAACTTCGTTTGGTAAAACCAACCAAAACAGAAGCAAAGATTATCGAAGATCTGGAAAAAGCCAATGGGCCTACCAAAAAAACGATAAACTTAATCCTACCAGAGCAGGATTGTATTCTGCAGTATTGCCGGGATTAGGGCAGTTCTACAACAAGAAATACTGGAAGATCCCAATTGTTTGGGGAGCAGTAGGAGCTGGAGTAGGTATTGCTGTATGGAATGATAATCAATACAGGAAATACCGCGAATATTATGTGGCCAAATTAAATGGCACACCTAATGAATTCGTGGATGCTCGCCCTTGGCTAGATAAGAAAGCGTTAGGAAATGCGCAGGATAGGGCAAAAAGACAAAGAGATTATGCTATTGCCATTACAGGACTGATCTATATTTTAAATATTGTAGATGCAGTAGTGGACGCTCATCTTTATGAAAGCCGCCATGACCCTGATCTGACTTTTAAGCCATCTGTGATTCAGGACCAATATGGTTTTGATTCTCCAAAAACAGGATTCGCTTTAAGTTATAGATTTTAATATATAATACATACAGAGAACCGAAAGGTTGAATGTAACAATAAATAAAAAAGATTACATGAAAATAGCATTAGTTGGTTACGGTAAAATGGGTAAGATCATTGATGAGATCGCACAGAAAAGAGGTCACGAAGTTGTTGCCCGCCTGAAGGAAACCCCAACTGCTGAAAATCTTAACAATCCAGATGTTGTGATCGAATTTTCCTTACCGGAAGTTGCATACGACAATATCAAAGCTTGCCTTGAAAATAAAACTCCGGTAATTTGCGGAACCACAGGATGGCTGGAGAAAAAAGCTGAAATAGAAAAATTAGCGGTAGATAATGATACCGCATTTTTATATGGTTCGAATTTTAGTTTAGGCGTTAACTTATTTTTTGCTTTAAACGAAAAACTGGCTGGTCTGATGAAGAATGTAGATGAATACTCTTGTCAGCTGGAAGAAATTCACCATATCCATAAAAAAGATGCCCCAAGCGGAACTGCCATCTCTATCGCAGAAGGAATTATCAATAACAATTCGAAATTTGACGCGTGGAAACTGGAAGAAACAGAAGGAACTCAGCTTGGAATTTTCGCAATTCGCGAAGATGAAGTACCTGGAACTCATAGTGTCTTCTATAGAAGTGAAGTGGATGAAATTGAGATCAAACATACTGCATTCAACAGAAATGGCTTTGCATTAGGAGCGGTAGTTGCAGCTGAGTGGATCAAAGACAAAAAAGGAAACTTCGGAATGAAGGATGTTTTAGGACTTTAATTGTAACAAATTCTGTAAATTGCAGACCAATATGAAAATGATGAATAGTGAATTGTTAATAGCAGAACAGCTATTCTCGTTTATTACTCATCATTTATCGTTTATATCATAAGAATAGGCACAAAAAAATTATGAATTATTTTTTAACGTATACAGTGTATGTCCTCATTTTATCCGTATTAATGGGGATTTCAACATGGAAGTTGTTTAAAAAAATGGGGTATAGCCCTTTATTTGCATTTATACCTTTCTATAACTATTTCATTATCCTGAAAGAAACGAAACATCCGAAATGGTGGGCAATCCTTTCCTATCTTCCGATTGTAGGCCCCATCATGATGTCTGTTTTCCATCTTTATTTAGTGAAGAAGTTCGGAAAAACCCTTTTCAAGGATCAGATTCTTACTGTGATTCTTCCGTTCATCTATATGGCAACTATCAACTATTCTAAAGAGGTAGAACTGGAAGATGAAAATGCTAATGATCTGTATCTTACAGATGAAGAAAAAGAGGCTAAAAAGAAAGATACATTTTTGGGATCTATTACTTTCGCCGTAGTATTTGCAACCATTATCCACGTTTTTGTAACACAGCCGTTCGGAATTCCTACAGGTTCCATGGAAAGAACATTATTGGTAGGAGATTTCCTTTTCGTAAATAAATGGAGCTATGGATATAGACTTCCAATGCGTCCTTTGGCAATACCTTTCCTTCAGGGAACGATTATGGATACAGGACAGAAAGGAAATCCAAAAGATGATCCTAAATCTTATGTAGACGGAGTAAAATTACCATATACAAGAATCCTGCAATTCAATAAACCACAGAAAAATGATGTAGTTGTTTTCAACTATCCTCAGGATTCAGTGCATGCTGCTATCGATAGAAAAGATCCTTATGTAAAAAGATGCGTAGCGACTGCCGGAGATACTTTTGAAATGAGAGCCGGAAGACTTTTCGTGAATGGAAAGCCGGAAGTTGTTTTAGGAGATCAGGAAGTACAACACAGATATATTGTAACCACTGACAGCCAGTTAGACATTCCTACATTATATAAAGCTTACGGATTTTTACCGGTACAGGAAATACAGCAGAACAACGGCGGATTTATTTATGGCTTCCAAGGTCTAACGGATAAAATTGCTAAAGATATCAAAGAACTTCCTCACGTGGTTGACATGAAAGAAGATGTTTCTGTGAAAGGAGAAGCTGCAATCGCTTATAGAGATGATGCCAGAACAAAAATTGATACAACACAGTCTATATTTCCAGTAAATAAGCCATGGAATCAGGACTGGTATGGCCCTGTAAGAATTCCTAAGAAGGGTGATGTGGTAGCCATCAACAATGAAACGCTTCCAATGTTCCAGTGGATTATTTCCGAATATGAGCATAACAGCTTAGAGAAAAAGAACGGAAAGATCTTTATCAACGGAAAAGAAGCCAATCAATATACAATCCAGCAAGATTATTATATGATGGTTGGGGATAACAGAGATGCTTCATTAGATGCAAGATTTTTTGGTTTCGTTCCGGAAGAAAATATCGTTGGAAAACCAATGTTTACATGGATGAGTCTTCAAGGAGCTTTTGCAGACAGCAGTTCTACATATCAGGCACCATTCAAGATCCGTTGGGACAGAATGTTTAAGGCAACCAATACAGGAGAAGCTAATAAAACTTCATACTGGTGGATTGCCGCAATGATTTTAATATTATTCTTCGGTTGGGAGTATTTTGTGAAATTATTCAAAAAGAAAAAAACAGAAGACGAGTTATAAATAAAATTAAACTTAAAATAGAATGAAGTATTTGAAAAAATACTTCATTTTTGTATTATGAATATGAAGAATGTTTTATTGCCGGTATTTTATATGCCACCGGTTTCATGGTTTTCAGTGTTTTTAAATGCTGAAAGCGAAGTTGTATTTGAACAGTTTGAAAACTTTCCAAAGCAAACCTATAGAAACAGAGCGAATATCTATGGAGCCAACGGAAAATTATCTTTGATTATCCCTATTAATCATAATGGGAAAAGAGAATTTAAAGATATTGAGATTTCTTACAGAGAAGACTGGAGAACACTTCACTGGAAATCTATTCAAACAGCATATCAGAGTTCACCTTATTTCGAGTACTATGAAGATAAATTCAGAAAGATCTTTGATTTGAAAGAAAAGTTTCTTTTGGATTTTAACCTTAAAGGGTTAGAAATCATCCAACAGATATTAAAAACAGAAAAGGCACACTCTTTGAATGAAGAATATATCAAAAATCCAGAAGGAATCAATTTCAGAGAGAAATTTTCTGCAAAACTTCCTTCAGAGTTTGAAATGGAAAGCTATTACCAAACTTTCTCAGACAAATTAGGATTTTTGGAAGATTTATCGGTTGTGGATCTTATTTGTAACAAAGGCCCAGAATCACTTGTTTACATAAAAAATATAAAACATTAATATAAAATCGTCACGATCAGAATTTCATTGCAAATAAAAACAGATGACGATTGCATATGACTTTAAAACAAATATCAGTATATGAAAAAGGTATTATTAGCTGCAGTTTTTTTGACCGGTTTTGGATTCTCTTTTGCACAGGAATCAAAAGCTAAAAGTATTGACCCGAATGAAGATAAAAATCTGATGATGTGGTATCATAAAGATTTTGCAACTTCAAAAATATATGGAGTTAATACTGAAAATGCATATAAATATTTAGAGTCAAAAGGATTAAAACCTAAAACAGTAATCGTTGGAGTTTTAGATAGTGGTGTACAGGTAGATCATCCGGGATTGGTGAAAAATATGTGGACTAACCCCAATGAAATACCTGGAAATGGAAAGGATGATGATGGAAACGGATATATCGATGATATTCACGGATGGAACTTTATAGGAGGGAAAAACGGTGATATAGACATCGATAATATGGAAGTGACAAGAGTTGTTGCCAAATACAAGCCTCTCTTTGAAGGGGATGATTCTGCAAAGAACAAAGCTAATCAAGCTAAAATGCCTGAGGAGTTTGCGATGTATATGAAAGCGAAGGATCTTTTCACAAAGAAGAGTGTTGAGGCTCAGCAAAACTTCAGAACCTATTCTATGATTAATGAGCTGGTTCCAACTATGGTTAAACTATTGGGTGGGAAATCAGTGACTGCAGAAAATCTTGCAGCGATTAAGAAACCTGCGGATCAAAAGGAAGCAATTGCTTTGGAAATCTTAGGACAGGTTTCTCAAAGTCCGGATTTTAAAGGAGTTTCTGCAACAGATTTCGAAAATAAAATGAAAAAGGATATGAAAGAAGCTATCGATCATTATGCACCGGCAGCAAAACAATATGATCTTTCATATGATCCAAGAAAAGAAATTGTAGGAGATAACTATGACGACTATTCTGAAAAGAATTACGGAAACAATCACTACGAAGGGCCTGATGCAGAACACGGAACTCACGTTGCCGGAATCATTGCAGGACTCCCACAAGGAAAAGAAATACAGCATGGTATTGCCTCAAGAGTAGCTAAAATTATGACGGTAAGAGCTGTTCCTAATGGTGATGAAAGAGATAAAGATGTGGCTAATGCAATAAAATATGCCGTAGATAATGGAGCTAAAATTCTGAATATGAGTTTTGGTAAACCTGTTTCTCCAGGTAAGAATGTGGTTTGGGATGCCTTCAAATATGCTGAAGACAAAGGAGTACTTTTAGTGAAAGCAGCCGGTAATGAAAATGAAGATGTAGCAGAACACCTGGCATATCCTACCAATTATAAAAATGTGAATGATGAAAAACCATTTGTCAATAACGTAGTAGTAGTAGGGGCAAGTACAAATGACAACAATGCGCTTAGAGCAAGCTTCTCCAACTTCAATAAGAAAATGGTAGATGTTTTTGCTCCGGGAGAAAGAATCTATTCAACAGTTAAAGGAAGTAAGTATGAGTATTTAGATGGAACATCTATGGCTTCTCCGGTAGTATCAGGAGCAGCAGCAGTTCTGTTGGCTTATATGCCCGAGCTAAAGCCAGACCAGATCATTGAATCGTTGAAGAAATCAAGTAATTTGAGTACAGCCAACGGTTTTACAGACTATTCTGCAGCAGGAGGAGTGATTGATGTGAAAAAAGCAGCAGAATATGCTTATAATAACTTTTATAAAGGAAGTAAAACGCCTGTTGTAAAAAAAGCAACAAAAGCAGTTAAAAAATAATTATTCATAAATGATTATGATATCCGTTTTATCAATATGGAGTACAGTGCTCTAGCGGTTAGAGCGTGATTGCATACTGTTTTGTTATTTTCAAAAAAATAGTTAAAATATTCATTTTTAAATAGCTAATAAAAAAGTCCGAAATTTTTCGGACTTTTTTATTTTTTAAATACAATTTTGGCACGGTTTTTTGTAACTTTATTGTAACAAAATAATAAACAACAAAATGAAAAAGTTACTACTTGCAGGGATGTTAGGAACATCACTTTTTGCAGTGTCTTGTTCCTCTGTGAATAAAGCAGCTACATCTCAAAATCAAAGAGCTGATTTTCTTAAATTAAAAGGAGATTGGCAGATTGTGAGCATAGACTACGATAAAGGGTATAAAATTAAGCCTTTTGACGAAGGTGCAGATGCACAGTGCTTCGTAGGAAGTCATTGGAGATTAATTCCTAACAACTGGACAGGGGCTTATACTCTGAACGGAGGCGGAAGCTGCCCGGCAATTACACAGCCTATCAAGTTTGAAATAAAAAACGGTGATACATTTATGTTTAAGAAAGTTCTTGCAGGTACAAAAGCAAAACAGAATACTGCGGGGTATACTTTATCGGTAATCAACCAAAACACAGATCAGTTTTCACTTCAGCAAGACGTTCCATTTGAAGGCGGAAATGTAAAAGTTGTTTACAATTTCGAAAGAACTGGAATGAAATAATTAAATAACATAAAAGATAAAAAAAATGAAATTTACTAAAACATACGTAGGAGCTCTTTTCTTGTCATCAGCATTATTATTGACAAGTTGTGAAGCAGTTCAAAATTCAAATCACCAACAAAGAGGTACTGCTGTAGGAGTTGCTTCAGGTGCTGTACTAGGTGGTATCCTTGGAAATAATGTAGGAAGAGGTGGTAACGGTGCTATTGGTGCTGTATTAGGTGGTATTATCGGAGGTGTTGCAGGTAACGTTATCGGTAACAAAATGGATAAGCAGGCAAAAGATATTAAAGAAACTTTACCAGGTGCTCAGGTTGAAAGAGTAGGAGACGGTATTAAAGTGACGATGAATGAAAGTATCGTAAACTTTGCTTTCGACTCTTCAAACCTTACTTCTGTTGCTCAAAATAATTTAGATAAATTAGCTAAAGTATTGGTTGATAATCCAGATACCAATATCAATATCTATGGTCACACAGACAGCGTAGGTAAAGATGCTTATAACGTGGCGCTTTCTCAAAGAAGAGCAGATGCTGTAAAGGCTTATTTAGTAGGAAAAGGATTGGCAGGAAGCAGAATGTTCACTAAAGGTGAAGGTAAAAATATGCCGGTTGCTAGCAACGATACAGACGAAGGAAGAGCTAAAAACAGAAGAGTTGAATTCGCTATTACTGCAAATGAAAAAATGATTAATGATGCCAAGCAAGGGCAGTAATTAATTTAATATATAAATATTTTCGTAAAAGACCGCCCCGGCGGTTTTTTTTGTATTTTTATACCTGTCAATTTTTAATTTATTATTTTTGTAATCGAAATAACGTAAATGAAGAAATATTTAAAACTACTTCGAGTAGAGCAATGGGTAAAAAACCTTTTTGTATTTGTGCCCCTATTTTTCTCTGGTAATATTACCAATTTGGATTTACTTACCAAAAGTATCTTTGCTTTTATCATTTTCTCTTTTGCTGCAAGTGTTGTTTATATTCTTAATGATTATAATGATATTGACGCAGATAGGCAACATCCTGAAAAAAGAAAACGTCCTTTGGCAAGTGGTGCCATTTCAAAATCTACAGCAATAGGAATTCTGATTGGGCTTGTAATTGCAGATATTGCTTTTGTAGGCTTTGCTCAAATGTATTTTCATCAGCCACTATGGAAATTTGCTACCATTATTGCTTTTTATGTGGTGATGAACCTTGCATACACATTCAGACTCAAACATGTCCCAATTATTGACATTTTTATTATTGCTATAGGATTTGTACTTCGTGTTCTGGCAGGCGGTTACATTACAGGAATTAGTATCTCACAATGGGCGATCTTACTGACTTTTGTACTGGCACTGGTACTCGCTATCGGAAAAAGGAGAGGAGAGCTTATCAATGCTCAGGTTTCTGGAAAAACAAGAAAAGCTTTGGATGGGTATAATGTACAATTTGCAGATATTGCTTTATCTATTTCTATTACACTGGCTATTGTTTGTTATCTGATGTTTACCCTTTCACCGGAAGTTCAGGCAAGATTCCATGAAAGAGTATTTTATACAGTAGTTTTCGTTGTATTTGCTCTTTTAAGATATCTTCAGCAGACATTAGTGTACAATAGAACAGAATCTCCCACAAAAATTGTGTACAGAGACCGTTATATACAGGTTACTTTATTACTTTGGGTGGCCACATTTTTAATTCAAATTTACTTTAAGAAATGAAGCCAAATTTCACACAGAAAGTTACAAACTGGGGTAACTACCCGGTTGTAGAAAAAGAAATGAGATCTGAAGACAGCTTCAAAAACATAAAAGAATTCGTACTCAATCACAATGAAGTTATTGCAAGAGGAAACGGAAGATGTTATGGAGATGCTTCATTGGGGGAATCCATATTTTCCACCAAGAAATTAAATAAATTCATCAGTTTCGACCGTTTGAACGGGATTATAGAATGCGAATCCGGAGTATTGCTTTCGGATGTGCTTGAAATATCAGTTCCGCAAGGATATTTCCTGTACGTAACTCCGGGAACAAAGTTTGTTTCCATAGGTGGAGCTATTGCTTCAGATGTACACGGGAAGAACCACCATGCAGAAGGCTGTTTTTCAGAATATGTATTGGAATTCAAGCTGATGGTGGAAAACGGAGAGATCATTACCTGTTCAAGAGAAGAAAATGCAGAAAAGTTCTGGGCTACTATTGGTGGTATGGGACTTACAGGAATCATTCTGACTGCAAAATTTAAACTTAAAAATATAGAATCTGCTTATATCCGTCAGGAAAGTATCAAAGCAGAGAATCTTGATGAAATCTTTAAACTGTTTGACGAAAGTGAAAGCTGGACGTATACCGTAGCCTGGATCGATTGTCTTCAGAAAGGAAATAATATAGGAAGGAGTATTCTGATGAGAGGAGAGCATGCTTTCCAGCACGAATTGCCTCAGAATATGGCCAAATCACCTTTACGATTAAAGGGTAAATTACAGCCTACTATTCCGTTCTACTTTCCGGGATTCGTATTAAATGCTTTGACAGTAAAGATTTTCAACTGGCTCTATTATAAAAAACAATCTAAGAAAGAAGTAAAAAGCTTTATCGATTACGAAACGTTTTTCTATCCTTTAGATGCCATAAATGAGTGGAATAAAATCTATGGAAAATCTGGTTTTATACAATACCAAATGGTGATTCCAAAAGAAGCAGGAAAAGAAGGAATGAAAAGAATTCTTGAAACGATTGCCAAAAGTGGTAATGGTTCGTTCTTGGCAGTTTTA
Organism: Chryseobacterium tructae; assembly: GCF_030409875.1. Lineage (NCBI taxonomy): Bacteria > Pseudomonadati > Bacteroidota > Flavobacteriia > Flavobacteriales > Weeksellaceae > Chryseobacterium > Chryseobacterium tructae. The sequence goes on along the minus strand of NZ_JAUFQR010000001.1, from coordinate 4,062,456 downwards.
AAACTTTTTGGAAAAAACAATCCGGAAGCTTACAATTCTTTCCCTGTGGAAGGGTATACATTGGCATTGGATTTTAAAGTAAATTCAAAACTGAAAAAGCTGGTGGATCAGCTTGATAGTATTGTTCAGGAGTTTGGAGGAAGGATTTATTTGACTAAAGATAGTATGAGCAGATCTTCATTAACCAATTACCTGAAAAACATTCGAAGTCCTAAATTTGTGTCTTTACAGCACAAAAGAATCTTAAACAACAATTCATAATGATAGTCCTGGGAAGTACATCTGAAGTAGCACAGGCTTTTGTGGAAAAAGCACTTCAGGAAGGAGAAAAGTTTGAAAAAATCTATCTTTTTACCTCAAATAAAGAAACGACAGAAAGATTTGCAAAACATATTGATGTGAAATTTCTACAACAGTCTGAAGTAATAGAATTAGATCTGATGAAAGAAATAGATTACAACAGATTTGATTATATCAATTCAAATGTATTATTTGTGCCGTAGGATATTTGGGTGAAGGGACGGAGGAAGGATTGTATGATAACAAGAATACAGAACGTATTATTAATATCAATTATTCTAAACTGATTCCGGTAATGAACTATTTTGCTCATAAATTTGAAAACAGAAGGTCTGGAACGATCATCGGACTTTCATCAGTAGCAGGAGATCGTGGAAGACAGAGTAATTTTATTTATGGAAGTGCAAAAGCTGCTTTTACAGCTTACCTGAGTGGACTTAGAAATTACCTTTTCAGTAAAAAAGTACATGTATTGACGGTAAAACCTGGATTTATGGCAACTAAAATGACAGAAGGTCTGCCTTTAAATCCAAAATTAACGGCTACTCCTAAACAGGCAGCAGCTTGTATTTATAAAGCGTTCAAAAAACAAAAGAACGTGGCATATGTTTTGCCGATTTGGAATATTATTATGATGATTATCAGGAATATCCCTGAGTTTATATTTAAAAAGTTAAAGCTTTAAAAAATGAAAAAATTGTATTGTTTTGATTTTGACGGAACCCTAACGTATAAAGATACTATGTTTATGTATCTTAAATTCTACGACTCTACAAAATATAGAATACAATTTTTAAGACATGTACCGCTTTTTATTTTGCTGAAGCTGAAGCTGGCAGAAACGGAAAAAGTAAAGAAAAGTTTTATCGGATCCATTTTAAAAGGACAGACTCAGGAAAAAATAGAATTGAAATCCAAACAGTTTTTTGAATTGCATTATCCTAAAATTGTAAGGGAAAATGCCCTGGATTTTATTCAAAATATCGATAGGAATAATACACAAAGTTTATTAGTAACAGCCTCTTTAGATATCTGGGTAAAACCTTTTGCCGAGGTATTGAAAATGCAACTCGTTTCTACCAAAGCCGAGTTCAAGAACGGTATTTTCACAGGAAACTTCATCGGAAAAAATTGCAACGGGAAAGAAAAACTGGTGAGAATAAAGGAAGAAATCCACGATTCTAGGTATGATAAAATTATTGCATTTGGTGATACATCCGGAGATAAGCCAATGTTGAAATGGGCAAATGAGGGACATTACCAATTTTTTCACTAATTTTGGGTGATAAAAGTGTAAAAAATGAAAAGTTTGTTAATTGCATGTACAGCTATCCTGATGAGCTGCGCAAGTACAACATCATCCTCACAAAAAACGTCTGAGATGCAGCAAAAAGCAGAACTTCTGGTGTCTAATTCTCAGGGAGGAACTGAGCAGCCTGGCTTTAGGATCATAAAAGATGAAAAAGAATATGTTGCTCTGGGAAAAAGTGATTTTGAACTTGTAGAAGAAGGGAAAGCTCCTGCAACTAACTATCCAAAGTTTCCAAAAGATAAAAAGGTTGTTTTATACAATCTGGGAAGCTTCAGATCAGGCAGCCACACTATTAATGAAATTAAAGGGGTGTCTGTAAAGAACAATATTTTATATGTAGAAGTGCCGGGTAGAGAGTCTACTCCTGGAGGCATGGAAATTCAGGTTCTTTCCAACCCTTGGTTTATTTTTACTGTTCCCACAGATTACCAGTTTACCTCCGTAGAATTAAAATATTCAAAATAACAATGGATAAAATATATTTAGATAATGCCGCAACCACTCCGCTTGCAGAAGAAGTTATAGATGCAATGGTTGGTACGATGAAGATGAACTTCGGAAACCCGTCTTCAACTCATAGCTTTGGGCAGGAAGCCAAAATCCTTATTGAAAATGTAAGAAGACAGGTTGCAGACTATCTTCATGTAACTCCTGCTGAAATCATTTTCACTTCTTGTGGAACAGAATCCAATAATATGATTATCAAATCCTCGGTAGAGCATCTTGGAGTAGAAAGAATCATCAGTTCACCTTTGGAACATAAATGTGTTTCTGAAAGTATTCTGGATATGAAAGCGAGAAAAGGAGTAGAAGTAAATTATATCCGCCCTAATGAAAAAGGAGATATTGATCTTAATAAATTAGAGGAGTTATTAAAATCTTCAGATAAAAAAACATTGGTAAGCTTAATGCATGCCAACAACGAAATAGGAAATCTTATTGGTCTTAAAAAGGTAGCTGTGCTTTGTAAAGAGCATAATGCTCTTTCCATTCAGATACGGTGCAAACGATGGCTCATATGCAGCTTGATTTATCTGATATCCCGGTAGATTTTGCTTCTTGCAGTGCCCATAAATTTCATGGACCTAAAGGCTCCGGCTTTGCTTTCATCAGAAAGGCAACAGGATTGAAAGGAATCATTACAGGAGGACCTCAGGAAAGAAGCCTTAGAGCAGGAACTGAGAATGTTTGTGGTATTGTAGGACTAGGAAAAGCATTGGAGCTTGCTTTGAATAATATAGAGGAATATACCAACTATATGCAAGATATTAAAGACTATGCTATCGAAAGGCTATCTGCTGAAATTGAGGGGATAAAATTCAATGGAAGAAGTGCTGAAAAGGAAAATAGTCTTTATACGGTATTAAGTGCTTTATTGCCTTATAAAAACCCATTAATTGGTCTTCAGTTGGATATGAAAGGAATTGCAATTTCTCAGGGAAGTGCATGCTCTTCTGGTGCATCTAAACCTTCTATGGTGATGATGATGGTTCTTTCTGAAGATGAAATGGATCATTGTACACCATTGCGTATCTCTTTCAGTCACTTAACGACAAAAGCGGATATAGACGCATTGGTGAATGCTTTAAAAGAGATTTCAAAAGACTATGCTATAGAAAAAACTAATGTTGAGCATAGATAGTCTTATGATGTAAAAATCGTAATTTTGAACATTCAATAAAGAATTGAAAACAAGAAAATAATATTAATTAAAATAAAAGAAACAAAAAATGGCTTTAGAAATTACGGACAGCTCATTCCAGGATACGGTTTTAAAATCAGATAAACCCGTTTTAGTAGACTTTTGGGCAGTATGGTGTGGACCTTGCAGAACTTTAGGACCAATCATCGAAGAAGTAGCATCAGATTTTGAAGGAAAAGCGGTAGTAGGGAAAGTGGATGTAGACAACAACCAAGAGATTTCAATGCAGTATGGTATTAGAAATATCCCTACAGTTCTTATTTTTAAGAACGGAGAAGTAGTAGATAAATTAGTAGGTGTAGCTCCAAAAGAGGTAATCGCTGAAAAATTAAGCGCTCACTTATAAAAAAATAAGTTTGATAATGAATGCCTTCCACGATTGGGAGGCATTTTTTTAAAAATAATTTGCAGGTAATAAAAAAAGGTGTAATTTTGCAACCACGAAAAAGAAACGAAGTTCTTTAACAAAAAACAATGATCCGGTAGTTCAGCTGGTTAGAATGCCGCCCTGTCACGGCGGAGGTCGCGGGTTCGAGTCCCGTCCGGATCGCAAAAAGTTTTTCAATTGCTTTTAAAAAAAATTGATCCGGTAGTTCAGCTGGTTAGAATGCCGCCCTGTCACGGCGGAGGTCGCGGGTTCGAGTCCCGTCCGGATCGCAGAAGTTTTTCTCAATTTCTTTTTTTAAAAAAATTGATCCGGTAGTTCAGCTGGTTAGAATGCCGCCCTGTCACGGCGGAGGTCGCGGGTTCGAGTCCCGTCCGGATCGCAGAAGTTTTTCTCAATTTCTTTTTTTAAAAAAATTGATCCGGTAGTTCAGCTGGTTAGAATGCCGCCCTGTCACGGCGGAGGTCGCGGGTTCGAGTCCCGTCCGGATCGCAGAAGTTTTCTCAATTTCTTTTTAAAAAAATTGATCCGGTAGTTCAGCTGGTTAGAATGCCGCCCTGTCACGGCGGAGGTCGCGGGTTCGAGTCCCGTCCGGATCGCAGAAGTTTTCTCAATTTCTTTTTAAAAAAATTGATCCGGTAGTTCAGCTGGTTAGAATGCCGCCCTGTCACGGCGGAGGTCGCGGGTTCGAGTCCCGTCCGGATCGCAAAAAGTCTTCTAGAAATAGAAGACTTTTTTTTGTTTATACAAACTCAGGAGTTGCTCGTGTATAAAATGAATAAGGATTGGTTTCCGGAGTTTGCTTTAAAACCATTACTACAAACAATATTCTATTCTCTTTAGCTTTATATAAGTGTGATTTTTTATGATGGATAATTTATTCATATAAATAAAATTCTATAAATAGATGAAAATCTATTAAAAGAAGATAAGATGAAAATTAAAAACATCAAAATACTTCAAACAATTAAAGAAGGAAAAGTGATTTACTGTAAAGAGTGTAACAAGTCATAATAGTATTATGTAAAAACCCGGTTCTGTTTTCAGAACCGGGTTTTTATTTTACTTACATGATGTATTGATTGGATTATTAAGATAGTCTTTCCCTTGTGGAGGTTGTACAAAGTAAGGGGTGCCATAGGTATTTCCGGGACGGAAAAAATCGGTGGAGATTACTTGAGCACCACTACTAAAAGCTGCTTTAGAACGGCTGAAATCATTGGCTTTGGCTTCATAAGTTTCAATGTCTGATCTTGTTCTTACGATATACCCCTGTTTTACCAGATCCTGGATCTCTTTTTGTCTTACAATAGCGTTATCCCGCAATATGAAACCTGCGAAAGAATCCTCAGGTTCACTGTTCAAAAACATGACTCGTTCTTTTAATGAACCATCAATAAGATAGGGATTGTTTTTAGAAGATAAGGTACCTGCACTTCCGGGTAATAACATGAAGATGAACTTTCCTTTACTCTCATTCAATTTAGGCCAGTTATTATGGGTTACCGCTTCTTTTAAGGTATTGTATTTCCCTTGAACCTCTTTGGGAGTAATGATCTTATCTTTTCCTAAATATTTTATGATTTCAGCGTCCAGATCATCATAAGCCTTTTTATCGAATGGTAAAACCTTTGTACTGTTTTCAAGAATAGGGAATCCGGAATCTTTAGCTTCAATCATCATAAAGACTGGAGTGTGCCCAGGGTGTTGGTCCGACCATGTTTTAAGAGCTGCTAAGGCGTCTTTTAACGTAGGATAATGGGTTCTGAAATCAATATCCGCCATATGTAATACTTTAAATCCAGGCTGATCCAATCTTTTGGTGTTGAAGGGTGCTAAATCTGTTACTCCTTTTGCTTTTAAAATTTCATAAGTAGCAGGATGACTGAATCTGTTGCCTTCCGGATCATAATAAACATCTATTTCGAGACCACGAAGATTAGCATTAAGCTGCTCTGTAAAATCTGGATGGTTGTAGTTTAGTCCTTCTTTGATCTCCATTCCGTATGGATGATATTCTTTAAACTTAGCTTTCTGTTCTTCAGACATCATGCTGTCATATTTTTGCATCATTTTGTTAATGATAGGACTTACCATATCCAACACTTTGCGATCTGCCGGTTGAGCATATGAATTATGTGTTCCTACAATCTGCAGTTGATTGATTGCGGGATTCTGACATTGATTTTGTGCCTGTAATAATGCTGTCATACAAAACGCAGCCCCGTATATATACTTTTTCATAGATAAATAAATTTTTAATTAGAAGTTATAAGTGAATCCTAGCTGCCCGCGCATTCCTGAGTAGGAAATATTCTCTACACGGTCTTTTGTTCCCATATAATAGCGGTTAGGTTCATTGAAAATATTATTAAGTTCTAAAAACACTCGAACCTTCTTTGAAATGCTGTAAGAGGTAGAAAGATCCACAGTGAAGTTTTTATCGAAATATTGATAGTGATCTGCGCCTGCAGCAGCTCTGATCTCGCTTACATAATTTCCTTTATAGTTCCCGGCTACCCGAAGCATCAGTTTATTGGTTTCATAAAACAGGATGGTATTGAAAATATGTTTGGCCTGATTAGGAATAGTAGTGGACATCGTTCCTGTCTGCTGGCCATTTTCATAGATGGGCATATTCATTTTAGAGGAGATGTAAGTGTAATTTCCTTCAAACCCTAAATTCTTCAAAAATCCAGGGAGATTTTCAAAACGTTTGGAGACCCCCAATTCAAAACCGAATAATTTTGCTCCTTCCAGATTTTTAGGAGCAGTGAAGGTATAAGTTCTGCCGCCGATATCTGCTACTGACTGATCTTTATAAATGAGGTTGGTAATGTCTTTGTAAAATACTCCCGCTGTAATCAGATCCAGTTTTCCAAAGTAATTTTCAAACATAAGATCAAAGTTGTTGGAAATGTAGGATCCAGTTTCGTATTCCCCTGAGTGATGGTATTGGTGATATCATTTACAATGGTTCCCGGGTTCAGATCATTGAAGTCTGGCCTTGCAAAAGAGCGGGTGTAGGCAAGCCTTAGAATGCGGTCATTGCTGATATTCCATTTCAAGTTCACCATAGGAAGCAGAATGTTGTAGGTTTTGGTATCTTTAATATCTTCTGTTTTATTATCCTTGTCCGAAACCACTTTCTTGCCCCAAAATGTAATATCATTATATTCATTTCTGAAACCTCCCAATACCTGAAGCTGATCAGTCACTTTCCAGGTTCCCATCACGTAAGCTGCCCATACATTTTCCGTTCCACGATAAGAACTGGTGATATTAGAACTGCTGTCTTTGCTGCTTACCTGCATGAGACCTAGCCGATTCTGTGTAGCTGGGTTGTACATCTGATCAATCTGTCCGTTGGTAATCTGATCAATGATCGCCGAATTGTAAGGATTCCCAAGAGGATTCATAAAACCTCCTCTGTATGGAAATGCTTCACGATTAAGCTGATTCAGATAGGTGACTGGATTTCCGGGAATTCCAAGAGAAGATTTAGGCATCCATACCAGTAAAGAACTGTCTACGTTTTTGTTTTTATTGTTATATTTTGTCCCAAATTTAAGCTCAAAGGTATCAGATACTTTATATTTTAAATCTACCTGTCCTCTTAAGTCTGTTTCGCTATTGTGATTTTGGCTGAGAATAATTTGATTTAATTTTAATTGATCGGCTGCTATTGCCTGTTGATGAGAAGGCAGAGTATAACGTCCGGTATCTCCAATGCCATCAGGAGCATCCATAGCCATGTATTTTCTTCCATCAGCAGAAAGATTGCCATAGGTCATAGGCTGTACAAAATTAACCATTGGATATCCTCTTTCATTTTTGTCAAGGTTTTCCGGAGAATTGAATCTAAACTCTGAACGGGCTTTAGATAATGACCAATTCACCTCCAAACGCTGTCCTACCTGATGATTTCCACCCAGTTGCATAGAATAAAGATCTGTAAGATAATCTGCATGACGAGCCTGAAGGGTTACATTTTTATTATCAAAATTAAAATAGGTTTCCCTTACAGATTGTCCGTCCTTATATTGGCTGTATAAGCCTTTAAAGTATAGTTTATTCCTGCTGTTTATCTCATAATCCAGCCCTAAATTGAATCCAAGTGTTCTTCGGTTAGCCAGATAATCGCGAAGCTGCAGTTGATTGATAGAGTAGGAGGCTGTTTTGTCTTTCAATCCATAATTGAAAATATTTCTCATCTGATCAATAGCCGTAGAACGTTCCCATATTACCGCAGAAGAGATGAATTTTAGTTTATTGGTAATCTTGTTTCCGTAAACAATAGAAGAATTGTAGGTTGGTGATTTAGACATATTGACGTATCCGGAAGACATGCTTATGGCTAAGGTTTCTTTATTGGGAGATGTTTTGGTAATAAAATCTACATTCCCGCCAATAGCATCTCCATCCAAATCCGGAGTCAATGCTTTGGATAAGCGGACGTTCTGAATAAGTTCCGAAGGAAAGATATCCATTTGCACACCACGATTCGCATTGTCACCGCTCGCGCTGGGCATTCTGTTGCCATTTAAAGTAGAAGCTGTCCATTGTATAGGTGTTCCTCTTACTGCAACAAAGCGTCCTTCTCCCATATCACGCTCAATGGATACTCCTTGCATACGCTGTACCGCATCGGCTGCATTACGATCCGGAAGTTTTCCAATGGCATCAGCAGAAAGTACCTCTGTGATGGTATTGGAATTCTTTTTCATGGTGATGGCTCTTGCTTGTGAAGCTTTGTATACACTGGTAACAACCACTTCCTGAATACTGTTTTCTTTAAGTTTAGTTCCAAATTTAACCAACCCAAAGTCAACTTCCTTTTTGTCTATTACGTTGAAAGGAATGTAGATGGTATCATACCCTTTGTATTCTACGACAAGTTTATAATTGCCATCATAAACAGTATTCAGAACAAAGGATCCATCTGTATTGGAAGTAACCTTTTGTCCACTGTTTTCAATATATACCAGTGCATTAGGAAGGTTTCCTTGGTTGTCTACTACGGTTCCATGAACTGAGGTTTGTGCAAAGGCCAATGGGCCCAAAAGAAAAAATGCGGCTTTTGTTAGAAAAAGACTTTCTCGTGACATCTTAGTGAAATTTTATGCAAAGATGTCAGCTCATAAAAAAGAATGAGTTCATTTAAATTTCAGACTACCACTTCTGTTGAGTTCGAAGTGAACTCTATTGTAAATCAATTGATTACTAATGTTAAATAATTGTAACTTAGTGAACAAGCTGAGATGGCAGACAATCAAATTCCTTCTTGAAATATTTATAAAAAGTAGATTTAGATTTAAAACCACATTGAAAAGCAAGGTCAATGACACTAACAGACGGATCTTCTGATAATATTTGTTTAAAATGCTGAATACGATTCCTGTTGGTGTATTCATGAAAATTGGTATTGAGGTGCTTATTAAAGGTAATACTTAAATCGGCTTTAGTTATTTTTAAATGGCTGGAAAGCTGATCCAAGGTAAACTCTTCATCCAGATAAACATGGCTTTCCTTGTAAAAAGACACAATAGCATTTTGTACGGCGTTAAAATCTATTTTTGAAAGATCTTTGTATTGATAGGTTTCTTTAGGAGCTGAAAAATGAATGGCGTTTTGTTGTTCCTGAAGTCTGTGCTGGTACGTTAAAATATAAACATACAAAATCCAACCAAACTGGAACAGGAACAGAAGACTATAAATCTTCTGATAGATAAGAGTATTCCAACCCAATTGATAAACAGCCCAAAAAGTCAATACACCTATTAATACATAACAAACCAAATGACGGAAGTTATCAGCTACCGGATGAGTAATATTTTTACGGTATTTTGCCAGAAGGTAAATACAGGTCACAAGACATATTATCCAATAATAGCTATAGTATTTAAAATAGAACTGATAAGATCTTATGGCCATATCTGCCCATGATAAGCCCAATATTTTTGCTGTGAGAGCCATGACATGATGAATAACCACTAATGCGAGTGGAACAATCAGATACTTAAGCTTGTCTCTCCATTTTGCTTGAATGAGGTAAGTAGCAATATATAAGAAAATGAGTCCCTTGAAAACCCTGAGACTTCCCGGGATTTCATAGAGTACAGACTCATAACCAAATCGTTGAATAATGAAATATTCATATCCCATGTCCAATGCAACCACTCCAATATACAATAACAACATATTCAGAACAGATTCTCTGTTTTTGATAAGATAAAGTAATAAAGTGAGAGTGATAAGTGCCTGTAGTACAACTACCATAATGATGTATAACATGATAACTGATATTTTGTCAAAATTATCGATAATATGAGCATGGTATCTTTAACAAATTATTAAATATCAGTCAGAAAATAAACGGAGTCACCTTTTTGTGAAATTGAATGGTAATTACTATTTTAGCAATTAAAGCTGAATTTGATGTCGAAAAAGAAGTACATTTTATTATCCATATTGAAGACCTGGTTGATTTCAACAGTCGTTTCTATGATTCTTCTTATTCTATTTATGATCTGGACTAAAGAGCCGATGAGAGAGCATCCGAGAAACTGTGATATGAGTGGTATTGTGTATGGACTTACCTTATTTTGGATAGTATTGATGAGTCTGGTGTCATTCAGTAGTTTGCTGTCGCTTTTAAAACCATTTCAGACTAAAATGAAGTCTGGTCTATGTTGGTTACTTCTTCCGATACTTTCTCTGGGATATTTTTTCTTTTTGATAGCAGAATTGACAATCACTGGTGAAATGATTTTGCTTTTTTTTATTTCGAATCTGCCATGGTTTGCCCTTTGGATATTTTATTATTCTAAATTCAATACTCTTTACTTTAGTCAGAAAATACAGCAATAGCCTAGTCAGAAGTTGTATAATTAAATATATAGATCAAAAAAATTACTGCCATAATTTTATTATTTTTTGTAGATCAAATCTATATTTTTCCTACTTAATTAGTTCTAAATGTTGAATGGTTTCAATGTAAATAGTTTCTGTAATTCCTTTTGAACTATTATTAAATTTAAAAGTTTCGGTGGAATTATCATATTCTCCTTCATACATACCAGAAAAACCTTCTCCCTTTTCATCTATTAAGAATATAAAATCTCCGTATTTTAATTCAAGCTTTCTAAAAGTAAATGGATTCATATTATCATTTTTAAGACTTTTCTTATTCTTACTAAGATAAATAATAAAATATTAATAATTAGAAAACATTTTCATTTCAATAAACATATATTATAAATATAATTATTAAACGACATATTTTGTCGTTATCGCCATTTACATTTGCTCTATAAATTTCTTGCAAGATTTTTAAAAGAAAACATTAATTATTTAAAATTAAAAAAATGGTTTATAATTTAAATTTATTTACAACAGATGAATTTTTTTTATCTGGTTGTCCAAATTCAACTACTTATCCAGATGTTGTTACTTTAACAGACAGTTTTACATATGAGATTGTTAATTATGTTAAAGTAACTAACTGGCTTGATAATATGGCTATTTCATCCAACGAATCTGCATATCTTGACGGTACTATTTACAGGAAAAAAGCTGCAAACGTTTATTATGCTCGAGAAGAAATTTTTAATAAAACATCTCTTAATATAAAATGGTTTGGTGCAAAAGGAGATGGAATTTCAGATGATACTCAAGCATTTAATAAAATATCAGATTTTGTTTTTAAACAAAGGGAAAAGGGGATTTCTATTTCATCAATTTATATTCCAAATGGAAGATATAAAATTACCGATACTTTCTATATTCCTTTACGTGGACATTTATATGGCGAGAGTTCACTGAACTCTGTTATTATAGGTGATATAGATGGGCCTCTGTTAAAAATTTTACAGTCTAATACAAATCCAAATGATATTTATGAGCAGGCAGGAAAAACCGTAATCACTAATTTATCTTTTGGAGGAAAATATTTTGATGATGAACCAGATGCCTTCCCTGACAAACCAAATGGTTTTAAACCTAATAAAATAGGAATATTAGTTTCGAAAATGTTGAGGGTAGAATTAAATAATTTATTCATTAAGGGTTTCGAAGGATATGGTATACTGTATGAAAGTACATATTATCAAACGCTGAGAAGTTGTTATTTTACATGCAATGCTGTTGGGGTAGAAACTCGTGAATTGTGTACTACTGTTTTGTTTGAAAATTGTGAGTTTAGAAAGAATTCCCGAGGAATTCATTGTAAAGACAGCTTTAGTATTTGGATGAAGAACTGTATTTTCGAAGAAAACATAGCAAAATATTTAAATGAACCTTCAATAAATAATCCTCTAAATTACCTTAATACATCTTCCTCCAGTATAATTTTGGAAGGTGCCGGTTGTAAAAATATTACTATAAGCGAATGTTATTTTGAAGGAGATTTACAAAATATTGTCTTTGATGATTTTGTATCAGGAAACATTGTTCGAGGATGTTTTTTTATAGGGGCAAGCTCTTATCAGACTACTCCTGATTTTCCATTATTCAGAATAGCAGTATTTAAAGATTTTGCTTCAGAAAATTTATTTGAATCCAATACTTATTTAACAGCAAATAATTTAGTACCTCCTATTAGATTTAAATTTTATCCTCAGGCGAAAAATAATGTTTTTAAGTTTTTACTTAAGGAATATCTGGAAAGATTTATTGAGGACAATATGGATGACTTTGAAAATATTTATATTGCTAATAATCTTATAAGTCATATGCCAATTGCATTATCTGATTCTAGTAATCAAAAATTTGAAAGAAATAGACGCACTCAGATAAGGCCATATATTCAAGATGAACCATCTGAGCCTTTTCTAAATGATATTTTAGTAAAAAATGGTAAAGTTGGCATATGGAATGGGAGTTTTTGGAGAGATGGAGACGGATCTGCATTCGGCGTAAAAAGATTTGGAAGCACTGCCGAAAAAGATCCTAATCAATCAATAACTGGTCTGGTATATTTTGATACACAGTTAAATAAACCAATTTTTAAGAAAAACAACTTGGCAGACTGGGTATATGCGGATGGTAGTCCTGCGTAAAATATTTTAATTTAAAATTCCAGAGACTGTCTTAAATGACAGTCTCTTTTATATTCTAAATATTTAGCTTTTAAATCGTTTTTTGAGATTTATTAATTTAAATATAAAAATTTTTCTATAGAACTATAACAAATATTAATATAAAAAAGTCTCTCAGGGGCGAGAGGCTTAAAATTTGTTATGTAGATGAAAAATTCATTTAATACATCATATGTATTATTTTTCTTATTTATAATTGTTTTTTTATCATTTTTTTGAGGTTTTTTATTTTAGTAAAATTACATGTAAAAACAAAAATATTCTCATAGAATTCCATTCGTTTTACCATATTTATCCTATTAAAATTTTTACCGATTTACCATTCTTACATAGCCTCTTTAATTTTTATTTAATACGCTAAGTTTTGGTGCTTTGTTAATATGTTTTTGTATTAGTATTTAAATAATAAGGATTGCTCCTCAATAATAATTTGTATGTGTACAATACAAATATATAATATAAAAATATTGATTACTAAAGCTTATTCCGAGTGATTTTATGGCAAAAACCTAATTAAGAATTTAAAAGAAAAATTATAGGAGATCTTATAAAAATATCATCTTTTTATGGAGACTTTGCAACAGCATTCTCTATTTATAAATATCTTAAAATAGATGTAGATTGTAATAACTAATCTGTTTATTTACCACAAGATGGCTTACTTTATTTTACTGGTGGAGTATTAAAAAAAATCGGGGTATTAAATGCGCAAAATTTTGCCCTTTGGATATTTTATTATTCTAAATTCAATACTCTTTACTTTAGTCAGAAAATAGAGCAATAGCCTAGTCAGAAGTTGTATAATTAAATATATAGATCAAAAAAATTACTGCCTTGTAGGACAGTAATAGTAAAAATCAGTGATATGGTGATTGATCAGTTTGTAATTTAAAGCAGAGATTTATGCTGTTTAAAAGGCTGATCTTTTGGAGTTGCTTTTTAATTCGGTCAATTATTTAATATTTAGTCTGAATTAGGTGTCATTGTCTGAGTTATTTACGATAAAAACTTGACGAATCAACTTTGTTTGGACCGAATTTTTGGCAACTTCTATATCATGGTTATTGATGACATTGTTGGTTTGCTTTTGGTGATAGCCTGTGTACAATATTTTTCAGACTCATCCTATTGATGGCTTTTTCTGAAAAATGGTACAACCATGCAAATCATGTGCAAATGTATATCACAGCATTTTGAGAATTGCTACACTTTTGTGTAGATTTGTGGGATGGAAGCTAAAAACTATACTTTAGTGTAGTTTTGGAGAAAGCTTTAAAAAAATATGGAACAGATTAAAAGGTTTTTTAACGAACAAAATGATGTCAGTAAAGATGCGGACATTGATTTCAGCCAGGCCGGAGATTATTTGGAAGCTGTAAAAGCTCTTGCCCGAACTACATACCAGAGTCTCTATGTGATCAACTATCAGACTAAAGGTTTTGAATATGTTTCAGAAAATCCTCTTTTTCTATGTGGTAAAACCTCAGAAGAAGTAAAGAACCTTGGTTATGCGTTCTATTTTCAGAATGTGAAACCAGAAGATGTGGAAATGCTGATTAAGATCAATGAAGCAGGATTTAAATTCTATGATAAAATTCCAATAGAAGATAGAAAGCTCTATTCCATTTCTTATGATTTTTATCTTATCAATAGTAAAAAGAATATGATTTTGGTGAATCATAAACTTGCTCCTATGTTTCTTACTGAAGATGGGCAGGTCTGGAAAGCTTTGTGTGCTGTTTCTCTTTCTAATAACACTTCTTCGGGAAATGTAGTCCTCAGTAAAGAAGGGTCTAATGAAATCTGGAAATATGATCTCACAGAAGATACATGGGAGAAAAGAGAAAAAATAAAATTATCTTCAAGAGAATATGAGATCCTAAGCTTGTATGCGAGTGGGTTGACGATCAGTGAAATAGCGGATAAGCTTTTTATTACGGCAGATACTGTAAAATTTCACCGTAAGAAGCTGTTTGAAAAAATTGGAGTCAATAATATTGCAGAGGCTTTATCTTATGCTAAAAGCAACAAATTGCTTTAGAAAAAAAAACTGAATCTCCGTTTTTTTACGGTATTTTTTATAATGTCTTTTAGGATTCAATTTTAGGTCTGATATTTGTACTGGGTAGCCAAACTAAATGACCTGTTTTATTTATGAAGAACATATCTGTGAAAAAATCATTTCTATACGCCTGCTTATGCGGAGTGCTTCTTGTTTCCTGTAAGAAAGAAATAGAAAAGATAAGCGATACTTTTAAAGATACTGTTTCTGCGTCCGAAACTCCGGAAGCAGAAACAGATTCTATAAAGAAAGATTCAGTGCCTGTGGTTAAAAAAGAATCAGCTCCGCCTATGATGCAGGAGAATGGTTTTTATAATGCTTTTGTCCTTCCAAAAGATAAAAAAATGCGGGATTCTCTATATGCAGAATTCAGTAAAAAATATGATGAGAAGGAACGTACTGCTATTTTAGCTTTAAACCGATTGGATTCTAAAAGCAAATGGAATGCAGATACATTGGTAGTTCCTGCTAAAATAGATACTACTTTAATGGCATATTCACCTTTTCCTATGCAGCTTGATGTATTAAGCGGGGTGAAGAAATTCGTAATCTTTTCTTATCCAATCCAAGCTTATGCAGTATACTCTAACGGAGGTCTTGTTAAATGGGGACCAACGAGTATGGGTAAAAAAGCAGCGCAGACTACAAGAGGGCTTACATTTGCCAATTGGAAAAAGAAACTGTCTATTTCTACCGTGAGCAGTGAGTGGAAACTTCCTTACAACTTTAATATTCACAATATAGGAGGGATTGGCTGGCATGAATATACTCTTCCGGGATATCCGGCTTCACATTCCTGTTTAAGATTATTGAGAAAAGATGCTCAATGGCTGTATTCTTATGCTGATACCTGGATTTTGAATCCCGGTGGTGCTACCACAAAGGCAAGAGGTACCGCAGTAATGGTATTTGGAGACTATAACTGGGGCGGGAGAAGACCATGGAAAAAACTTCTGAATGATCCGAATGCCAATAATATTTCTGTAGAAGAGCTCACGAAATTGTTAGAACCGGATGTGCCTAAAATGCTGAAGGAACAAGCCAACAGAGAAAAAGTAGCTGATTCTATCAAAACAGCAAGAGCAATGGCTCCTCCAATTCAGAATGAGAGACCTACCGATACTTTGTCTAAATAATCTTCTTTTCAAACTGTAAAGTAGATTCTTCAGCAAATAGTCTTAATTTAAGCATTTCTTCTTTTCCTTTATGCTGGCCAAATCTTGCAGCAATATAAGTGAGAAGAATAAAAAATAACATGACAAAAGAAGCGCTCAGTGCCCAAGGGTATTCGGCGCTTTTTATTTGTTTTTCTACATAATACATGGTGAAGAAAGTCATCCAAAAAATAGAGAAGGAAAAATAAAGGAACATAAAGAATGTCCACACTGCTGAGCTAGGACCAAAAACTCCGCGTATCACCGTTTCATCATCTTCTATTTCAACACGTAGAGCAAGGTGGGGCTTCCAATAATTATTATCTTTTGTTTCCACCCAGATTGTAGCAACCTCTTTATTGATGTTGCCGGAAAATTCACTTTGATGCTCAGCGAGATATTTTTTCAGATTTTCGGCGTACTCTTCTTTAGTAAGATGAGTGAACATCTTAAATCTTGGCCGGGTTCTTATTCTGTCTAAGGTGGTTTCTTCAGTAGTCATGATATTTATTCTTGATAGGGAATAGGGTCTTCTAAATTAAACTGGAAAGTCAGGTTTACTCCTTTTCGTTGAACAGTCATGGTAATGGTTTTTCCTTCAGATGATCTCATCATTTCTAAAATTCGTTCCAGTGTCATTTCTGATGTTTTACTTCCGTTGATACTAATTACTCTATCGTCTGTTTTTAAACCTGCTCCATAAGATGGAGAATCTTTTCTTACTCCTGCAATAGAAAAAATAGGTTTTAGATTAAATTTATATTGAAATGACTCTCCAAATACTTCATTTACTTTGCCTGTATTAATCATAGCCTGGGTTTCAATTCTTACCCTGTCTTCCTGCCATTCTAATCCATCTTGTTTAAAATCCAGCCCACTCATATTAAAATGGAACGGATCGTCAAAGCTTCTGTTTTTTTTCAAATATAGCTTATTGTTAGCATAATCAAAAATGAGGGAAAATCGTCTCATGATTTCTCCGCCAATAGAACCTTTTCGATCTTTTACAAGATTAACATGCTGAATAGAGAATTCATCAGGCATTGCTGTAAGCGGTTTTTCAAACTTAAAATCACCTAAATAAAAATTATGAATTCTACTTCTTTTACCATAAATATCTCCATTGAATCCGCGACCCAGAAAATCATCAATATTGGGTCTGTTGTAGACAAAGTCTTTAATAAGGGTAGGGAAGAGCCAGATAGGATCACTGTTTCCAAGATCAATCAAAAGCTTTGATTCTTTCTTTTCATTGGTCATTTCCACATAAGCATTGAGATAAGGTTTATCCTTTTCAATACTTATTGGGAGTTCTTCATACCTTCTGGTCTTATTTTTTAAGACATCAATATTTTCGTAGACTGTTATTTTTTTAGAAATATAGTCAATAGCAATAGGATGATCTTTAAAAAAATGATAACCAATAACACCGTTTACAGGAATTCCCACGTGGGAGGATATATTGAATTCTTCATTCAGAATTACATAAAGTGACATCGTTGAATTGATAAACTTATCTCCAATTTTGCCAATATTACGATCCGACTTTAAACCATCAATACTTAAGCTTCCTCCAAGACCGGAAAATTTTATCTTTTGAACATTCCCCAATCTAATTTCCTTATTGTCAAGGCTGAATAAAATAGTTTCTGCTACTCCTGTATCCAACAGAAAAGTCAGTTCAGCTCCATTAATATTGACTGGAATAAAGATCAGATTACTTATAAGCTTAAAAGGAATAACTGTTTTTTTAGTATTTATGAGTTGAAAAGAGTTCTGGGCATGAACAAGAATGCCTAATAATAAACTCAATAAAAGAAGCTTTAGTTTCATTTACTGAATTTACTGAATTTATCTTTATGATAATAAAAAAAACATCCCAAATGCTGGAATGTTTATATAAACTACAATGAAATGTAGGATTTTGTTGAATTTAATTGATAATGGGCGCTATTTCGAGAAAAAGTCCATTAAATCCATATAATTTTTCTGATTGACCCCATGCCCACTCATATATTCTCTAAATGTAAAATAGCAATTAAGGTCATAAAGCAACTCAGCCGCTTTTCTTCCCCAATCAATAGGGATAACAGCATCATCTGTACCATGAGATACAAAGAACCTTAATTTTTCCAGTTTCTTTTTATCCTTTACAATTCCGTCCAGAATTTTTTCTTCTGTATATGAACTTAGGCAAGCAATGTTTGTAAACAATTCAGGATATTTTAAAGCCAGCGAATAGCATAATACGCCTCCCTGACTAAATCCACATAAATGGACTTTACTTTCTGTAAGACCATAATTATTAATGATTTTTAAAATACTTTCCAGTACAGCATTTAAAGATTCCTTAGCCTGGGGAACATCAATGAACTCTTCCGGATTATTGAAATTAATATCATACCATGAATACCCTTCAAATTGAGTGGCTCTTGGAGCTCTGAAACTGATAATGATCCAGTCTTTTGGAAGCGTTTCTCTAAAGCTGAAAAGGTCTTGTTCATTGCTGCCATAGCCATGAAGCATAAAAAGTATAGGAGTAGTAGAGGTAATATTTTCTGGTTCTCTTACTAAATAATCTAAATTCATACAGCAAATATAAATAATAAATTACATTGTAAATCTTATCTTTTTATGATTCGTGTAAGGGAGTTGAATAAATTATTTTGAGAGAGGTAATTTGGGGCTGATCTTTAAATAAGTGGCATTTTTTTGAATTTTTTGCTAAGGCTTTTATGAGTATTAAAATAATTTTGAATATAAAAGTGTTTTATGTTTAATGATTAGAGGATTACGTTGTGTTATTGGATTTTTTAATATGGATTCTATTTTTGTTAATTTGATATTTTTTATAAAAAAATGTTGTAAAATTTTTATTAAAGATATTTTTATATTAATAAAAAACTTATATTTGAAACATTAAAAAATCTATTTGGAGAAATGAAGCAATTTTACAATTTAAAAAGTCTATTAAGGCTTTCTTCTTTATTCGTTTTATTATTTTCAGTGATTACTGTTGTAAATTCATGTAAAAAAGATGAGGATGAAGAATTTAAGGATCATGTGGTTCAATTCATAGCCAAAACTTCTACAGGAGGACAGCTGATCTCTGTAGTAACTCAGGTAGGAACTGCTCAGAATATTATATACGATAAACCTACCGCTCCTTTGAAGGAAAGTTGGACGAGTGGAGAGATGTGGGTGAATTCTAGCCAGGCACAGATTAATTTTGCTGCTAATGCAGTATTGCCACAAGATAATTCTGATCTTACCATTACTCTTCTGATCGATGGAGAAGTTGCCAAAACGATGAAGGTTACAGGAAAAGGAGATAACAAGGTTGCAAAAGTTGCATACAGTTTCCTTGAACTATAAATACAATATTCCATATAAAGTAAAAACCGCTCCCAGAGCGGTTTTTTTATTTTTCAATCAAGTTATATTCTATGGCTTGATTCACGAGTTCGGTAGAATTTTTAGCTTGAAATTTTTGAAGAAGATTTTTACGGTGGGTATCTACAGTAAGCGGGCTTAAAAAGAGTTCTTCTGCAATCTTATTGCTTGTTTTACCTTGGGCTACCAACTGAAGAATCTGTTTTTCCCTTTTGGTCAGCCTGGGAATAGGCAGATCGTTTTGAGGAGGTTTACGGATGATCTGTTTAGTTTCACTGCAAAAAACAATATCTCCGGAGAGAGCTCCCTTGATACAAATGACCAATTCATCAATGGATGTGTTCTTGAGAATATAGCCACTGGCTCCGTTTGGATAGATTGCATGATGATGCTTCTCTCAGAGCGGTTACTGAACATAATTACCGAAGTATCTGGTGATATTTTTTTGATTTCCCTGCATAGTTCCGTACCATTGGTATCGGGTAGCGTTATATCCAATAAAATGATATCTACCTTGCTGGAATTCACAAAAGTTATGATTTCTGAGCCGGAAGTAAATGTCTCCGGAATATTGAAGGAAGGATGGCTGTTCAGCATCATTTTCAGCCCTTCGATAACGATAGGATGATCATCAACGATGGCAATATTTATTTTTTCATTCTCCATCTATATTCAGTTCTATATTAATTGTTGTTCCTTGATTGTCAGAGTTAATCTCCATACTTCCTTTCAGATAATCAACCCTGTTCTTTAAATTGCTAAGACCCATGCTTTTGGATTTTCGATGTGTATTACTTTCAAACCCTTTTCCATTATCTTCAATGGTGATAAAAAAGTCTTTTCCAGATTGTGAACACTGGAGTAAAATATTGCTGGCTTCAGCATGTTTGATAGCATTGGCTAATAATTCCTGTACAATCCTATAGATATTGAGCTGGATGGTAAGGGGAAGATTTTTTTCAATATTGATGGCTTGAAAATCTATTTCCAGATCCTTTCTGGTGTAAAATTCACAAAGGTCATTCAGAGCTGTCTCTAAACCGAAATTAAGCAGGGATTCAGGCATTAGGTTTCTTGCGACATGCCGAAGCTCACTGACGGAATTATCTAATTGTCCCAGGATTTTATAAAAGCCTTTATCTTTTTCAGGATCTAAATGACTGGCAGACCATGTTGAAAAATTGATCTTTACTCCAGCGAGCATTCCTCCCAGGCCATCGTGAAGATCCCTCGCAATACGCTCTCTTTCTCTTTCTTCTCCATCAAGAATAGCTTTCGTTAATGAAAGTTCTTCCTTTTGCTTTATCTCATTGATCTTTTGTTTGGATATTTTCTTATTCTTTCTAAAAATGATATACAAGAATATCAGAAGACTAACCACCAATAGTAAAATAAGACTTAAACCCCATAAATAAGAGTTCTTCTTATTGACTTCCAGTTCTTTTTGTTTCTTTTCCGTATTTAACGTGGCTATTTTCCTTTCCTTTTCTGCAGTATTAAATTTAGTCTCAATTTTATTGATTTCAAGCTTTACATTTTCAGTATTCAGACTGTCATTAAGTTTAGAATATTTCTGTTCCCAAATTAAAGCTTCCTTCAGATTTCCCATTTCTTCAGTTAAAGACGACAGTTGTTTATAAATGGTTTTTCTGTTATTAAGGTCAAGAGCGAGAGATTTCTCCGTTAGAATATCTTCTAAAGTACCCTTTGCCTCATTGTATTTCTTTAGTTTTCTCAGAATATCATATTTGTTGAAGTAAAACATCTGTGCCAATAGATTCTGATTAAATCTTTTAGCATAGAAGATTCCTTTATCAATCACAGATACTGCTTCTGAGTTTCTTTGTGTGGTAATATAATAAAGGGTTTTACTGTAATAATAAAATGCGTTTACGGAAGAATTAGGATAAGGACTGATGAGGGCTTCGGCTTTATCTAAAAACTTTTTAGCCTCCGTACTTTTAGCCTGATAGCAAAAATTATTGGATAAGTTTAAATAATTGAAAAACAATTCGGTAGAATTGGGGTATTTCTTTTCAAGAATGTTCAGGGCTTTTGTATTGTACTCCTGAGCTTTCTTAAATTCTGCATTGTAGGTAAGGATAACGGCAAACTGAGTGTATAAAAAACCTAGATTTCTGCTGCTCTCATATTTTTTAGCCAGTGGAATACTCTTTTCAAGAATGATTTTTACCAAAAAAGGATACCCTTCTTTATCTTTTTGAGTGACTCCATAACTGTACCAAGCCGATGCCTGAAGAAGATCAGATTCTTCATTTTTTATTTTTGATAAAGCTTTAATTGCTTTTTGATAAGAAGCGGCAGCTTTTGATTTATTACGATCCAGATTATATTGTGCCGCGTAGAAATCATATTTAGCAGAGAGAAAATCATCTCCTTTGATGAATATCTTCCCGTTTTCCAGATATTTTTTACTTAAAAGAGAATCAATATTCCTGTAATAATTAGACAAAAGGAAAGTCGCATTAGCTTTTGCCGTCTGAGTTTCATTACTTCTTATAATGTTTTGTAAACTGTCTAAATAAGGCCTCTCATTAAGTGGAATAATTTGTTGCGATTGTACACTAAAGGACAATAATATGCTTAATAGGATCAATAATCTCTTCATCAGATATCAGTTCAATAGGATATATTTTTTATAAACGGTCAATTTAACTAAAAATTTTAGCATAAAAAATACCTGAATTTAGGTAGAAAAAATTACACAATATTCAGGATTGATAAAGTATAGAGACTCTGATAGCTTTGCAAATACAAATCACTAATCATAGAATATCATATAAAGTAACTAAATTTTAAACAAAAAGATTATGAAAAAAACGAGAATGAATCAACTTTTGAGAGGCACATTTGTGGTTGTATTAGCAACAATGTTAATGGGGTTTGTAGCTTCTTGTAGTAAAGATGATGATGATAATGTAAACGGTGCAAAAAAGAGCCATAAAGTAGTTTTTAAAGCAATTGCTTCCACGGGAACTAATATTGATGGCGCTGTATACGGAATTGATGGTAATCCTACATCTGCTACAAGTCTTAGCGGAACAACATGGTCAAGCCCTGAAGTAACATCGGAAGCAGGTGCTTACAATGCTAATGTGGTGGTAAACGCAATTGGAGTAGATGCTTCTTCTACTTTAAAAGTTCAGATTTGGGTAGATGGTGAACTGAAAAAAGAAGGAACTTCCAGTGGTCAGTATTTATCTGCATCCGCAAGTTATATATTTTAAAAAAACTAATACTTTCAAAATAAAATCCGGCGCTGAGACTTGTCTCAGCGCCGGATTTGTTATGAGGGAGAATTAATGAAAAGTAAACCTATATTAATTTTTAGATAAATTTAATTTAAAATTTTTCACTTATGTGTGTGTTAATAATAAAAATTATTATTTTTGATAATAAAATCACAATAAGATGAAACATCAGGAAACATCCAGACAGATCAGGAAAGAGATTAATCAATCTTATCAACAGCTTAAAGAAGATTACCCATTTTTGAAGAGGCAGGATAGCATCGGGTTGTCAATATTTTTAATTTCAATCATTGTCATTGTTGCTGTATCTATAGCTTGGTATAAGGCAATTATTCCAACCTGGCTGATGATTATCGTTAATGCTTTTTTTATGGGAGTTCTTCATGAGATTGAACATGATCTTATTCATTGGCTCTATTTTAAAAGACAAAAACCGATACATCATTTTATGCTTCTAAGTGTTTGGATTCTACGTCCCTTAACGGTGAATCCCTGGATCAGAAGAACATTACACTATCATCATCATAAATTTTCAGGAACATTACATGACGTGGAAGAGCGTGCTGTGACGAATGGTGAACGCTGGTCAGTTAACGGTTATTGACTCTGGCCGACGTTGTTCTAGGTGGTCTTTTCCGTCTTCATCAGATGTTTAATGACATGGATAAGGAAGTGAAAAACGGAAATCTAAAACAAGAAACTTCTGCAACATTGAAACGGATTACATTTTTAAGTTTAATACCTTTAACGATCTTTGCTCATGTAGTTTTGTATCTCTTTTTTGCAGATTTGCTATTGAGCTTGATCAATACAGGGTTCAAAACACATTTCAGTTTTTCCTCTTATATTGAAAATCTGTTGAGTAGCTTACATGTGGTTATTTATACGATTCTTCTTCCCAATCTGCTGCGTCAATTCTGTTTACATTTTATAACCTCCAATATGCATTATTTTGGCGATGTGGAGGAAGGGAATGTAATGGAACAGACACAAGTTTTGAATGTATGGTGGACTTTTCCCATGCAGGTATTTTGTTTCTTTTTTGGATGGACACACAGTATTCATCATTTTGTAGTCAACGAAACATTTTATGTGCGCCACATAGGAAGAAAACAGGCACAGAATGTATTAAGGAAATATGGTGTACGCTTTAATGATCTGGGAACTTTCAGAAGAGCTAACCGTTTCCGGGAATTTTCAAAATAAGATGACCTTAAGAATTATGATAAAAGAAAAACGGTGCTGGAATTTACCCAACACCGTTTTTTTATAGTGTATTAAAAATTAAATAACCTTTACAATGAAATAACTTTTCTTTCCTTTTTGAAGCAATAAAAACTTGCCATCAATAAGATCCGTTTCATTAGCAGTAAAAGTATCATTTACTTTTTGTTTGTTCACCGAAATTGAATTTCCTTTCATTTCTCTCTGTGCCTCACTCTTAGATTTCAGGAATTCTGATTTTTCAGAAAGAAGATCAATAATGTTTACTCCCAATACATCAGCTTTTGCGACTTCCTTTTGTGGAACTCCATCAAAAACTTCAAGGAAAGTTTCTTCATCAAGACTTACCAAATCTTCAGCTGTAGAACGTCCAAAAAGAATTTCTGATGCTTTAAGCGCTTTTTCATATTCCTCTCTTCCGTGTACCCAAACTGTAACCTCTTCCGCCAATTTTTTCTGAAGCTTTCTTTCGTGAGCAGCTGTTTTATGCTCTTCAATTAATGCCTCAATTTCCTCTTTTCCAAGGAAGGTATAGAATTTAATGAATCTTTCTGCGTCTTCATCCGTAGCATTCAGCCAGAATTGGTAGAATTTGTATGGTGACGTTTTCTTTTTATCCAACCAATAGTTTTCTCCGCTTTCAGATTTTCCGAATTTAGAACCATCAGCTTTTGTAATCAAAGGAACGGTTAATGCAAATGCTTCACCCTGCGCTTTTCTACGGATCAATTCTGTTCCGGTAGTGATATTTCCCCATTGATCCGAACCTCCCATCTGAAGCTTCACATTGTTGTTTTGATATAAGTGAAGGAAATCATATCCCTGGATCAACTGATACGTAAATTCAGTAAAACTCATTCCGTCTGCACCAGATTCACCAGAGAATCTTTTCTTTACGGAATCCTTAGCCATCATGTAGTTAACTGTGATGTTCTTACCGACATTTTTAGCAAAATCAAGGAAAGAAATATTTTTCATCCAGTCATAGTTGTTTACCAGCTCCGCTTTGTTAGGCTCATTCCCTGCAAAATCAAGAAATCTTGAAAGCTGATTTTTCAAACAATCTACATAGTGTAAAAGAGTTTCCTCATCTAAAAGGTTTCTCTCCGCTGATTTTCCGGATGGATCTCCGATCATCCCTGTAGCTCCTCCTACCAATGCAATGGGTTTGTGACCATGTTGCTGAAAGTGAGCTAAAATTTTAATCTGAATAAGACTTCCGATATGTAAAGAATCGGCAGTTGGATCAAAACCGATATATGCAGTTGTTACCTCTTTATTCAGTTGTTCATCGGTTCCAGGCATCATATCAGCAAACAGACCACGCCATTTTAATTCTTCTATAAAGGAATTCATTGATTTTTTACTTTAAAATTTTACGCTGCAAAGATAATAAATTCAAAAGTATAAATTCAAAAGCCAGGAAAGGTAAATGGCAAAAGATCTGAAATAGCAAATAAAATGAATGCCTTTTCTGATTGACGATTCAAGTATGAATCAAAATTCACTGTAGACAACCGTGTTTGCTTTGCATTTCAACCCAAATACGCTATATTTGTTATTAATGAACGACGAACAGCTATTTCTGCTCATTCAAAAGGCCAAAGACAAAGATCAGAAGGCTCAGACTAAACTCATCAATGTTTTTTGGGTAGATGTTTTCTCTTTTATAATGAAGAAAGTGAAAGATGAAAATGATGCTGATGAGATTACCGTAAATGTCTTTTCCAAAGTATTATCGAAATTAGATATGTTCGATCCCCATTTCCAATTTAAAACCTGGATTTTAACCATTGCTCAGAATACAGTCATTGATTTTTGGCGAAAAAAGAATCGTGAAAACGAAGATACCGTTGAAAATCTCGATGAGGTAAAAAATCAATATGCAAAATCTCCTGAGGAACTACTGATTTCTGAAGAAGAACAAAAGAAAATCATTAAAACCATTGAATCTCTGGATGCTAATTATCAGGACATCATCAAACTGAGATTTTTTGAAGAAAAAAGCATCAAAGAAATTGCTGAAGAGTTAGGAATTTCTGTTGCCAACACCAAAGTTCGTGTAATGCGCGCTAAAAAAGTTCTTGCTGAATTATTGAAAAATAATGAGTTCGAAGACAACTAATATCGTTGTCAAGAAATTCTAAGACTCCATTTTTTTGCCACGAATGCACGAATAAATTTAATTATGCTTATCAGCTATGTGCCTATGTGGTGGAAGATTTTAAACCACATAGACATGACTCTTATGAATAAATAATAATTATTCGTGTATCTGGGGCTATTATTTAGCAGTATACAATTTTATCGCAGATAAAATCCTAGCGCCTTAAAGCAGTGTCAAAAGAAAAAAACTTGCGCCTTTGCGCTTCACAACATTCATCACAAACTATATAAAAATTTCCGCCTTAGTTTTAGGAAGTATAATTTTTATACTCTTATCATTTCTATTCTGAAGATTGATCTTGATTCCTTTTTTAATGAATGTTTCTTTTTGGGAAGGGCCATATTCTTTAGTATTATCAACCTCGTTTTTAAAATTAATCTGCCCTGTAGAAAGATTAAAATCCAAATTTTTGATATAATCTCCCGGTCTTCCCGAATTTGAAGTATGTCCTATCAGTTCAAAATGACCATTCTGATATCTGTATTTATCCGTATACTGCCACTTCCAGCTGCTCCCGCCAAAATGATTAATGATTAAAATTCCTTTCTCAATGCTGGTTCCGGAATAAGGGTCTCCCATAATGCCTCCGGATTCGCTATCGAGAATGGCATTCGTTGACTTTTCAAGGATAGTCCATTGGCCATTCACCTTTTTCAAGATTTGAATTTCACGAATCTCACCAAGTTCACCATCATTTATATTGTAGACTATTACTTTTTCAGGAATTTTATCTCCATCCAGATCTCCGTCCACCGTTTGAAGAATGGTAGAACCCTTGGGCTGGAATTCTTTTTGAGCCCAACAAAATGTACCGGAAATAAGAGATAAGATGCAGAATATGGTCTTCATAAAATATTTTGAGTTTTGAAATTACAAAATTATATGTTTCATCAATATCTGTCTTTGATTGTTTCGATAAAAAAATCACTAACTTTGAACCTCAATTTGAGAAATAAATGGAAAATTTAGTTCAAGATACTACCGTTCAAAAACCAAAATGGATTCGTGTAAAACTTCCTACTGGAAAGAATTACAGAGAATTGAGGACTTTGGTTGATAAATATAAATTAAATACAATTTGCCAAAGCGGAAGCTGCCCGAATATGGGTGAGTGCTGGGGAGAAGGTACGGCAACGTTTATGATTTTAGGAAACATCTGTACAAGAAGCTGTGGATTCTGTGGAGTAAAAACAGGAAAGCCGCTTGATGTAAACTGGGATGAACCTGAAAAAGTAGCTCGTTCAATCAAATTAATGAAGATTAAACATGCTGTTCTTACTTCTGTAGATCGTGATGATATTAAAGATATGGGATCTATTCTTTGGGCAGAAACAGTTAATGCTGTAAGAAGAATCTCTCCGGGAACTACAATGGAAACATTAATTCCTGACTTCCAGGGAATCACCAAACATATTGACCGATTGGTTGACGTTGCTCCAGAAGTGATCTCTCATAATATGGAAACAGTAAAACGTTTGACCAGAGAAGTGAGAATTCAGGCAAAATATGAAAGAAGCCTTGAGGTATTAAGATATTTAAAAGAGGCAGGACAGAGAAGAACCAAAACCGGTGTTATGCTTGGTTTAGGTGAAACTAAAGATGAGGTTTTCCAGACGATTGAAGACATCAGAAATGCTAATGTAGATGTAATCACTCTTGGGCAATACCTACAGCCAACTAAAAAGCATCTTCCTGTAAAGAGATTTATTACTCCGGAAGAGTTTGATGAGTTGGGTGACTTTGCAAGAAGTTTAGGTTTCAGACACGTTGAAAGTTCACCTCTTGTAAGAAGTTCTTACCACGCAGAAAAACATATTCACTAAAATATAGACCGCTCAGCAATGGGCGGTTATTTTTTTGTTAGGAAATAGGGTAGGAGCAGCAAACTCTTTTAACCAAAATGAATATCCTTTTTAATTAAAACGATTTATTGCAAGCAGACTCTCGATTAATTACCCCAATCCGACCATTAATTTCAATAGGTTTGAAGTGCTTTTTCTTAAATTCTGAAGGAGTTTCACCTGTATGCTGCTTAAATAATTTATTAAAATAAGAAAGGCTTTCAAAACCCACCTGGAAACAAACCTCTGTTACAGAAGAATCTTTTAATAAATAAATTTTTGCCTGATTAATTCTGTAATTATTAACAAAATCTGTGAATGTCATATTGGTTTGCTTTTTAAAGTACCGGCAGAAAGCGGGGGTACTTAAGCTGACAATCTG
Source organism: Chryseobacterium tructae (assembly GCF_030409875.1). Taxonomy (NCBI): domain Bacteria; kingdom Pseudomonadati; phylum Bacteroidota; class Flavobacteriia; order Flavobacteriales; family Weeksellaceae; genus Chryseobacterium; species Chryseobacterium tructae. The sequence continues at coordinate 4,034,164 of NZ_JAUFQR010000001.1, read as the reverse complement.
AGCAATCTCATTTACATTGGGCTTTTTGTCATGATTTTCGTGGATGTAATCGTAGATGGTTCCCATTCTGATTTTATCATTCAGAAACCATTTGATCCTTGTATCTTCTTTATTCAGTTCATTTACCTCTGTAGAATTGGCCAGAATCTGTAAGATTTCAAGGAGTCCCATCAATGATTCAAAAGAATTTTTATTTTTAAGGACCTGAAGCTTTTCAACAACAATACTTTTGGTTTTTCCAGAAAAAGATAATCCGAGGTAAGAACGTTCTAAAAGATTTTTAATATTCTCAAATTCTGGAACAGGCAGAATGATATCCTGTAGAAAATTTTCCTGCATTTGTAATACCAATTGCTTACATTCTGTCTGTATACCATAATCAAAATTTAAATGAGGTACATTGGCTCCTATAAGTAGTAATTCACTGTCTGTGAAGCCTGAAATGTTTTTCCCAACATGCCGGATTCCATTGGAAGCTTCTACGTAAACCAATTCTATTTCAGGGTGATAATGCCAGAAAAAACAATTTTTCAGACTAGGAGCAAATATCTTGAAAGACTTCCCCTTTTCGAACTCTATCGTTTCTTTCTGAATCTTCATTTTGTTCTAATTTGATTGTTTGTGAAGTTAAAATTAAATAAAAAGGTTAATACGGAGCAAATTTTTATCATTCAAAGAGGGGTGAAATTCAATCTTTCTTTCGAATTTTGCACTTTCAAAATAAAGATGGGCAACCATTCTTAGATTCAACATATTAATTCAGAAAAGAATATACAATGAAGATTGATAAAAGAATAATACCGCTGGCGATTGGCGGATTGGGAATAGGAACTACAGAATTTACTGTAATGGGACTATTGCCAGACATTGCAAAAACATTGGAGATCAGTATTCCGCAAGCTGGGCATTTGATTTCAGCTTATGCAATGGGAGTCGTAATAGGAGCTCCTATTTTGATTGGATATTCGGTAAAGTATCCTCCTAAAAAAGTATTGATTGCCTTTATGATCCTATTTACTTTATTTAATGGTCTTTCTGCTATTGCTCCCAATTACGGAACCATGCTAATCATCAGATTTTTGTCCGGACTTCCTCACGGGGCTTTCTTTGGAGTAGGAACCGTGGTCGCCGCTAAAATGGCAGGAAAAGGAAAAGAAGCATTTTATATATCGATGATGTTTACAGGGCTTACTGTAGCCAATTTGGTGATGGTTCCTTTAGTAACTTATATCGGGCATACTTTCCATTGGAGACTGTATTTTGGTATTGTAGCTTTGATTGGTATTTTCGCTTTATTATTTTTAAAAATATGGCTTCCTGCAACAGAAGCAAATCAAAATACCCATTTCCTGGAAGAGCTTAAGTTCTTGAAAAAGAAACAATCATGGCTGGTATTGGGAATTACAGCCATTGGGTTTGGTGGATTATTTACATGGTTAAGTTATATCACGCCTTTAATGACGGGGATTTCAGGAGTTGAAAGCAGTCAAATGGCTTATGTAATGGTTCTTGCCGGAGCAGGAATGGTAGTCGGGAACCTTGCGGGAGGTATTATTTCAGATAAATTAGGGCCGGAAAAGACTTGTGCCCTTCTGATCTTCTTAATGATGATTTCTTTGGTAGGAGTATTTTTACTTTCCGAACACCAGAATATTGCTTTCATATTAACATTTATGTGTGGTGCCCTGTCGATGTCTATTGCAGCACCTATTAATATTATGATGATGAAGGCGGCACCAAAAAGTGAAATGATGGCTGCAGCTTTTATGCAAGCCGGATTTAACATTGCCAATGCTATGGGAGCTTTCTTTGGAGGAATTCCTTTAGAATATGGATTGCCATTCAATTATCCTTCATTAGTAGGAGTAGGGATGACCTTTATTGGGTTTGTGATCAGTGTAAGATATATGTATCTATATGGTGGGGCAACCCATGAAGAGGAAACGGTTACAGAATGTGTTTCTTGTGATAAATAGAAAAGTCTTAGATCCGTGAGAAAATAAAAATTAAGCATAAAAAAGGCTGTCTCAAAGTCCAAAATGGACTTTTAAGACAGCTTTTTAAAATTAATACATTATCTTTTTAGATTAGAATTTAAAGACACAGCTGCAAACGCTCATTTTGCCTTCTACAACTGTTGTCCATTGTCCATTCCATGTACCTCCGTAAGAAGCACAAATGGAAGGGCAAATTGCTTTAGCATCTTCGTCGCTCCAGATTGGACCAGCCAAAACGTTTAAAGTATATTCCGTACTGCCGGTAGGCTCGGTATTCAATTCAACTTCTATAACGCTCATTTGTCCTTCAACAATGGTAGTCCATTGTCCGGTAAATTTTCCTAAGTGTGCAGCAGCAATACGTGGCCCTAATTTTTGTGCTTCGTCGTTGCTCCAAAGTGGTCCTGCAATAATGTTTGTTTTGAATGTTGACATGGTGTAAATTTTTGTTGATTAGTATTACAAATGTACTCACCATTTTGGGAGATAACTACAGTAGAATGTACCAAATTTGCAATTAGGTATTTTTACGTATCGTATTGATAATGACTTGTGTATAATGGAAAAGACTGCCTTTTTAGACAGTCTTTTCTTATGTGTTGCAAGGATAATTAGGCCTCAACCTCATCACCATTTTTGCACCAGTAAAGGGCATTGTATAAATTTTCCTTTGGGAAGGATTTAAATTCTCCGGGCATCAGAACGCTGAAAATGTCTGTAAAGTTCTGTACCCCTTCTTTGTCTGTAACAATGGCAGCGCGATTCCATTTTGCGAGGTTTTTGATCCCTAGCAGTAGGTCTTCAAGCCATGCACCCATGGTAAACTTATCCAGATCAGTATCCAGGTATAATAGGTAATTCAGCTCACCAAATTGGTCTACTTTCTCTTTCACACGTGGAATTACCAATTTTTCAAAATCCTCTTTCGTCACTTCCCCCGTTGCATTGAATGCCGCAACATTCTCCGGAGCTTCTGGAATAATTGTTATCATAGTGAATATTTTATGGTGGTTAGAACTTAGTAAAGTAACAATAACTACACCATAAATTTGTCATAAATTGTTAAAATAGGTATAAATATTGTTATTTTTAATGTAAAATATCAATATGGATCTTAAATCAAATGAACCTTTCTGGCTTTTAAAAAACGGGCTGATTGCTACTTATCCTTCCTTAAAATCAGATGATACCTGTGATGTTTTAATTATTGGGGGCGGAATTACAGGAAGCCTTGTTGCTCATCAAATGGTAAAGAAGGATACAATACAATTTTGATTGATAAGCGTGAGCTTTGTAATGGGAGTACTTCAGCCACTACTTCAATGCTGCAATATGAAATAGATGTTCCTCTCTATGAATTAATAGAAAAGATAGGAGAAAAAGGAGCTGTTGCAAGCTATAAAGCATGCTCAGAGTCTATTGATATGCTTGAATTGCTGACAAAGAAAATACATTCTAATGCTGGATTTAAACGTAAAAAATCATTGTACTTTGCTTCGAAAAAGAAAGATGCAGATTGGCTGAATAAAGAATATGAAGCCAGAAAAAAGGCAGGATTTGAAGTTAAATGGTTAAAGGCAGATCAGATCTTGCAGAAATTCGGATTTGAAAATACATATGGAGGTATCCTTTCAAAACAAGGAGCAAGTATTGATGCTTTTCAGTTTGCACATGAACTATGTAAACATAACGTAAGGAAAGGATTGAAAATATTTGATAAAACTGAAATGACTGAAGTAGAATATCATAAAGGTTTCAATATAGCTCAATTAGAAAGCGGTTTTAAGATCCGGACAAAGAAAATAATCTATTGCATAGGGTATGAAAGCAAAAACTTACTAAAGGAAAATTTTGTGAATTTGAAAAGTACTTATGCCGTTGTTTCTGAAGTAGATAAGGATAAGTTTAAAAATATAGCAAGTACCTTGGTCTGGAATACCGACGAACCTTACCTGTATATGCGAACGACTGATGATGGTAGAATGTTGATTGGCGGTGGTGATGAAGATTTTTATGACGCTAAAAAACGGGATGCTATTCTGGATAAAAAAGAAAATGAAATCCTAAAGAATTTAAAAAAGATAAAACCCGACTATCATTTCTATCCTGATTTTGTATGGGCTGGAACTTTTGGTGAAACAAAAGACGGACTTCCTTACATCGGTGAACATGCAAAATTCAAAAACTCTTACTTTGTGTTGGGCTTTGGTGGAAATGGAATTACTTTTTCAGTAACAGGAATGGAAATGGCTTCCTGGTTTATGAAAGGTAAAAAACATCCATTGTCTCGTTATTTTAAATTTGGACGGTGATAACAGGAAAATTGAAGATTTTTCAAAAAAATAAGTACACTATTGGATTACAAAAAAACCGATGGCTAAAGTAAGCCATCGGTTTAAAAATTTATCTGTTGTAATATTGGATCTGCATCTCTTTAGGATACTTTATTTCATAAGAGAAGCTGATCTTTTCAGAGCCTCCGGAACCTATTTTTTTATTCCAAAGAATACTTCCCGTTTTCTCATCAAGGCTTCCGCTTCCAGTGTCTATTGCTCTCACTGAAATTTTAGAGTTTTCACTGATAGGAAGCTGATCAAGCACTTCAAGTTCAATACTTTCTTTGGTATTGTTTCGCACACTGATCTGGTAAGATTCTGTTTCCCATTTATTAGAATTCATAGGTTTTTGAGAAGCTTTATCCTCCAGTTTGATTCTTTTCACAGTAATTCTTTCATCAACTCCCAGAGAAATTGGGAACTCATCCTTTACATAGTTACTGGTAATATTGGTCTTTCCGATATAATTATCTTCAAAATAGATGTTCGCTTCCCCATTAATAAGGTTGAGGTTCTGCCAGTTTTTCACAAATGCCATCAGGAATACCTGGTTATTTACCTTTGGAACCGTATGGTATTTATAAGTAGCATCAATTTGCTTTTTATCCAGGATCACATATTGTTCTTTTTCCTGACTAAGAATAGTTTGGGTATAGTTGAGCTCGTAAATTACATTCATTTGGCTGTCAGAAACAGATGCAATAGGGATCTGGCTAGGTTTTGCAGCGATCTCCTGTCTCATTTGATAAGCATTTACCAATGCAGATTCTTTTTTCGCTTTATAATCAGCAACTTCAAGCATGGCATTGTGAGCCGTATATTCTGCAACATAAAGCGGAGAAAGGATAGGTCTATCCTGATTGTATAATGGTCTGTAAGTAGAAACAAACAGTTTTATATTTTTCCAGTCCTGTCCGGTTTTCTGATAGATTTTTCCTTTATAAATCATTTCAAGAGGCTTCTTTACAGACTCGGCACGAAGGTCATAAGACGGAACCCAGCCTGCATTAGAAACGATATAACTAACACCTAGATTTAGGCTGGTATCATTATCGGCAAGAATTTCAAGTAAAAGTTCTTTTCTATTCGTGTTTTTATGAGTTTGTTCTTCATCAGATTGTTTATTAAGCTTGGCAATACCTTCATCCAGTGTGATTTTCTGCTCATTTAATAGAAAGATCTGGTTATCAATCTCCAGCATTCTTTTTCTATAAAATTCAGTAAGCTTAATCAGTTGTTCCTGAGGCGTTGATTTATCATGGGCTGATACCTTTAAATTATCATTAATGATATTCTGTTCTCCCGTAAGATTTTTAACCTGAATATTCAAAAGGCTGACCTGTCTCTGAAGTTTTTTTCTTTCATCATCCAGCTTTTTTTCACCATCGGAAAGCTGATCTTCTTTCAAAAAATTATTTTGAGGAGTGATCGATAGAAGTGTGGTGTTCTTTTCAAGATTAATTTTATACGTATTTCATCCAGATCATTCGGAAGATTTACAATTCTTATGGTATTTCTTCCTTTCTGAAGATTGACGTTTGTACTTCCAAAGACCTTTGCTCCCTGCAGAAATACAGTAGCCTGCTTTACCTCAATTTCTTTTTTGATTTCCTGTGCCTTGAAAAAGACTACCGAAAATAGAGTGATTAAAAGATAACGTTTCATTGTTTATTATTTTAAATTATGAAGTAAAATTACCTGTATTAAAGCCTGAAAATGGGGATACTTGGTGAAGAGCGGTTTTCACTTGGTGAGTAGATAAACTCTTATTTTTAGCCACTAATTCACGAATAAAATAACTCGCAATAGTTTATAAATGTATATGCTAGCCTATATGATTAAAAAGCAAAAGGCTGCCAAAAGTGTGGCAGCCTCTATTTAAATCTGTTATTTTAAAGGATTTCATATCTCGTTTTGATACTGTATTTCAGCTTTATATTTTCAATATTGTCAAATGAAAAATCTACAGGTGCATCTGCCATTTCCATTTGTACATTGCTCATTCTGCTTTTGTAAGCAACAGGCATAACAGTGTCGCTGGTGTAGTCTTCAATTTCAACGATTTCAAGGACGTTGCCCACTTTTTTACCCATACTTTCCAACAGATAATCAGCCTTTTCTTTTGCTGCTTTTAAAGCATTGATCTTTACTGCTTTTCTAAAGTCTGCAATCTTGGTGTTTTTTACTTCCGCAATGTTCAGGCTGCTTACCCATTTCTGATTCAGATCTTCAAAGATTTTACTCAGGTTAGATTTTGCATTAGTTTTAAACTGATAGTTCTTTGAAAATTTGCCGTTTTTGGCGTATATGTTCTGGTACATCGATTTAAATTTGATATCCTCGTTCTTTACACCAGCATTCTTTAGAATATCAAACATCTTCTTTTCATTGTCCGCCAGATCATTTTTGTTATCTGCTTTTATTCCGATGCTGAAGATGATTTCATCCGGTTCTACTTCCATTTCGGCAACACCCGTTACCTCAATTGCATTTTTCTTTATTTCCTGAGCGTTTACAAAACTTCCCAGCGTTAAAATTCCGATTAATAAAAAATGTTTCAATTTCATAATTTCTTGTTTTTACTTTTAAATTCTGATGTAAAATTAGTTCGATTGGAATCTTAAAATCGGAAGACTTGGTGAAATGGAACTTTCACTTGGTGAGCTTTACAAATTGTGTTTTAATTGTATTATTTCCGATAATATTGCTGATGATTAGATTCTCTCGTAGATTTCTCAGATCTTGCAGATGTTTGCGTATATGAAAATCGAAGATTTTCAAAAACTTATGCGTACTTCTTATGGATTGTACTTTTAACTTGAAGTTCATTAAGTGTTCAAATCTTTTGTGACTTTTGTGGTTGACTATTTTCTTAAAAAAACTTGTGAAGTTTTATTCTCTCGCAGATTTCTCAGATTTTGCAGATGTTTGCATATATGAAAATCAAAGATTTTCAAAACTTATGTGTACTTCTTATGGATTATGGTTTTAACTTGAAGTTCATTAAGTGTTCAAATCTTTTGTGACTTTTGTGGTTGACTATTTTCTTAAAAAAACTTGTGAAGTTTTATTCTCTCGCAGATTTCTCAGATTTTGCAGATGTTTGCGTATATGAAAATCAAAGATTTTCAAAAACTTATGTGTACTTCTTATATAGTATGCTTTTACCTTAAAATCCCTTAAGTGTTTAAATCTTTTGTGACTAATCATTATTTTGATTACTATAAATATATTCTTTCTACGATATGGAATTGTTTCATTTGTGATGAAATCTCTTTTAGACTACAACTTGGTGAAATAGTGTTTTGGCTTGGTAAAGAATAGAAGCTGGTCGATAAAGTTTTACTTACTTTGCAATAAAGATTTGAAATCCGTGAAATTAGCTTTTAAAATACTGTTCATTTCAATATTGATGGTGGGAAATTACTTTTCAGCACAGGATACTACAAGGGTTTCCCAAGCTGTGAAGTCTGCTGCAAAACTGAAAAAGGCAGTAGATAAGAATGATGATAAAGGCGTTGCAGATACTTATGTAGGCATGGCTTCCGATTACTATAATCAAGGAAATTATGCGAAGAGTGAAGAGTATCTTGTGAAAGCAAAAGCTCTTTATCAGAAACTTAATGATAAAAAGAATCTGGAATCTGTTACCCGGAAATTAGCCCAGTCACAGGAAAAGCAAAATAAAATAACGCCTGCCATCAGCAATTACAGTATGGCAGCGCAGATGAGTTATAGTGAGAAAAGCAAAACCGTTAATTCTAATGATGTAGCAAGACTTTCAGCTCCTACACCGGAGGTTCAGGCAGAAGCGATTCAGAATAATATTAATATAAGCAAAAAAGAAAATGAACAGGCCAATGTAGCGGAAGGGTACAGTCAATTGGCAGACGTGAATATACGACAGAAAGATATTTATAAAGCAGAGGAAAACCTTAATGCCGCTTATAAAATTTCAAAAAAAGAAGCTCCACAACAAGCTTTGGCTATTAATCAGAAACTTGCTGATCTTTATGTTGAAAATAAGAACTTTGATAAAGCTATTGAAGCTAAAAAGAAGGTTTTAAAAGAAGATTTCGTAAAAGATAACTCACAAGAGAAAGTTAATCAGATTCAGGAACTGGCAGATATCTACATCAAGAAAAATGATCCGAAAGAAGCCGTGGATTTGTTGAAAAACGCCTACGGAATTGCATTAGATAAAGGCCATACGCTGGAAGCTCAGAAAAGTGTAAAGAGACTGGACAGTCTGTATGCTATTTCAGGAAATATTGATGCTTCAGTTCAGTTATATAGAGATTTTCTAGGAAAACTTCCGAATTTAGTTTCTAAAGACAGAAGTCTGGTAGATAATAAGATCCTGGAAGATACGGAACAAAGAATATCACAACTGGAGAAGGAAAAAGAGCTGAAAGACGAGCTTATCCGCAAGAAAAATCTTTTTAATTATGGGTTAATAGGTGCTTTGATCCTGTTGACAGGTCTTGTTATTTTCATTTTCAGAACGTTGAAAAAAGTTCAGATCAAGAATAAGAAGATCGCACTTCAATCCCTTCGACGGGAGATGAATCCTCACTTTATTTTTAATAGCCTGAATAGTGTCAATCACTTTATTGCGACCAATAATGAATTGGAGGCTAATCAGTATCTTACCAAGTTTTCAAAACTGATGCGTGGCGTGATGGAAAACTCTACCAATGATTTTATCCCTTTTCAGCAGGAATTGGATCTGCTCCAAAATTATCTTGCTCTTGAAAAAACACGTTTTGCTGATAAGTTTGACTACGAAATTAATGTTGATGAATCCCTGAATATGCAAAGCCTACAGATTCCCGGAATGCTTGTACAGCCGTTTCTAGAAAATGCTATCTGGCATGGATTGCGTTATAGATCAGAAAAAGGACTTTTGAAATTAAGCTTTGAGAAAAATAGCCATGATCTAAGAATTACCATTGAAGATAACGGAATAGGAATAGAAGAAAGCAAAAAACAGAAAACCCAACACCAGAAAACCCGTGAGGGAAGAGGAATGAAAAATACGCTGGAAAGAATTAAGCTGCTGAATGATCTGTATAAAAAAGATATAACTTGTTCTGTAAAGGATAAAGAAAGCAATAGCGGGGTTTTGGTCACTATTCAAATTAATCTGGTTTAAAAATGATACAATGAAAAAAAAAAATTCCCTATTCATACTGATGATCTGCCTGTTCTCCGGAATCGTATCAGCCCAGGATATTGACAGTATCAGATTGACAACTATTCTTAAAAACCTGAAATTGGATAAAACCAAGATCAGAGAAGAGCTTTGTATCGAAAAGAAAATGCCTAATGCTGAAGACTCCTATATTGCAGTTATTCCAGTAATTGTGAGTCAGGAAGAAGAAGATTATGTTTTTACAGTCAAGAACTATATTTTAATTACAGATAGCAACGGAATGATAAAGAACAAATATCTAGATCCTATGGAGCTAAATTCTGACGCTGTAAACCTAAGAAGCTTTACTATTGATACCGGACTATACAACATCAGTCCGAATATTCGTGCCTTTGGAGTAAAAGCAGATTTTGTAGGAAGCAGCAGACCCAACCCGTATGCTTCAGGTACCATTTCAATGTATTATCCGGAAGGAAAAACCTTTAAAAAAGTTCTTGATCAGTTTGAAATGGATTCAACCACAGGGGAGTGGGATACCCGATGTAATGGTGAATTTAAAGATGACCATTCCTATATCATGATGGATACATCCAAAACAAATAATTTCACAGATCTTAAAATTAAGACTATTTCTGTAACCAGCATCAATACTGAAGTGAAAGGAGAATGTGAGGAAAAAGAAACTTCAAAAACATTCTATAAAACACTGAAATTCAAAAATGGAAAATATCAGTAGTCTTCTAACCTCCTTTTATTAAAACAATTATAATTACTTTTCACTGTAACAAAATTTATATTAACCTCGTCTTATTAGTTTAAAAACTAACCAGATGAGTATCAATAATAAAACAGCCCGATTAGCAGGATTTATTTATCTTGTTGTCATCATAACCGGTTTTTACAGTCTAATGTATGTACCCTCACAACTTATTGTAAAAGAAGATCCGGGACTTACTTTTCATCATATTTCTTCATCCAATTTTCTTTTCAGGTCGGGAATTGCAAGCAGTATGCTTTGTTATATTGCTTTTACATTGCTCCCTTTAGCTTTGTATCAGCTGCTAAAAGAAACTAATAAAAATGCAGCAAGATTGATGGTGATTTTTGCCATAATAAGTGTTCCTATTTCATTGATTAATTTACAAAATAAATTTTCTGTACTTACCCTGGTTGAGGGAGCGGATTATTTAAAAGTATTTGATTCCAGACAATTACAGGCTCAGGTAATGCTTCTGCTAAGCAATTATAATAAAGGAATTTTAATTGTTCAGATTTTCTGGGGGCTTTGGTTATTTCCATTGGGGTATCTGGTGTACAGATCAGGTTTCTTACCCAAAATTTTAGGTGTTTTTTTAATGTTGGGTTGCTTCGGTTATATCATGAATGTCTTTAGTAGAATTCTGATTCCAGATTTTCAGGATTATGCCATATCAGGATATATAACACTGCCAGCTTCAATAGGGGAAATAGGAATGTGCCTGTGGTTGTTGATTGTAGGAGTTAGGAATAAATCAATTAATAATATTCATTAAAACTAATATGTCTTATGAACAATTCTATTAAATTTGAAGACACTCCGGTAAATGTCAAAATTATACTTGCTGGTCTTTGGGGCTCTGTTACATTATGTTACTTATATGGGGATTATTTTGAGTTGTATACTCCAGGGAAAACCCAAGGGCTTGTAGACGGGCATAATTTATTGAATTCTCCACTGAATTTATTAATGGCAGCGGTAGTATTGGCAATACCTGCTGTCATGGTATTTCTTTCCCTTATCCTGAAACCGGTCATCAACAGGATTCTCAATATTGTTTTTGGAATTTTTTTTACTGTGGTAATGCTGCTTATTGGTATTTCATCCTTTTCAGAATGGTATCTATTTTATGTTTTTCTTGCAGCCGTAGAATGCATCATTACGATATTGATCGTCGTGTATGCCTGGAAATGGAAAAAGCTATAAGTTGTTATAGGAAGATTGCAAAGATGGTCAAATATTCCTAATTTGCATCTGAAACTTATCTTTGCAATCTAATATCAAATTCCAATGAAAATTAAAGCTGTAATCGTAGATGATGAACTGATCGCAAGAGAAGTATTGAGAAGCTATCTTACCAAATATTGCCCGCAGGTAGAAATTCTGGGTGAAGCAGAAAATATTAAAGAAGCTGTTCCTTTAATTGCAGAAAAACAGCCTCAATTGGTGTTTTTAGACGTGGAAATGCCTTTCGGAAACGCATTTGATGTACTGGAAGCTACCAAAGACTTTTCTTATGAAACCATTTTCATTACGGCATTTTCACAATACTCTTTACAAGCTTTAAATAAGTCGGCCAGTTACTATATTCTAAAACCGATTGATATCCAGGAACTGATTCTGGCGGTGAATAAGGTGGTTGAAAGTATTGAGAAAAAGGAAGAACTTAACCGGAATAAAATTTTGCTGGAGAACCTGAAGTTAAAACCTGAAAAGCAACAACTTATCCTTCCAACCTTGCAAGGGTTTGATGTGGTAAAAACAGAAGATATTGTAAGACTTCAAGCCGACGGAAACTTTACCCAGGTATATCTTACGGATGGTTCAAAGAAAATGGTCTGTCGGTTTTTGAAACATTTCGATGATCTTTTGGAAAGTCCTTTTGTGAGGGTTCACCGTTCCCATATTATCAATACCTCTTTTGTGAAATCTTATCATAAAAGCGGAACGGTAATGCTTACTGATGATACTGAAATTGAAGTTTCGGGAAGTTTTAAAGATAATTTCCTGAAGGTCTTTTCTTAGAATTTATCGTTCCTTAACAGCGCAAAGGCACTATTTTTGACGTTTTCTTCAGAACCACACAAAATACATTGTTATGAAAACTCTTCACAAAATTATTCTTCCCGTTTCGTTGGGAGCTTTAGCCTATATTGCTTTTCATTCATATTCTGTTGGAATTCCGAGAGGAGCTGTAGCAGTACAGAATTTTGATGTAAAAAAATATCTTGGACGATGGTACGAAATTGCCCGATTCGATTATAGGTTTGAGAAAAATATGGATAATGTCACCGCAGAATATTCCGAAAATCCGGATGGAACGGTTCATGTTAAAAACAAAGGGTATGATTATACCAAAAAACTTTGGCAGGAATCCATTGGTGAAGCCAAATTTGTTAAAGATAAAACCGAAGCTCGATTGAAAGTGTCTTTCTTTAAACCCATTTGGGCAGGATATAATGTGATTGATATTGATGAAGACTATCAATATGCTCTGGTGGCAGGAAGCAGTTTAAAATATCTTTGGATTCTCTCCCGAACGACTTCTCTTCCGGAAAGTATCCGACAACGTTTTATTGAAAAAGCCCAGAAAATTGGATATAATACAGATAAACTGATCTGGGTGAAGCATAATCAATAAGTAAGGTAAAAAGGCAATATCACAAAGTTGCAAAATTGCCTTTTTACTCTTCAGTTTTTATCCTTTAATATATTCCTTCCACTCTCCAAAACGATAATCAATGAGCTGTTTCATCAGATCATAATTTTCGTAGGTATCTTCAATATGGTAGAAGGTTTCATATTCATAGTCGTTTTCCTCTGCTTTAGCATCAAAAAGATTCACGAAGTCATCAGCAAATGAACTGTATCTGTTTCCAAAATCGGTATCGTCTGCATAATAATCTTTTGCAAAGCTATTTCCCAGATCGTTTAGATCATATTCAGAGAATTTTCCATCACAGGAATCCATGATAAATTCTGCACCTGTAATTTCTCTTCGCTTTATTTTTCTATTTCTTCTTCATTATCTTCCTTCAATTCATCAGAGATCAGATCATTATTGATACACCAGTTCAGGAACATACCGGTATGCGTTGCTCCATTTTTTTGAGGAAGCCCTTCAGGAAATTCACCACCATAATGCCATGAGGCATCATCATATTTAGACATAACTTTAACTAATTTCCCTCAAAAATAGAAAAAATCAATTTATATTGCCACAGCCGCATATTTTTCCGTCATTTGCAGGAGAATTTTTTTCAAGAATCTGATATATGGAAAAAGCAGTCCTGATCACTATTGGTGATGAAATCCTCTCCGGAAATACGATAGATACCAATTCCAATTTTATTGCCTCTGAACTTAAAAATATCGGGATAAAGGTTGTACAGATCTTTACCATTTCAGACGAAATTGATACCATTAAAAATACATTAAGCCAAGCTTTTGAATTGGGAGATCTCATTATTACCACCGGTGGTCTGGGGCCAACAAGGGATGATAAAACTAAAAAAGCACTTGCTGAGTTTTTCAATGACGAAATAGCCTTGGATGAGGTAACTTTTAATCATCTTAAAGGATATATGGAAAGACGTGGACGTGCGGATATTCTGGAAAGAAATAAAGAACAGGCTTTTGTTCCTACAAAATCCATTGTTTTTCAAAACTACTTCGGTACAGCACCCTGCATGATGATGGAGCTGAATGGAAAATTAAGCTATAGCTTACCTGGCGTTCCCTATGAAGTAAAACCATTGATCAAAGATCAGATCATTCCTTATTTACAGGAAAAATTTAATCTTAATTATATACATTCAAGAATTGTTTCTGTAGTAGGTATTCCTGAAAGTATTCTTGCAGATACGATTGAAGACTGGGAACTTGCTCTTCCTGAAAATATTTCATTGTCTTATCTTCCGGTAGGAACCAGGGTGAAACTAAGAATAACAGCCTCTGGAGACCATGAAGAAACCTTGAAACAAGAGACCGAAGACGAAATCCAAAAATTGCTTCCTCTGATAAAGGATAATGTAATTGCAGTATCTGAAGATAAAATTGAAAATATCCTGGCAGAAATTCTTACTGAAAGAAAGCTGACCATTTCAACGGCAGAGAGCTGTACCGGAGGAGAACTGGCAAAAATGATTACATCAGTGGGCGGAAGTTCCAGATACTTTTTAGGCGGAATAGTAGCTTATGCCACAGAAAAAAAAATAAAAATACTGAATGTTTCCAAGGAAACGGTGGATCAGTTTACCGTAGTCAGTGAGCAGGTAGCACAGGAAATGGCAAAAGGATGTCAGGAATTGTTTGAAACGAATATTTCCCTTTCTACTACCGGAGTTGCCGGCCCTGGAAAAGGGGAGGATGGAAAAGATATAGGAACAGTTTTCTACACCATGCGCATCAATAATCAGGAGATTACCTCGAAATTATATATGCCACATCTGGAACGATTAGACTTTATGAATTTTGTATCCCAGAAGGTGATTCAGGATCTTGTTGGTCTTTTAATAAATCCATAATGTAAGTTCTTCTTTTTTAATTTTTTTTTAATTAATTTTAATGTGCTTTTTCACACTTTTTGAAAATCATTCATTAAAATTTTAAAATCGTGGAAAATTCCAAACAGATTTTTCAGACCAACAGCAAAAAACGCTGGAAAAAAGTACAATGGGGAAGCCGTATCTTTATTTTTGTTGCGGTACTTCTTCTTTTGGCCTTAGGACTGATGATGACCCTGGACAGAAGTCCGAAAATTCCTTTTAAGGAAGACTATAAAGCTGTCATTACAGCCAATAAACCCTATCTTCAGGAGAATAAAATTTCTAAAGAATACAAAGGCTTCAGAAGTTTTATTTCCGAAAAAACAATTCATACCAATCTTGCCAAAATTCAAAAAGCAAGAGCAGAAAGATATAAAAATCAAAACAGAAACTGGGCTCAGTTTCCGGGTGGGATTCGATCTGCATTTTATGTAGCATGGGATCCTCAGTCTCTGATGTCTTTGAAACGAAATATCAGACATGTCAATCTTGTATTTCCGGAATGGTTTTTTATTGATCCCAAAACAGGAGATCTGAAAACCAATGTAGACCCTGAAGGGTATAAAGTGATCAAGAGAACCGGAGTGGCCGCGATGCCGATGTTGAGTAATAACTCAGACAGAGAATTCCGTTCAGAAGGATTGGCAAAAGTGTTGAATGATCCTAAAAAAAGAACGGGCCTGATTCAAAAAATTACTCAGCAATGTTTAAAATATAACTTCAAAGGAATCAATATCGACTTTGAAGATATGAATCTGAATTCTGATGATAACCTGATCGCTTTTATGAAAGAGCTTTCAGAAACATTCAAAAAGAATCAGTTATTGGTGACTATGGATATTATGACGGATAATGATGATTACAATATTCCAAGATTAGATCCTTATGTAGATTACTTTGTACTGATGGCTTATGATGAGTATTCAGCAGGAAGTGATGCAGGGCCGGTTCTTCACAGAAATGGATTGAAGCTCAAACAGGTAAAGTTGTTAAACAAACTTCTCCTCACAAGATTATTCTTGGACTGGGAGCATATGGTTATGATTGGAGCTCCAACAAGGATGATAATACTTCGGTTACCTATATGCAGGCCATTACCAAAGCCAGTGCCAGTAAAGCCGTGATTGATTTTAATGACAATACCTTTAATCTCAATTATTCTTATACGGATTCTAAAAATAATACCCATACTGTATTTTTTAATGATGCAGCGTCTATTTTTAATACCATGCGTTTTTCATCCGAATATCCATTAGCAGGAACAGCCCTTTGGAGATTAGGAAGTGAAGACAGCAGAGTCTGGAATTTCTATGACAAGGATCTTACATTTGCAGGACTTTCTAAATTAAATTTAAAAACCTTTGAGAATGTAAAAGGACAGACCATGGTAGATTATATCGGCGATGGTGAAGTTTTGGATGTTTTGAATACCCCTCATGACGGGAAAATTGCAGTGGAAATAGATCCGAAGGAGAAAATCATTACGGATGAAAATTATATTACTTATCCAAGTTCTTATGAGGTGAAAAAATACGGAAGTGCTCCGCAAAAAGAACTTGTATTGACATTTGATGATGGGCCAGATGAAACGTACACTCCTCAGGTATTGGATATATTATCTAAATATCATGTTCCTGCAGCCTTCTTTTTAGTTGGTTTAAATGCTGAAAAGAATTTACCATTGGTTAAAAGAATCTACCGTGAAGGCCATGAAATAGGAAATCACACCTTTACCCATGAGAATGTGGCGAAAGTGAGCCCGCAAAGAGCTTTACTTGAGCTGAAACTGACAAGACTTCTGATAGAATGTATAACAGGACACAGTACAATTCTTTTCCGTGCTCCTTATAACGCAGACTCTGAGCCAACAACTTCAGAAGAAATTATTCCAGTGGCATTGGCAAGACAGCAAAACTACCTTGATATTGGGGAAAATATAGATCCTGAAGATTGGCAGCCGGGAATAAAAGCTGATGAGATCGTAAAACGTGTAATGGCAGGAATCAAACAACAGAGAGGAAATATTATACTGCTTCATGATGCCGGAGGTGATACGAGAGAAGAAACCGTAAAAGCTTTGAAGATCTTAATTCCTACCCTTCAGAAACAAGGATATCATTTTACCAATCTAGCCAGTATTCTGCATAAAAGCAAAAGTGAACTGATGCCGGAAGTTCCGAAAACAAAATCTTATTATGTAATGCAGCTTAATTTGGTATTGGCCACTGCAATTTATGGAATCAGTCACTTTTTGGTAGCTCTATTCACGATTTTCATAGTGCTAGGATTGATAAGATTGATCCTGATGGCGTACTGGGCTTTTAAAGAAAGAAAAAAAGAGAAAAAGCTTGGAGAGTTTCCTATTTTAGAATCCTATCCAAAGGTTTCCATTATTGTGCCTGCTTATAATGAAGAGGTTAATATTGTTTCTTCTTTAAATAATTTATTAAAGCAGACCTACCCGAACTTTACTATCATTATGGTGGATGATGGAAGTAAAGATTCCACTTATGAAAAAGCTAAAGCAGCATTTCCGGATCATCCGGCGTTAAAAATATTTACCAAAACAAATGGGGGGAAGGCGACCGCGCTAAACTTTGGAATTTCACAAACAGATGCTGAATATGTAGTCTGTATAGATGCCGATACCAAGTTGCAGCAAGATGCTGTGAAATATCTGATCGCAAGATTTCTGAATGCAGGTTCTGAAGAGAAAATCGCAGCAGTAGCAGGAAATGTGAAAGTAGGAAATACCGTGAACTGGCTAACCAAATGGCAGGCTATAGAATATACAACCAGTCAGAATTTTGATAGACTTGCTTATGCAAACATCAATGCTATCACTGTAATTCCAGGAGCTATCGGAGCATTTAAGAGATCTGTAATTCTTGAAGCAGGTGGGTATTCTTCCGATACGCTGGCAGAAGATTGTGATATTACAGTGAAAATCCTGAAAGCTGGTTATACCGTTGCCAATGAAAACAGTGCTGTTGCGGTAACAGAAGCTCCGGAAACCGTAAAACAGTTTTTGAAACAACGTTTCCGTTGGACTTATGGAATTATGCAGATGTTCTGGAAACAAAGACAAACATTCCTTAATCCTAAATATAAAGGATTGGGACTTTGGGCGATGCCGAACATCTTATTGTTCCAGTATATTATCCCGTTCTTTTCACCATTGGCTGACGTGATTATGTTCTTGGGACTATTATCAGGAAACGGAGGAAAGATATTTAATTATTATCTGCTTTTCCTTTTGGTAGATGCCTCACTGGCTTTGATTGCATTCATTATGCAACGGGAGAAATTAACGAATCTGCTCTATATCATTCCGCAAAGATTTGGATATCGATGGCTGATGTATATTGTATTATTTAAAAGTTTAAGAAAAGCATTGAAAGGCGAAATGCAATCCTGGGGATTCCTGAAACGTACAGGAAATGTAAAGGAGATAACAGAATCTTAAAAGGAGGCTGGAAGCTGGAGGTTGAAAGTTACTTTTAGTCGTATTATTACTGAGAGTTCGAATAAACTTTGTTAAAAGATATAAAGAAATAGAGTAGTTTTCTTTATGATTTTCATAACCTCCAGCTCCAATCTTCCAGCTTCCATCATTTATTAAAAATTATTTTACAAAAAAGTAACAAATAAGAAATAAATCATACATATTGTAAAAATTGTTATCATAATGAAAAAACTAACGCTTTCTTTGTTTCTAATAGCAGGGATCTGCTCTCAAAATACGATGAGTGCACAAGGTACAGCTGCTAAAGTAGCAGTAAACAATACGGATAAAGGCTTAGACCTTAGCTTAATGGACACTTCAGTGCGTCCACAGGATGATTTTTATAACTATGTGAGTGGAACTTGGATGAAAACAGCGAAAATTCCATCCGATAAACCGACTTGGGGAAGCTTTAATAAACTGGCAGAGGATACGGATAACAATTCCATGACGATCCTGAACTCTCTTTTGAAAGATAAGTTTGCAGATGGAAGCGAAGGGAAAAAAATCCAGGATCTATATGCTTCTTACATGAATATGCAGAAGAGAAACGCTGACGGTATCAAGCCTATTCAGGATCACCTAAATAAAATTGATGCCATCAAAAATATGGCTGATCTTCAGAATTATTTAGCATCTGTAACAAAAGAAGGTGAAAACAACTTCTACGGATGGGGAGTATATGCTGACCTGAAAAACTCTAACATGAACGCGGTTTACTTAGGAGAAGCTTCTCTTGGATTAGGGAGAGACTACTACCAGAAAGTAAATGAAAAGAATACGGAAGCTATTGCTGAATACCAGAAATATGTAGCTTCAATGCTAAAAGAATTAGGATATAAAAATGCAGATGCTGCAGCAAAAGGGATTGTTGACTATGAAAAAAGCATTGCAAAAACATATCTGACTAACGAGCAAAGCCGTGACAATACACTTCAGTACAATCCTCAGACAATGGCTGAACTTTCTACTTTGGTAAAAGGAGTAGATCTTCCGGCTTACCTTAAAAAAGTAGGAGTAAATACTGATAAAATAATCATCGGTGAACTAGGGTATTATAAAAACTTCGATAAATTAGTGAATGCTCAGAATCTTCCGGTAATTAAAGATTATCTGAAGTTCCACATGATCAACGGAAGTGCTTCTTACCTAAGTGAAAAACTAGGAGATATGAAATTTGATTTCTTTGGTAAATATCTAAGAGGTCAACAGGAGCAGAGAGCTTTAAACAAGAGAGGATTTGAATTGATCAATAGAAATATTGGAGAAGCTTTCGGTAAATTATATGTTGAAAAATACTTCCCTGCTGAAGCTAAAGCTCAAATGGTTGAATTAATCGACTATTTAAAGAAAAGTTTCGTAGTTCATATCAATAATCTGGCATGGATGTCTTCTACAACTAAGGAAAAAGCACTACAGAAGTTAAATAAATTCACTGTAAAAGTAGCTTATCCTGACAAATGGAAAGACTATTCAAAATTAGAAATTACTCCAGAATCGAAAGGAGGTACATTGTACAAAAACCTTCAGAATATCGGTGAGTGGCAATATAACAGAGAATTAGCTAAAATTGGAAAACCGGTTGATAAAACAGAATGGGGAATGACTCCACAGACTGTAAATGCTTACTATAACCCAGTATATAACGAAATCGTTTTCCCAGCTGCTATTCTTCAGCCGCCATTCTTCAATCCTAAAGCTGATGCTGCTGTAAACTTCGGTGGAATTGGTGCTGTTATTGGTCACGAAATGAGCCACGGATTCGATGATTCAGGAGCTCAGTTTGATGCTGAAGGGAACTTAGTAGACTGGTGGACTCCGGAAGATAAAGCTAACTTCGAAAAAGCAACAAAAGCACTAGCTTCTCAATATGATAAGTATGAGCCTGTAAAAGGAACATTTGTAAATGGTACTTTCACAAACGGTGAAAATATCGCTGACTTAGGTGGTGTGAACATTGCTTATGATGCACTTCAAATGTACTTGAAAGATAAAGGAAATCCAGGGAAAATCAGTGGATTTACTCAGGATCAGAGATTCTTCTTAAGCTGGGCAACCGTTTGGAGAACTTTATCAAGTGAAAAATATATGATCAATCAGGTGAAGACAGATCCGCACTCTCCGGGTTACTTCAGAAGTTTCGGTCCGCTAATCAACGTTGATGCATTCTACAAAGCATTTGACGTGAAAAAAGGAGACAAGTTATACAAAGCTCCGGAAGACAGAATCAAAATCTGGTAAAATAGACAAACCGCTCAGTAATGGGCGGTTTTTGTTTTTTTAGATGGTAGCAGATTGTAGGCAGCAGGTTGTAGGGATTATATTATAGATTACATTGTGGGTGAAATTTCAATGTTTGCTTAGCTAGATCAATAGAGATGGGCTTTAGCCCATCCAAAATAGATTAAATTTTTCCATTGGCTTTAGCCAAAACATACCATCTAAATGGAACAATAGTCAATCAGATCATAATCCGTAAAGAAGTGCCATTATTACCTCCTCAGGAAGGGTGTCAAAAATTCTCTGAATTTTGACGGGATGGCCTGCCTACACTATTTCTACCCAAGACTAAAAACTTGTCCACATACCTCAAAACGCCATTGAATAATTATATCCATTACATATCATTAAAGTTTGTATATTTGATAAGTTTGTGTAAAATCAAAAATTATCTTCAATGAAAAAGCTAAATATTGGTATACTTGCCTTTTCGGGTATAGTATTGCTAAATTCGTGTGGTGCAGCAAAGACTGCAGGGACAGAGACAAAAACAGAGGCTAAAGCAACAGTAGCAACGCCGGCAAAAGAAGAAGTAAAAGAGGAAGGGATCAATCTATCTTATATGGATACAGGTGTCCGTCCGCAGGATGACTTTTTTAGCTATGTGAATGGAAATTGGGTGAAAACAACTCAAATTCCTTCAGATAAAGCCAATTGGGGATCTTTCAATGCTTTGAGAGAAAATGTAGATGACTCTTCATTGGATATTTTAAATAAAATTCTTACTGAATCATATCCTGCAGGTTCTGAAGGGCAGAAGATCCAAAGTCTATATGCTTCTTTTATGGATACTGCTAAAAGAAATGCAGATGGATTAAATCCTATCAAAACAGATCTGGCAAAAATAGAGGCTATCAAAAGTGTTAATGATCTTCAGAAATATCTTTTAGAAGCTACAAAATTAGGAGATAACTCCTTTTACGGATGGAGAGCCGGAGCCGATATGAAGAATTCTAAAATGAATGCGGTATATCTTGGTGGACCGGATCTTGGTTTAGGAAGAGATTATTATCAGAAAGTAAACGAAGCCAATACGAAGACATTAGGCCAGTACCAGGCTTATGTTGGAAAATTATTTGGTGTTTTAGGTTATAAAAATTCAAGCCAGGCTGCACAGAATGTAGTGGACTTTGAAAAGCAATTGGCGAACTATCTATTAACATTGGAGCAAAACAGAGATGCTAATTTAAGATACAATCCTAAAAATGTTTCGGAATTGTCAGGGTTAGTAAAAAATGTTGACCTTGCAAAATATCTAAAAGAAGCAGGGGTTAATACAGATAGAGTGATCATTGGCGAGCTGAAATACTACCAGAACATGGATCAGTTCATCACACAGAAAAACTTGCCATTACTAAAAGACTACCTTAAATACCATTTGATTAATGGAAATGCTAGTAACCTGGATGAAAACCTTGAGCAAATCAGATTTGATTTCTATGCAAAAGATTTACAAGGGCAAAAAGAGCAACGCCCTATGAACAAAAGAGGTTTAACTCTTGTGAACGGAGTTCTTGGAGAAGCATTTGGGAAATTATATGTAGACAAATACTTTACTCCGGAAGCAAAACAGCAGATGGAAACCTATATTGATTACCTTTTAAAATCATTCAAAACCCATATTGCCAATATCGACTGGATGTCTCCTGAAACCAAAGTAAAAGCTCAGGAAAAATTATCCAAATTTACAGTGAAGATCGCATATCCGGACAAATGGAAAGATTATAGTCAATTAAAAGTAGAATCTCCAAAACAAGGTGGATCATTATATGCTAACTTACAGAATGTATCGGCATGGCAGTATCAAAGAAATCTTGATAAAGTAGGTAAGCCGGTTGATAAAACTGAATGGGGAATGTCTCCGCAAACGGTAAATGCTTATTATAGCGGATCTAATAACGAAATTGTGTTCCCGGCAGCAATCCTTCAGCCTCCTTTCTATAACCCTAATGCAGATGCTGCAGTAAACTTTGGTGGAATTGGAGCCGTAATTGGTCACGAGATATCTCACGGTTTTGATGACAGTGGTTCTCGTTTCGACGGTGATGGTAACCTTAATAACTGGTGGACAGATGCTGATCGTAAGAACTTTGACGCAAAAGTAGGTCAGTTAGCCTCTCAATATAGTGCTTATGAACCTGTAAAAGGAAGCTTTGTGAATGGTAAATTTACAAGTGGAGAAAATATCGGAGACCTAGGTGGGGTAGCTGTAGCCTATGATGCCCTTCAGATGTATCTTAAAGATAAAGGAAACCCAGGAAAAATCAGTGGATTTACTCAGGATCAAAGATTCTTTATGAGCTGGGCTACCGTTTGGAGAACAAAAGCAACCAATGAATATATGATTAACCAGGTGAAAACAGATCCGCACTCTCCGGGAATGTACAGAGCTTTCGGGCCATTGGTGAATCAGGATTCATTTATCAAAGCATTCGATATTAAACCGGGAGATAAAATGTACAAAGCTCCTGAGGAGAGAATAAAAATTTGGTAAGAGTACCAAAAAATTGTTAGAAAAGAAAGAATCCATCCCCATGTAATGTGAGATGGATTCTTTTTTAATATGCCTTTTTGTAATTCCGGATCACAAACTTTATTCCGGTTTCTATAATATCTCCCATCGTTTTGCAATATTTGAAATTGATATCATAGGTGAGTTTTTGCAATGCCGTTTTTAGCTCTGTAACATTGGCTTCCGGGGCAAGATCTTCTTTTTTCATAATAGAAATGAGTTCATCAAATCTGTTCTTACTGCTGGTTACCCTTTTTACAATTTGAGAACGTACTTCCTTCCGATATTGTTCTATAGAATTAGGCTTTAGTCTTTCCAGTACCATTGTAACCATCGGATTGTTTTCTTTGAAATATTGGGGAAGATAAACCTTCAAATTCCCCTCGTAACTTTGCTGATCAAAATCAATGGGGCGAATTCTATAAATAACCTGATCAAAATCGTGTATAGGGATAATGACGTAATTATAGGAGCGCATATCACCCAATAACCCAATAAGGCAACGCTCATTGAATTTTACAAATTCTTTAGAGATCTGTGCCTTTTCCAAATCTGTACAATGGGGCATATGTTTTTGAATAAATACATCTCCGGGAATCCCTAAAATATGTTCTTCTATTAAAGTATTTTTATAAATCAGAAAATTAATTCGATTAGGAGAAAGCAAGTCTTCAAGCTCCAGACCATATATGCGGGAAGCATCGGCCTGCTTAATATAAAAATTAGTATAATTATCATTCAGGATATTTCTTACCCGAATTCGAAAAGGTTTGGAATTTCCGAAAGTACAAAAGTCTATGGTATCCACTGCCAGGTACGGTAAAGTAGCCTCATCTCCATCAGAGTGAAGAAGGGTATATATCTTATTTAAATTAGCCTCTATTTCTTTAACTCATATTCAGGGTACATGACACCGAGCCATAAAGTATCTTTGCCTTCCTTATCCAGAATATTTATACTGTCACTAAACCTTAACAGATCTTCATATAAGAAGTGAATCTTGGTCGTTCTGTTATGTTTTTCCAAATACTGTTCTAATGCTTCCGAAACAGGATATATTGGTTTTCTAAACGCAATCTTTACATCTTTCATTACTCTGTTTACTTTACTTAAATATAATGAATATTTTTTCCTTACATCAGAAGAATTCTTATTTTAATATGTGTTGGATATTTTTTATAAATCTAAAAGAGATCAGGATTTTATTTTATCTTTCCATGGTTTGTTTTTATTTATTTTTTCATAGCTTAGTGACTTCATAAGACTTTGATTTTATGTTAAATAAATGGGCGCAAATTTAAAATAGATAAGAAAAATCTTGACAAAATTTTGTATGTTACAGTTTTTTTTTAAATTTAAACTCTGGATTTGTATTGAATTCAATTTACTTGTAAATTATTAAAATACAGATCTAAACCAAAATAGTAAATCTCAAAATAATAATAATATGGCAATGTTTAATTATGGTGTTGGCGGAAACGAGGTAAAAGTAGACGCTAATGAAGCTATTCAGGAAATACAGGAAAATAAATCACTGATAGTAAGCCAGCTTACAACAGACGAATCTTATACCCCTGAAATTGTAACAGGATTAAAAACCGTGGAAGATGTTTTCAAACATTTCCAGCCTTCTGTGGCAGTACAGCACGAAACAGAAGATGGAGGAGTGGTTGATGAAGAATTCCGTTTTCAGAATCTTGGAGACTTTACTCCTAAAAGCCTTACTCAAAAATCTGATTATCTTCAGCAACTGAGCATGGAACAGGAGCAGTACAATAAAATTGTACGTCAGTTAAAAACCAATAAAATTCTTCGTAATATGCTGGAGAACGACCAAACTAGAGCGGCGTTCATCGATGTATTGAAAGAAGTAGCACAAGAACTTGAAAAATAATTAAAGACTTACATTAAATCATGGATAGCAAATTACAGGCGCAAGAAAGCCAACAACAAGGGCAGCAGCAACACTCAGGGCAACCGAAAGGGAACCCGCTTGCAGAGCTCAATAAAATGGGAGGTTTTGGCTTTGTTGAATCCGTTGTAGACGGTATCGCCAATATGAACCCAACCAGAAAAGCAAGGAAAGAAATCTTCCTTAACGATAACAATAAATCAGAAGAAAGAAAAGAACTTCTTCAGAAGATCAACCTTTGGGTAAGCCTTTTAGAAGGAAGTGAATCTGCAGATAAAATGGCTGATACGTGCAAAACTAAAGCACAACAAGCTGATCAGAATTTAAAGAAAAACCTAAAAAGTACACTAGACGCAGTTCGTATGTTGGAAACCAACTATAGAACTGTAGCTCAATTCTACAAAAATACAGAATTGGATAAAGTGGATAACGTAAGTATTGTAAACGCAAGCCTTGATCAGGTTTCAGACTTAGACAATCCTTTATTCATTGATGCTATTTCTGAAGAATTCAAAAATTACTACGACCGTTTAGACCTTAGAGATAACTACTCACTCCTTGCTATCCCTGGATACTTAGGATCTAATAAAGTTATTGAAAAGTGGGCTAAAATCTGTAACGAGAACAAAGTAATGATGGTTACAGACTTTGCGAACCTTGATAAGCCGGATGACGTTGTAGATTTATTCCATTCTGCAAACCTTACAGGTGGTGAACTTCACAGAAGTAACGTGATCATGACGTGTAACTGGCTAGTAGGTCGTGGAAAAGCTGAAGAAGTAGGGGAAGAAGAAAACGTAGAACTTCCACCTTCCACTTCATTAGCAGGAAAAATCCATAAGACTCTTATGTCTCAGGTAGCAGCTGGTAAAAAGCACGGTAATATCAACGAAGTAGATGCCGTGAAATTCGAATTGAAGAAAAGTGAAATTTCTCAGTTGGAAAAAATGGGTCTTGTACCAATGGTTAACGAATATGGTAAATTATGGCTTTCTCTGCGAAGACATTATTTACAGGAGACAACATTGGTCTTCAGACGTATTCAGTAGTTCGTGTATTCGACTATGTAACTAAAGTATTACTAGACTTCTTAAACAGAAGAGCTTTCGAAAACTGGAATGCTAAAAACGAAGACGATTTGAGAAGACAAATAGTAACGTTCCTTGATAATATCAAAGGGCCGGATAAATTGATCGAGAAATTCAAGATTGTTCGTTTCGAGCAGGATAGAGTAAACAAAGACAGAGTATGGCTTGATATCCGTATGACTCCTTATTTCCCTACAAAAAGTTTCGTTATTAAACTAGACGGACACAAAGGAGATGATGGTAACGAATGGGATGCTCAATACACTCAGGAATAATAACACCTTATTTAAATAATAAAAACCGATGCATTTTTTACATCGGTTTTTTTCTACCAATACCTATGAATATTAAAATGAATATTAAACTGGCCATTGGCTTGCCGCTATTATTGATGGCTCTTTTGGTAAGTTGTGAAAAAAAATACCAAAGTCCAGGTCAATATGAAGAAGATCTTTTTGCAGATGAACGTCAGCAAGGTAAGGCGTATATCATGGATGAAGAAGAATGTTTTGACGGCAGCGAATTGGTACTGGCAAGCTCAAATGTAAAGCTGGCAGACAGCTCCAAAGGTCGTGGAAAATCATTTTTCCTTTATAAAGTAAGATCCGGAAAAGTATTGAAAACAGTTAGAGATTCTACTTTAGAAATGCCCATGATGTTCCTATCTCCTTACAAATTAAAACTGAAAGAAGACTCCATGTATCTTTACCTGAAAAAACTGGATGGATATCGTTTTATAGCAAAAGACAGAAACCTGAAATATCAGTGGCTGAGAGGAGCATCTGTATATTCTGTGAAGAAAAAATAAAATAAACCTATCTTTGCGTTCCTGAAATAATACAGGATGAAGGAGTAACATCTCTTCAGTGACTTAAATTGATTGGTTTTTGGAAAAGAATATTACAGCCTCAGAATTCCTTCATGTAGGAAACAGGCTTTTGGAATGGTATCGGAATAATGCAAGAGATCTGCCTTTCAGACAGACAAAAGACCCCTATAAAATCTGGATCTGTGAAATTGTATTTCAGCAGACAAGAATCAATCAGGGGTTGAATCATTATAATAATTTCATTAAAAGATTTCCGGATGTAAAAACTTTGGCTACCGCTGAGGAAAATGAAGTGTTACTGTACTGGAAAGGTTTAGGCTATTATTCAAGAGCGATCAATATCCATAAAGCAGCCCAACAGATCATGAATGATTATGATGGTGTATTTCCGAATCAGTACGAAGAAATTTTAAAACTGAAAGGAATTGGGAAATATACAGCAGCAGCGGTTTCAAGCATTTGCTTTGGAGGAAGAATTCCGGCTGTAGATGGGAACTTTTACAGGGTTCTCAGCCGTTTCTTTGCCGATGATTTTGATATTTCAAACTCTAAGGCATTTGTTTATTTCTCAGAATTAGCGGCTCTAATAATGCCTGACAACGTGGGCGATTTCAATCAGGCTATGATGGATATCGGTTCAGAAATCTGTAAACCCAAAAATCCACTTTGCGGTGAATGCCCGATTAATGAAGATTGCTTGGCTTTTTCCCTTCAGAAAATACCCGATTATCCTGTTAAAACAAAAAAGGTAAAGGCGGAAGATCTGGCTTTGACCTATTATTTTGTTCACAGAAATGGAGAATTCCTGATCCGTCAGAGAAAAGAAGATTTTATCTGGAAAAAATTATTTGAGTTTCCAACCTCTATTTCTGCTGAAATGGAACCTTTTATTAAAGGATCAAAAACAATTACTCATAAGCTGACACACAAGAATTTAAGCATTGAAATATTCAATGTTGAGGTGACTTCAGAAGAGATATGGAATCGCTTTATCACTGAAAATCAATACCAGATTACAGACGTTCAGGGTTCCCATGAAAAATCCTTTCCAAAGCCTCTGGAAAATTACATTCAAAACTCATTGAAAGACTGAAATTTGTCTTCCGAAATCTGAAATCTAATTTGTACTTTTGCAAAATGATAAAAAAAGTCATATTTATTTTTGTATCACTGCTTTTAATTTCATGTGGAAAAGACCCGGTTCCGAAACCGTACGGAGAACTGCGTCTGGAATATCCAGCACCGAAATACCAGAAGTTTGAAAACAACTGTGCCTATACTTTCGAGTATTCGGACTTTGCTAATATTACAGCAGCTAAAAAACCTTGCTGGTATTATCTGAATTATCCTCAAATGAAAGCAAAAGTTTTCGTTACTTATTACCCGATACAAAATGACTTTGCAGAACACATTAGGGAAGCTGAAAAGATGGTTTACGAACATACCATTAAAGCCAGTTCTATAGATACAAAATCCTTTGAATATCCCGAAAAAAAAGTATACGGGAATTTCTATGAACTGAAGGGGCAAAGTGCTTCCAATCTTCAATTTTACATTACAGACAGTACGAAACATTTCGTAACTGGTTACTTATACTTTAATACGAGACCGAAGCCGGACTCTCTGGCTCCTGCAGTGAACTATATCAAAAACGATATGAAGCACCTGCTGGATTCTTTTGAATGGAAAAAATAATTACTTTTAATATACATTGAAAAATATATGAAACTTTTAGTTGTAGGAAGTGTTGCATTTGATGCAATTGAAACACCATTTGGTAAAACGGACAAAATTTTAGGCGGAGCTGCTACTTATATTGGGATCACTTCATCTATTTTAGGCGTTAAATCTGGTATTGTTTCTGTAGTAGGAGGAGACTTTCCACAGGAACACCTTGATATGTTTACAAACAGAGAAGTAAACATCGAAGGAATTGAAATCGTAAAAGAAGGAAAAACATTCTTCTGGTCTGGAAAATATCACAATGATCTGAACACCAGAGATACTTTGGCTACAGAAGTAAACGTATTGGAGAATTTTGATCCGAAGATCCCAGATTCTATGCAGGATGCCGAAATTTTATTACTTGGAAACCTACACCCTGGAGTTCAGTTATCCGTGTTGGAAAAAATGAACAACCGTCCTAAGCTTGTCATCCTTGATACGATGAACTTCTGGATGGACTGTGCGTTGGATATTCTGATGGATATGATTGCAAAAACAGATGTAATCACAATTAATGATGAAGAAGCAAGACAACTTTCTGGAGAATATTCTTTAGTAAAAGCTGCTAAAAAGATCCACACAATGGGACCTGAGTATGTTATCATCAAAAAAGGAGAGCACGGAGCTTTACTTTTCCACGATAATAAAGTTTTTGCTATTCCGGCACTTCCATTAGAAGATGTTTTCGATCCAACAGGAGCAGGAGATACTTTTGCGGGAGGTTTTGCCGCTTATCTTGCTAAAAAAGAAAGAATTGATTTCGAAACCATGAAGTCTGCTTTGATCGTAGGATCTGCAATGGCTTCATTCACTGTAGAAAAATTCGGAACAGAAAGAATTCAGGAAGTACAGGAATCAGATATGTTCAACAGATTGAGACAATTTAAAGAATTGACGACATTTGATGTTGAACTGCAGTAAATAAGTCTTTTTAAGAAATATTTATAATAAAAAATTGAGTAAAATTCGTTAAGAATTCTAAATTTGCAACTTGTTAAAATAGTAAAATGACAAATAAACTAAAAATCACTTATCTTCTTGGGATTTTCATCATGATATTTTCTTCTAATATGATGAACGCCCAGCTAAAACCGGGAGATTTAGTGGATGGTATTGCTGCTGTGATCGGAAATGAAATTGTTTTGGAATCGGATGTTACCGAGCAGATGAATTATGGGAAACAACAGGGAGCTACTAACACAGACAAGTGTGAGTTCCTTGAAAGTCTTATCAGCAACAAACTTCTTGTATACGAAGCAAAAAAAGATACGTTAATTGAAAACCGTTCTGCTGCGATCAAAGAGCAGGCCAATCAAAAATACCGTCAGTTGCTATCTCAATTTCCGGATGAAAAGGCATTATTAACTGCTTATAAATTCAGAAATGCCTACGAAATGAAAAACGCTATCGAAAAAATCGATACGGATCAATATTACGGACAGGCAAAATATCAGAGAGTTACAGATAAAGCAGACGTTACTCCTAATGAGGTAACTGATTTTTACAATATGTATAAAATGCAGCTGCCACAGGTAAAAGACGAAGTTACCCTAGCTCAGATCATGATGTATCCTACCTTAACGGAAGCGCATAAGCAAGATCTTATCAATAGATTGAAAAAGATTAAGCAAGATATTCTTGGTGGAGAAACTTTTGAAAGCCAGGCTAGAATTTACTCTGAAGATGAAGGTTCCGCTTCTAATGGAGGGTTATATAAGAATATCAACAAAGGACAAATGGTAAAGCCGTTTGAAGCTGCAGCATTAAACCTTCAGGAAACGATATCTCAGATCCTATTGAATCTGAATTCGGATACCACATTATTCAGTTAATCAAGAGATCGGGTAAAGTATACGATGCAAGACACATTCTTTTGAAAGCAACACCTACAGAAGAAGAGCTTAAGACTGCAAAAGTAAAATTAGACAGTATCAGAGGATTAATTATTGATGGTAAGATGACGTTTAAGGATGCTGCATTCAAATTCTCAGATGATAAAAAAACTAAATTCAATGCCGGAGTAATTCCTGGAGGCGATGGTTCTGATAAAATTGAAAGAGAAAGTATTCCTGGAACAATCAGCTACGAATTGGCAGGATTGAATAAAGGAGACATTACCTCTGCTTTTGATGATGAAGACAACAGAAGAAAAGCTGTAAAAATCATTAAGCTTGAAGATGTGATTCCTTCACACCAGATTACTCTGGAAACAGACTTTAGCCGAATCAAACAGATGGCTCTTAATAAAAAGAAAAACGAAATGGTTGAAAAATTTGTCAACTCCAAGTTGCCAGTTACTTTCATCTCCATTGATGGGCGTTACGATAATTGTAATTTCAAATCCAACTGGAAGAAAGAATCAATCAAAAAATAAAATCAAAACCTTCAGAATTTCTGAAGGTTTTTTTTTGTAAAAAATGTGAAGGCAAATGCAAAATGATTCCTTATATGGGCTTCCATTAGATGCTTAGCTTTTCTATA